>CAYWBJ010000184.1:0-11638 GCA_964456165.1 uncultured Gemmatimonadaceae bacterium | reverse complement strand
CCAGGTCCCACAGGCCCCTGTACAGCACTGTCACGATCTTCTTTCCCGAGGGATCACTTGTCGGATCTAACATCAGGTGTATGTCGAAATCCTCGCAGTCGCCGGCGAACGACCGCCGCCACTGATCGAGGAAGCGCAGATTCTCCTCAGTGTCACGGGGAAACACCAGCCGGTTGCGCCGGTACGGCGGCAGGCGGGCAACAGGCTTGCTGCGCCTGGCCTCCTCGGTCAGCAACGGCGCGGTGAAGGAGCGGGTTATGGGTGCGAACATCAGGGTGAAGCGGTCCGGGTTCGCGATCTTCTCAACCTGCGGCGCCCATAACAGGTCGACGTAGGCGAGGAAGACGATCCGCGTCTCCAATCGCCGCGCCGTCAGCAGCACGTCTATCTGGTTGAGGATCTGCACGTAGAAGTCGCTGGGACGGGCGCCGCCGCAGCGGGCGCACTCGCACTGGTTGTTGGTGCCGTCGGCCAGCCATACGTGGACCAACTCCTCGTCTGGATGCTCGCCGGCGTAGTCGGCGACCGCCGCCGCCATGATCCGCCGCACGCGCGGACTGGAATAGCACAGGTTGGTGTTCAGCGGTGTCCCCTGGTAGAGCCCGCGACGCCCGTCGATCCGGGCCAGGTGGCGAACCACCGGCGGCGGAATCCGCTGTTTCGTGGGCGCCCACTCCAGCCCGGAGATGCCGAAAGGCTCGCAGGTCCAGCCATGACCGACGGTGTGCAGCAGGATCCCGCGGCGCCGGGCCTCGGACTTGGCCCGCTCCCAGGCCCGCGCCGCGTCGGCAGTCGTGTAGTCGGTGCGGCCGTTGGGATTCTCCCTGCCGTACCAGCGCTCGAAGAAGGTGTAAGCGTTGCGGAACTGCAGGAAGTAGGCGTTGAAGCCACGGCGGGCGGCGTAGTCGATCATGTCCCGCACGTGCCGGATCGAGCAGGCCCCCTCGATGCAGATGCAGCGGTGTCGCGCCGACGGGCGCTCCAGCATCCGGATCTCGGCGCGGGGCAGCGCCCGCAGGCGCGGCACGAACTCCCCATCCTTACCCGGGCGGAACCACCTGCAGCCCAGCGCTTCCAAGTAGCGGTAGACCGCGAACAGGACGCTCCGCCCATTGCTGCCCGAGATGACTCCGGCATTCCCTGAAACGTCGACGAACAGGGCGTCGTCGAGAGCGTCGGCAGCCGTCAGCCGGTCCAGCGGCACAGCACCGTCGAGGTGCGATGCCACGCCGACCCAAAGCCCCGGGCCGGCATCGTACCGGCGCCGCCACTCGCAGGCCACTTCTCTGCCGCGCACCTGCGCCAGGTAACGCGCCAGCTCGGCGGCAGCGAACTTCACCCCCTCCTCGCTGCCGGTGCGGAGCACGACCAGGTCGGCACAGCCCCCGGAGGCGCGCCGCGAGCCCTCCCTGGCCCGATCCTCCCGGGGGCGCCCCAGACCCTTCACTCCGCTCGTCGCGGACTTCATCCCGTCCCCTCCGGAACGTCAAGCTGAGTGAACTCGAAGCCCGGCCCCTTGGTGTAGGTGGCGCCGAAACCCAGTCCCCAGTCGCACGGCCCGGAACCGGTGCGCGCTTCGGTCCAGGCCTTCAGGGGCACCGATTCCCAGCCGTCGGTGAACCAGCGTTGCGAAGAGGGCGCCCCGGCCGGATCGGCACCCAGCGGGTCGGAGAGATCGCCCATCGCCCCCAGCCGCTGCCGGCGGATGGGCGAACTGCGCGCGATCAGCGCCGGATCCTGTTCGACATGCCCGCTCGGCCGTATCCAGCGCGGTCCGTAGCTGATGTAGAGAGCCTTGCGGAAATGGGCCGAGCGGTTGGGGCTGACGCGGTGCAGCAGGGTCGGGCGCCACAGCAGGACGCTGCCCGCCGGCACCCGCAGCTCGAAGACGTTGCCCGGATCGAGCCGGGACTCCCACTTCGCCCGCTGCGCGCGATTCCCGCGGAAGCTGCCGGGCACCAGAAGAATCGTACTGTGCCCCGTTTCGGTATGGTCGGAGATGTTCCACCCGACCTTGAAGTCCAGCAGTGGCATCGTGCCGTCTACCGTCGTTCCAGCGAACTCCTCCTCGTAGTCGAAATGCCACCCCAACGACAACCGATCGGTCTCGACCGGCGTGGAAGCCGGTGCCTTGTAATCGAAGACGCTGTCCCGGTTCTGGATATTCCAGCCCATTACGTCGACCACCAGCGGCAGGATGTCCGGGTGATCGACCAGGTCGAGAAGCGCTTCGTGCCGGGCAACCGCGTTGCGCAGGCTCACGCTGGTGCCAGGCGATGCCCCGCGCGCTTCCCGGCAGCGCCGCGCTACCTCGTCCATCCCCTCTTCGACCCGGCTGCAGGCGCCGGCGTCGAGCACACCTTCGACGACCGTAAACCCGGGTCCGTGCAGTTCCTCTCGCATCTTGTCGGTGATGGCGATAGTCATGGTAGTCTCTCCTCCCTGCCCCGCAGTCAGAAATAATAGACGGGCGGGAAAGTTCCTGGCAACTTGTGCAAACTCCATCCGCGGCACCCCTTCCCACGCTGTGCCAGCATGCGTCCGCCTTGCACCGCGCTCGCAGTCGCCACCTCGGTGCCAATTCCCTATTTTCCCGCGCACGCCAAAGGACGGCCATGTCTCACGACTACGACATCGACCAGAAACTGCAGGAGTGGCGAATCAACGGCTTCACCGTCTTCGACGGCCTGATTCCCCACGACAAGCTCGACCACATCCTCGAAGCCTGGGCGCCCATTCGCGACGCCGACATCGAGAGGCAGGGCGAACTCCCACCCCGCGGCCGATTCCGCTATAACGTCCAGGTACCCTTCGCGTCGCCCTTCGTCGATGCGGAGATCTTCGATCACGATGCGGTGGTGGAGTTCCTGTCCCGCGTTCTCGGCAACGACTACGTCTGGACCCACTACGACTCCAACATCCCGCTGCCCGGAACCGACTACCAGGGTTGGCACCGCGATGGCGCCAGCACGGTTCAGCGCGGAGTCATGCTCAACGCCTTCACGATCGGCGTCAAGTTCCCGCTCCTCGACACGAACCTGGAGAATGGCAGCTTCGAGGTGTTGCCCGGGACCCAGTACCTGGCCGACGAGGATCTGGACAGCAGCAACCTGGAAAACGTGCTCGGCAGCGGCGAGCAGATGCGCGGCACCTACTACCCGTTGCGGCTGAACCTGAAGAAGGGCTCCCTTTGGATGCAGGACGGCAGGGCGATTCACCGGGGCACGCCGAACCGCTCCGACCGACCGCGGGACGAGCTCTGCATGGCTTTCAGCGCCCCCTGGGTGTTCAGCCGCCACCTCCACGACAACACCGCGCCCCACCTTCCCCGCGACCTGTGGGAGAGCCTGTCCGACCGCGCCCGGCACGCTTTACGGCTGCAGCGCGTGCTCGGCAGAGCCCGCAGCTGTCTCCCAGCCGGAGAGTGACGTCATGAAGCTGGGTGGAGCAGCTTGGTCATTCGTCGGCACGACTCTGGTCGAGGCGGCCGGCATCTGGCGCGCCCTGGGCGTCCATGCCATGGACCTGATCGCAGCTCCCGGAATGGACTGCGAGCCCGGGATGATCGAGGCCGACCCGCTCGGGATCGCTCGCCGATTCCGCGAGCCGGAGATGGAACTGGGCAACCTGATCGTCCTGCTCGGCGCCGATTTCGCCGATCGAGCGATCAACTCGACCGACGCGGCCGTGCGGACACGCAATGTCGAGTCGGTCAAGCGCCTGGTGGAATGCTGCGCCGAGGCCGGCCTGTCGTCGCTGACCATTCCGCCCGGCGTCGACCAGCCCGGCATGAGCCACGCCGATTCCATCGCCCAGTCGGGCGAGGCCCTGCACGAGCTGGGTGAGATCGCCGCGGCCAGCGGCATCCTGCTGGTCTTCGAGCCCCACGTGCAGTCCTGCTTCGAGAGTCCGCTCGATACCCTGGCCTTCCTCGCGCGCAACCCGGGGATCCGCATCGCCCTCGACTACTCCCACTTCGTCTGCGTCGGCTTCACCCCCGATCAGATTGATCCGCTGATCCCCTACGCCGGCCACGTCCACCTGCGCCAGGGCGCCGACTGCAACATCCAGGCCCGCTGGGAGGAAGGCATCATCGACTATCCTGAGGTGGTCCGCAAGCTGAGGAAGGCCGGCTACGACGACTACGTGGTCTTCGAATACGAGCACGACGAGTGGATGCAGATGGACGGTTGCGACGTCATGACCGAGACCATCAAGATGCGGGACGCGGTGTTACCGCTGTTCCAGAGCCAGAGATAGTACGGCGTCTCGGAAGTAGGCCTGTAGAATTAGGGCCTCGGGTCATCCCTCCTGCGGCGCCATACAGGCATACTTAATGAGACGCGTAAAAAGGAGTGCTGCCATGCCCGAGAAAGCGCGCATTGCCGTCATCGGCACCGGCTGGTGGGCCACCACCGCCCACCTGCCTTCCCTGCAGGAGGACCCTGACGCGGAGATCGTCGCCGTCTCCGACCTGCGCCCGGAAGTGCTGGCCAAAGCCGCCGAGCACTACGGTGTCGCCGCCACCTACGCAGATCATCAGGAGATGCTGCAGCAGGAACAGCCGGACGGCGTCGTTGTCGCCGTCTACCACAGTGCCCATTACGACGTCGCCCGCGACTGTCTGGAGGCCGGCGCCCACATCCTCCTGGAGAAGCCGATGGTGCTGACCGCCCCGCACGCCCGGAGCCTGGTCGAGCTGGCGAACGACCGCGGGCGGGAACTGATCATGGGCTATCCTTTCCAGTACACGCCCCACGCGCGCCGCGCCCGGGAAGTCCTGGCCGCGGGCGAGCTGGGCGAGATCCGCTACGTCAACTCGCTCTTCGCCACGATGGTCCTCCATTTCATGCGCGGCGACGACAGCGAGTACGAGAAGGTCTTCAATTACCCGGTGGTCGGACCCGGCAACGTCTACAACGACCCGGCCCGCTCCGGCCAGGGCCAGGGCCACCTGCAGGTCACCCACTCTGCCGGCCTGGTCTTCTACCTCACCGGGCTCGTGCCGGCCCGCGTCACCGGGCTGATGGCGAACATAGACCTGCCCTGCGACATCGTCGACGCGATCTCGGTCCGCATGGAGAGCGGGGCCCTGGCCAGCATCGGCAGCACCGGCATCATGCGACCCGGCGACGACGACCACCACGAGACCCGCGTCTTCTGCGACGCCGGCTGGTTGGACATCGATCCGCTGGGCGGCACCCTCTCGATCCGCCACGCGGACCAGAGCTTCGAGCAACCGGACAAGCTGGAGGGAGACGCCATCTACCCAATGCGGGCGCCGGCGCAGAATCTGGTGCAGGTGGCGCTGGGGACCGGCGCCAACGAGTCACCGGCCGAGGTGGGATGGCGCACGGTCGAGCTCCTCGACGCCGCCTATCGCTCGGCGGCGCAGGACGGCGCCCCGGTGGATGTCGAGTCGCTGTATTGAGCTGGATCAGGAAGGCTGAATCGGGCTATGCACCAGATGCGCCGGTATTGGTGCCGGACGCCCAGACCAGAGGCAGCTCTCCCTGGGCGATCAGGCCACCAGCTTCGGTGACGAACAGCTCGGCGAGGTAAGCGTCCCAGCGCTGCATCACCTCAAAGTCATCAACTCCCTTCCACGCCTCCTCCGAGGGGGCGGTGACCAGCAGAATCAGCTGCTCCTCGGCCAGGCGATGGACCGCCAGGCGGACCCCGCGCACCGCCAGCAGCTCGACCACCTCCGGCCACATCGCCGCGTGCCGAGCCACGTACTCAGCGAAACAGCCAGGCCGTAGCTCCATCCCGAAGGCGGCTCGGTACATCGACTGCGCTCAGACCTTCTCCACCCAGTGGCGGAACAGCGGCTGCACGTCCGCTGGCATGCCCGCGAACACCTCCGCCGGCATGTCGGGCACGACATTCTCCCGCAGCCCGTTCTCGTCGACGATCATCTGCCGCTCCGGAGACCCGGGACGCAGGATCTCGAGGTTGAGCCACCAGGGCGCGTAGCGCACCACCACCGACACCCGCGGCGCGGCGGTCTGGTTCGGCGACGAGGCGTGCCACATGCGGCTGTCCAGGATCAGCACGCTGCCGGCTTCGCCTTCGGCGTTGCACTCGTCCGGGAACTCCATCATCTCGTCCAGATCGTTGTCACCGGTTGGATTATGGTCGAGGCGATGACTTCCCGGCCGGATGAGGGTGCCGCCGTTGGCGGCGGTAAACGGCGACAGCATCCACAGGGTCGTGACGTGCGCCGGCACATCGCCGTACGGCTCGGAGATGTGGCCGGCATTGCGCTGGTTGAAGGGCCAGTCGGCGTGCCAGCCACCGCGCGGGTTGCCCGGGTAGTTTATCGTACCGGTCGTAAAGCTGATACGAATCTGTTGGCCCAGGAGTCCGCGCACCGGCCCAATCACGTCCGGATGGGCCAGGTAGGGGGTCAGGCACTGGTCGTAGTTGACCACAGCCGTCAGGTGGCCGATGCCGGGTGGAGCGTCGGCCCGGCGCCGCTCCGCCACCGTCGCCTCGACGCTGTCCCGCACCGCTTCCACCTCGCCCACCGGGATCACACCGGGCACGACGCACCATCCCTCTTCTCGCAATTGCCGCATGCGCTCTTCGTACTCACTCACAGGGGAACCACCTTTCGTCCGTTGGGGCAATTACGCAGATTATCTCGTCCAGTAGGTTGCTTGGAAATCCGCAGGCTTCGCGACAGCGAGCTACACACCAGAAATTAGCCCGGCGCAACACCCTTTTCAACAGCCGGCGCCGAAACTCCGGAGAGTGAGATGACCCTCATCGACACGCGCAAAGTCGGCAAGTCGTCAGCGGTGGTGACCGAACTGGGCCTGGGATGCGCCCCCATCGGCAACCTGTTCGAGAATCTGAGTGAGCAGGCCTGCCAGAGTACGTTCGAGGCAGCCTGGGACGCCGGCATCCGGTTCTACGACACGGCACCCTACTACGGCCACGGCATCAGCGAGCACCGACTGGGCAACTTCCTCCGGCAGAAGCCGCGCGACGAGTTCGTCGTCTCGACCAAGGTCGGCCGGGTGCTTACGCCCACACGGGATCCGGCAAACTTCGACGGCACGCCCTGGGCCGCCCCGCTGCCCTTCGACTGGCGCTTCGATTACTCCTACGACGGCATCATGCGATCCTACGAGGACAGCCTCCAGCGCCTGGGGCTGCCCTCGGTCGACATGCTGCTGATCCACGACCTCGACTTCTGGTTCAATCAGACTGAGATCAAGGTCAACGCCTACCTGAGCGAGCTCTTCACCAGCGGCTTCCGGGCTTTGGAGGAGTTGCGCTCGAGCGGCGCTATCAAGGCGATCGGGGCGGGCATCAACGAGATGGGGATGATGCCCCGCTTCCTCGACCTGGTCGACGTCGACTTCTTTATCGTCGCCCTGCCCTACACCCTGCTCGACCAGGACGTGCTGGATGCGGAGTTTCCGCGCTGCGAGGAGATGGGAGTGGGGGCAGTCATCGGCGCCCTCTTCGCCTCCGGCATCCTCGCCACCGGTCCGGTCGCCGGCGCCAAATACAAGTACGCCGACGCCCCGCCCGAGATCCTCGAGAAGACCCGGCGTATCGAGGCGGTCTGCCAGCGGCACGGCACCCCGCTGCGCGCCGCCGCCATGCAGTTCCCCCTCGCCCACCCGATCACCGCCGCCATCATCCCCGGCGCTCTGGAGCCGGCCCACGTACAGGGCAACGCCGAGTTGCTCGCTCATCCCATCCCTGCGGCCCTGTGGACCGACCTCAAGCAGGAGGGACTGCTGCGCGAAGACGCGCCGGTGCCGTCTTAGTCCCGGCTCCAGCGGCTCGGATCGATACCCGCTGCCGCCCGCGGCATGCCGGCCGGCTTGTTCTCCGCCTTCGGCAGCCAGATGCGGCCACTCCGGTGGCCATGACCGCCTGCACCTCCGGCGCCAGCTTCGCCACCTCGTCCGCGCCCCACGGCTCCACCGGCTCGGCCGGTCCCGCCCAGGTCGGCCGGTAGGAGAACTGCAGCGACTCGCGGGCGTGGTCCCACAGGTAATCACGGCTTTTCTCTCACCGAGATACGTACCTTTTTCGGGTAGACTTCCAGTATGTTCAATCCCGTATTATGGTGCACTGCCGTATGCGATACTGCGAAGGTGCGGCGTCCGAGTTTGACGAGCGAGGCATCGATATTCAACTGGAAATCCGCCGCTCGGGCTAACAACAAATTTCGCCTAGGCCCTTCTACTTTAGCGTCAACCCAATGCGGCTCAATTTTTTCGAGGACGTACCCCTCAGGCATGTTTTGAATCACCACAGGAATTGAGCGGGTGGCCTCGCTGACGGTCGAACCTGGCACAAAAGCTAGCCAGCCACAAAGGGCTATTGAAAGGGCGAGCGCTCCTTCCAGACCACGCCTGAATAGCCGTTTCCATTCGTTTCCGTGCGCTCCAGATTCCTTTCCCAAATGCGCTAAGTGCTTACGGACTACCCCGATTAAATGCTCCGACTGTTCTAATACCCGCAGTTCACTCCGATTGGCAATTGCCACCGTTCCACGTTCTTCCGAAATCACTACGCAGAGGGCATCACAGCGTTCAGCTAGCCCTAATGCAGCCGCGTGTCGGGTGCCGCCTATGCCCAATTGCGTGCGAGCGTCAGAAAGGGGTAGATGTACGCCGAAACGCATCAAGCGGTCTCCTTGGACCAGAACCGCGCCGTCGTGCCCGGGAGACCCTGGATCAAAGATGCTGAACAGCAAGGCATCGCTGATAAGCGCATCAAGTGGCGTCCCTCCCTGGAGGTGCCTTTCCACAGGCTCTCGACCAGGCAGGACCAGAAGGGCTCCGGTTCTCTGTCTAGCAAGTTGCAAGAGTGCGTTGACTAGGATGGCTACTCCGTCAACCGGAGTACGCTCCGGATGACGCCGCAAACTCAATAAGGCTATTTGCTCGAAAAGGCGGCGCAGGTCATCCTGAAAGACGACCACCAACAGTATTACTAATACGGCGAAAAAACTTTGAAAAAACCACGCCGTTAGCTGCAGTTCCAATTGAAGAGCAACTAAGTAAAACCCAGCAATAAAACCCAAGCCAAGTAGCGCCAGGCCTGCGTGGACGCGCCGGGCCCAAGCCATAAGCGCCCAAAGCAAAAACCCGACTACTAAGACATCGGCGATATCCGCCCACTCCAAGGTACCCAAAGAGTCTATCATCTTGAATAATTCTTTATTGGATTCCCTCCGATTAGTGGAGGGTTAACCGGTGGTGGGTAGGTCAAATTTTTTCAGACGGACGCGAAGGTATGACTTGCAGGAATCCAGGTTGGAGATTCGTTGAGCCCGCTCCTTTTTCCCGCGCATCTTTTCCTTGCATGCCACGTATTTCTCAATGGCCTACCAACTAGGTAATTGACCGTTCGATCTCTTCCCGTTCTCCCCTGTCCTGCAACGTATTGAGCGTATTGCCACTCACCCATCCCATTGTCACTCTGCCTTTCATCCATTCCCTCCGATGGGTGCCCATTTGTATACTTCGACCTACGTCGGAAATCCACGATGTCAAGAAACTACTAATGGACTCCGCCCATGATATTTGACAATTAATGGTAATCCACCACTATGCGTCACGTCAGGCCCAGGTGGGGCTCTTTGAGAGGTCAGGGTAAGATCTGCCCTTGCTGTGCACAATATGGTGATCTCTCCTGCCCAGCACGCAGCCGCCGAATTCAGAAGGCAGAGTCAGGCCAGTAAGCGGAACACAGCCTACTCGATTCCGCGCTTTATCTCGTAGGACTTTCTTAAGGGGGCCCATTGGCATGCCGTCTGGTGCGCAACGCGCCGTGGAGCACCTGTCCGACGTATTTCCCCCCGAAAATGGCGTAACATGTAGTTTACAGCGCTACAGCCGCCGTAGACACTCACGCCTGGTCACTCAACCCGCCTAATGCGGAGTCGCCGACTTCAACTGCTCCCAGGTCTGCGGAGCAACTATGGAAACGAAGGCTTTGACCTGGTAGTCGAGGAGGCGGGAAAACGAGTGGACGTTCCCATCGAATTGATCTTCAGCGACGCGGAAGCCACCATCAGCGGCAGCCCTCGATCACTGGGGCTGCCGCTGATCCAAACGCAGCTGAGCCTCGAAAAGCAGAGTAAATGACTGATGTTCGCACCCGTAGCACTTCGAAGGCGCCCGTCGGCACAACCGCAGTTCCCCAGGCGTCAATCGACACCTTCAGGGGAGCATCTGAGTTTAAGAACGGTTCCCTCGTGAAGCTGTCGCCGAAGCGAATGGGAAAGGAACCGAAATGAGTCAATGGCACACCGAAATCGGTCAAGACCATGCTCTCCTCAGTCACGCTGTAGCCAACACACACCTCGTTCGTCAAGAAACAGGCAACGTAGTCGGCTCCCTTGAAGCGGTCCTCAGCAATCTCGACGGGACCAACGATCGCCGTCGTATAGCTGATCTCATCTCTCCTGCCCCTTTGATCTCCGGTGGGCCAATGGTGAAGTCCCAGGTCTGCGGTCCTGCGTAGTGCTAATGTCGATGCCGAGCAAAGCGAACTGGCCTTCCAGGTCCGTACCCTCGACTTCTCCCTCGACCTGAACGAATTGTACTTTCTCGACGATCGTGTCGCCGATGGCCGGAGTGATTTCCGAGACCTCGATTTCGATTTGCCCGGCGCCCTCGCCTGACACCGCCAGCGCCATGGCCAGGGACATCGCCAGGTACCGCATCTCAACTCTCTCACCTGTTAGCCGCCCCCACTGCGCCCAGCACGATCGGCCGGACTTCGGCTACGTTCCGCTTTCTGTTCGTATGGTACGAGCAGACGTGGATCGGCAAACCGCGGCCGTCCTCTTACCATCGGTATTGCTACCAGCCCATGCTCAGTCGAAGCGACGGCTGGAGGCACCTGGATCCGCCACCTGCGACTACCCTCGTACCGACCCGGAGATGGACATGAGCAATCTTCCGGTGCCCCCGTCCCGAAGAAGCCCTGACAGTCCACTAAACGCGCTACTTCAGTGTGAGACATGGACTCTTCGGTCAAGTCGCTGAGGAGCCAAATGGACTAGCCTGCGAGACGATCGGAAGGATTTCAGCCAAGGTCCTGCAATGAGTTAGGAGAGGTCGTACGAGTACCGCAAAACTTGTCGTAGATACAGCTATATGGCACACTACCACCTATCGGACGCAGAGGCTCAGCCGGAGCCTGATGTCTTCTGTGTCTTCCAACTGCCGGTCTGAGCATCGTATATCGGGATTGGGAACCCTCTGCGATCCCCAGCCTCCTTTATCGCGCACAATACATGCAGGTCCGTTGGACGGCCACCCATTCCCGTGCTGATCGGCCTGCAAGATCCTCGGCTATTCCTCGATAATCCGGTACAACTCCTTGTTCGGTTAAATCTTGCTCTCAAGAATTCAGTAGACAGGCAAAGAGATGGCAAAGGCAATCACGAGCGCCTAGACCATCGTCAGATAGGCTATCGCGAGCCTGGGGCCGAGCGCTGCGGGGGCATCCAGGCTCTTGAGGATGATGACCAGGCAGATAGGGGTGCCGATAGCACTCATGACCAGAGCAAGGGGTGCCACCAGCTTCCAGCCTCTCTTTCCTTCCTCAACTACCTCACCGTCGGCGTTGGAACTGACGATCTTGTAGAACTCGG
>CAYWBJ010000183.1:0-5675 GCA_964456165.1 uncultured Gemmatimonadaceae bacterium | reverse complement strand
TTTCTCGATGGCGACTTCAGCGACTACCCGGACGAAATGCCCGCCCTCGTGCGGCCGATCGTCGATGGCGAGGCGGACCTGGTGATCGGCTCGCGCACACGCGGCATTTCGGAGCGCGGTGCCTTGCTGCCACAACAGCGGTTCGGCAACGCCCTGGCCACTGGGTTGATCCGCCTGCTGTTCGGCATCGCGTATTCGGACCTGGGTCCGTTTCGCGCGATTAGTGCTCAGGCGCTGCGGCGGCTGGACATGCGGGACACGAACTACGGATGGACGGTGGAGATGCAGGTCAAGGCAGCGCGTCTCAAGCTCGACATCGACGAGGTGCCGGTCAGCTACCGGAGGCGGATTGGTCAGTCGAAAGTTAGCGGCACCTTTTCCGGCACGATCCGGGCCGGATACAAGATCATCTGGACGATCCTGCGCCATGCCCGATTCAGGGAGCAGCCTTGATGACAGGGGGAGCGGTGTTAGCCGGCCGGAGAGCGGCTGCCGGAATTGCCGCCATCGCCACGGGTGGTCTCGTCCTGCGCCTGTGGGGCCTGGGCCAGGGGTATCCGGACTTCTACGGCCACGTCGATGAGATCGGGGTGGCCGCCAGCATCTGGAACTTCTTTCGGTCGGGAACGCTCGAGCCGACGGAGTTCACCTACCCCGCCCTGTATTCCTACCTGGTAGCCGGTCTCGTCTGGCTGTCCGGATGGTGGACCGGCCCCGCGCTGGGCAGTCACCGGGAGTCTCTGGTTCTGCTCTCCTACCTGGACCCGGCGCAGGTGGCGCTGGCGGGGCGTATCTGGAGCGCGGCCGCCGGTACGCTCACGCTCGTGGTCACCTTTCTCCTCGGCCGGCGGGCCGGCGGCAACGGAGTCGGGTTGGCGGCAGCTTCCTTCCTTGCGGTGGCGACGGTGCCCGTTATCCAGGCGCATCGCGCGCTGCCGGACAGCACCATGGCGATGTTCGCCGGCCTCTGTTTTCTGTTTTCCTGGCGGCTCTACGAGCACGGGCGGTGGTGGGACTACCTCGCAGCCGGCGTAGCGGCCGGCCTGGTGCTGGCCTCCAAGTACAACGGCGCCTTTTCCGCCCTGGCAATCCCGGCGGCACACCTGTTGCGAGTCAGCCGGCCAGGGTCCCGAAAGACCGGGTCGGTCGCCATGCAGACGGCGCGAGCTCTCGTCAATACCCGTTTGGGCGCCGCGGTTTTCGTCGCTTTCGCTGCCCTGTTCGCGGGCTCGCCTTACCTGATTCTGTCCAGTGAGAAATACCTTGGTGTCGCGGCCTACCAGGTCTCCAGCCTGGGCTTCAGCATGGGCCAGGTCCAGCCGTGGTGGTGGATCGTCGAGGGCATCCTGGTGGGGGAGCGGGTGATCGGAGGAGCGATGCTGGCAGGGCTGGTGCTGGCCGTGGTGCGGCGTCGCGCCCTGGACTGGCTGCTGCTGGTGGTTGTACTTCCGAGTATGCTCTACATCGGCTCCTGGACCAGGGAGAGCCTGCACTACCTGCTGCATCTGTATCCGCTGCTGGCGATCGCGGCAGCGGTCGCCGTGCTGGAGGTGGCCGAGCGCATCCGACCCGGTGGGCTTAGACTGCTGTTGCCGGTCCTGGTTGCTCTGCCCAGCCTGTGGAGCGCAATCGAAACTGGCATCCGGTTAGGCCGGATCGACAGTCGAAGCCTTGCCGCCGACTGGATCGAGGCGCAGGTGCCGGCTGGAACCAGCGTGGGGATGACCTGGCTGCCCTACTGTCCCAGGCTCGCCCTGTTCTCTGAGCGCCGTTCGGTCTGGAGCTACTACGGCGACGACGAGACCGCCCGGTCAATACTGCGCGACCGATGGTCTCGGAAGCCGGCGTATCGACTGGTGAATCTCGAGACCTGGGCCAGCCAGCCACGCGTTCCGGAGGCGCTGGCAGCGGTCGTTGACCTCAGTGACGCGGAGACCGCGAAGATCTTCAGGCGGGGATGGCGTTCCCCGGCGCAACTGCGTCAGGCCGGCGTCGAATACCTGGTTCTCCCAGAAGCCGTCTACGGTCGCTATCTCGCCAATTCCGCGGGGGAGGCGATGGAGTCGCGGCCGCCGGGTAACGCTGGCGAGTACCTGCTGCGTCGCAATCGGGCCTACTTCCGCGAACTCACTACCGGAGCCGACACGGAGAAAGTGGCCAGTTTTACCCCCGGCCTCGAGATCCGTGGCGGAGTCATCCACATCTTCCGACTTCTGCCGGAGCCGTAGTCCTATCGGCTTAGACCTCGAAAAGGCTCATGGCGATGTCCGTGGTATCTTGGAGTTGATCGCGGTCGCCATGCCATCCAGCCTGAACTTCCATGCGCCAACTAACGTCAACTAATCGGAACAACTCGCGGATCAACCGGATCCTGGAGCGACTCTCCTAAGGTGTGCGGGTAAACAAGGTGGCGGATGATGCCGCCGGACTTGTGGAGTCGGAGGGTCTGTGGGCTGAATTGGCAGGTCTCAAGCAGAACGTGCGCAACGCCGAGCGGGCTGGCCACCTGCTGCAGATGGCCGAGGGTTCGCTGAACGAGGTCAACAGCATCCTGGTGCGCATGAGGGAATTGGCGGTCCAGGCTTCGTCGAGCACCCAGAACGATTGAGAACCGGGAGTCGACGGCTGCGTCTTGGCCTCTCGAGCCCAGGGTGTCAAGCGGACGTGATTGCGGTCGGAGCGTTGACTGTTCGGTGGGGGAGGGATATGTTGCTCTCCCCGATGGACATCGACGATTTCGACTTCGATCTACCCCCCCAGCTGATAGCCCAGAGCCCCGCTCCGCAGCGGGATGGCTCTCGTCTCCTGGTCGTCGATCGCGCGGATGCTTCTATCCGTGACCGGGTCTTTAACGATCTTCCTTCTTTTCTGCAGCCCGGCGATACGCTCGTCGTCAACCAGACCAAGGTCATCAAGGCAAGGATCCGGGGCCGCCGCGACGGCGGCGGTGGGGAGGTAGAGCTTTTGCTGATTCGCCAACTTCAGTCCGGGTGCTGGTTGGCGATGGGGAGGCCGGCTCGACGGCTCACTCCCGGCACGGTCGTGCAGGTGGCGGGTGGTAGAGTCGTGCGGGTTGTCGAGGTGATAGGAGGTGGTCGGCTGACCGTCGATCTGGGAGAAGAGGATGCGGCTTCGCTGCTGGCAGAGGCAGGGGAGACTCCTCTGCCACCGTACATCAGGCGTCGTCCCGCCGCCGCTGACGACGATCGCTATCAGACGGTTTTCGCCAGCCGTGAGGGAGCGATTGCTGCTCCCACCGCCGGCCTCCACTTTACGGAACAACTGCTGCGGCGCATCGCGGACGCGGGAACCAACGTGGCGGCCCTGACTCTGCAGGTTGGCCCCGGAACCTTCGAGCCGATGCGCTGCCGGGATCCGGCTGAGCACGAGCTTGAGGCCGAGTACTACGAACTGGATCCGGATTGCGCCGAGGTGATCGCAGGCAGCCGTCGGCGCGGCGGGCGGACGATCGCGGTCGGCACGACGGTCGTGCGCACGCTGGAGACCTGCCTCGGCGCGGACGGTGGCGTGTGCTCGGGGAGCGGCTGGACAGACCGCTTCATCTATCCACCGTATGATTTTGCTGCTGTCGATGCGATGATCACCAACTTCCACCTGCCGCGATCGACCCTGTTGCTGCTAGTAGCCGCCTTCGCTGGGCGTGACCTGATTCTGGAAGCGTATCGCCACGCCGTTGCGGAAGGGTACCGGTTTTACAGCTACGGCGATGCGATGCTGATCCTGTAGGTGGCTATGGATCAGAATTCAGTTTCGGTGGTGATTCCGGCCGGTGGGCGCGGCCAGCGCATGGGAGCTGAGTTGCCAAAGCAGTTCCTGTCGCTGGGCGGTCGCCCCATTCTTTGGCATACGCTGGTGATCTTCGAGCGCAGCCCGCTGGTGGACGAAATCCTCCTGGTGCTGCATCCGGACGACGAAGTGCTGTGTCGGCGGTTGGTGCTGGCCGGGGGGGGCTTCACGAAGGTGCGCTGTATCATTCCCGGTGGTGCGCATCGGCACGAGTCCGTTGCCGCCGGCCTGCGGGCTGTCGATGGCAACGGGATGGTTCTGGTACACGATGCCGTGCGACCGTTCGTAACCGAGCGGCTGCTGAGTCGGGTCGTCGATGCGGCCCGGCTCAATGGTGCGGCGATTCCGGTAGCGTCGATTGCCGAGACGGTCAAACGAGTGGACGACGACAAGGTCCTGTCGACGGTTCCTCGCGGCGAGCTCCGGCGGGCGCAGACGCCGCAGGCCTTTGAGCGCGCGTTGCTCGAGGAGGCCTATCGCCAGTGGCAGCACGGGCCCGCGCCCACCGACGACGCCGCAATGGTGGAGGCGATCGGGCATCCGGTCGCCGTGGTCGAGGGCGAGGAAGCGAACGTCAAGATCACCTCGCCGGCCGACCTGCGATGGGCTGAGCACAATATGGTACTTCCGGAGGATGAGCCGTTGACAGCGAACAATGCGCGCATCGGGCAGGGGGTCGACGTCCATGCGCTGACCTCCGGGCGGCCCCTGATCCTCGGAGGCGTGACGGTGCCGTTCGAGAAAGGTTTGGCCGGGCACTCCGACGCCGACGTGTTGACCCATGCCATCATCGATGCGCTGCTGGGTGCCACTGGCAGGGGAGACATCGGCCGCCTGTTTCCCGACACCGATGATCGTTATAAAGGCATCTCCAGCATGGTGCTGCTGCGCGAGGTGTTGCAGCTGCTGGCCGCGGACGCGGTCTCAATCGGCAACATCGATGCCGTGGTGATGGCGCAGAGGCCGAAGCTGGCCCCGTACGTAGAGCAGATCCGCGCCTCCCTCGCCGACGGGTTGGGTATTGAACCCGAGCGGGTTTCGATAAAGGCGACCACGACCGAGCGGCTCGGATTCGTAGGGCGGGAAGAGGGTATCATGGCACAGGCGGTGGCGCTCGTACATCTCTCCGGAGCCTCCAGTCAGGAGGCTACTTGACCGAGGCCCTGGAAGAGCTCGTCGAGTCGGTCAGCCACATCGACCCCCGGCTCACCTACCTGATCCTGTTCCTGAGCGCATTCCTCGAGAACATTATGCCGCCAGTACCAGGCGACATGGTGGTCGTCTTTAGCGCCTATCTGGTAGGCCGGGGGGCGCTCAGCTGGTGGCCGGTCTACGTGGCGACCTGTGCCGGGGGCACGCTTGGCTTTTTCGCGATGTACATGATCGGATTTCACCAGGGGAGGGCGCTCCTTACCCGGAGCGGGAGCCGGCTGGTCGGACGCTGGTTCCAACCGGCCATGCTCGAGCGAGCCGAGTCCTGGCTGCGGTGCTACGGTTCCTGGCTCATCCTGGCCAATCGGTTCCTCCCTGGCATTCGTTCGGTCATCGCTTTGACGGCGGGCCTGGGCCGCATGGACTGGCGGATCGTGGCCGGCTTGGGCCTGGTCAGCATGGGGATATGGAACGGGCTCCTCCTGTACGCCGGGTTGCTGGTGGGCCAGAACTGGTCCAGGGTTTTGGATGTCCTCCAGGCCTACAATCGCATCTGGTTGATATTGTTGAGCTTAGCGGCTTTGTATGGATGCTGGAGCTGGTTTCGGCGCCGTCGCGGCCGCGCCGATGCCAATGGCGGTCCGCGCCAGGGTTGACAGAAAATCCTGCCACTCTTAGCTTCCATATCTTGGTTCTTCTCGAATTCTAAGCTTCGG
>CAYWBJ010000182.1:0-4736 GCA_964456165.1 uncultured Gemmatimonadaceae bacterium | reverse complement strand
GACGTATGCGGTATCCCAGATTCCTGTTACAGGCTATTTATAACAACTTTTAAGAAGCATAAGAGGAATATTAAAATCCGACCCAAACAACTTATACAACTCGAATAATGAATAACCAATATATTATAAATTATCATAACGAAAAATAATTTAAAAAGATACGTACACCTATGCACTCTGAAACATTTTATAGCGAACCCGATTCGATCATCAGACTTTGGAAAGGGCCAAAGAATATTTTATCCTCCTCTTTCCTTGAGGTTTTATTGAGATCGGGTTTCCAGGACCCGTAATTAATTCATCTCTAAAACAGTACTATTTTTTGTGGTTGACCGATCGCTCTAACTTCGCAACATCTCGCGGAAAGGAAAGATCGGTTTATCTTATGTGGAGAACAATTTTACTTCTATCGGGGATGATCATACCTAACCACTTTTCCGAATTTAAATGAACAGGAACGGAGGTTTACGGAGACCTTCTTTAATATCTAGATCCGAAGCTTGTCCATACCCAAAATTAACTGGATTCGCTGGTACTAGTCCTATATACTAAGAACCTCCAAATCCTCGTGATCCTGGCATTCAATCGACCACCATCGACGGTCAAAAGGGCTTGCTACTTAATGGTTATAGACCATCGGTATATTTACAGGGGCAATAAATAAGAAAAGATCTTGGCTGCAGACAGCCACCTTAGCGTAGACGAAGGTTTATCCACGAATAACTAACCGGGGGGCACCCAACTCGCCTTCTATTTTACCGTCACGCACCGTAAGTAGAACTTTTAAGCCGCGTTTTCTGCATCGCTCGACAATAAAACATAGAGTCACCGAATAAAAAACTCATAACTCACCTTAGGTTTGATTCAAATTTAAGGAATTATTCTGATTAAACGGTAAATTTTTTATCTCACACTTTCACTGAATTGGCCAGGGTCGAATCTTCCATACGTAGGAAAACTTTAGAACGCTATAAACCTGATTTAGACCCCCCGGTCGTTATTCTCGAGCGAAAATATTTTGGCAAACAAAATCCCTAATTGTACCCCCAAACCTGAAAAGCGTAGGTATATCAGGCCAAGGACTTCAGATCAATAAACAAATTCACTGGGTTTTGACTTTCAAAAACTTCTGCATCTTACACCTTTCTTACGAAATGGACTCACAAATTTCCCGCACGCCATTTAATCAACGTAATCCCATAGACGTTGGCCGGGATCCAGCTGCACGAGGCGTTCGTTTCAATGGTTGCAGCTAGTCTCCGCCGTCGATACCCTATCAGCACCCAACCGAACCAGGCCAGGATTATCACGAGGAAGATCATGTCCACTGAGCACCTGGAACGGCTCCACGTTGGTATCGCGGCACCCCTGCAGCCCGCCCGCTCCCCAACTTGGCAGCTGGACCCCGGGCGCCGGCTGATCCCTGATTATCAACCCTCCACCGGCAACATGGTCAGCGTCTTCGACGACCAGGCCTACGCAAGGGGATTTGTTTCCAAGCTGGAGACCTTGCTCATTAATTGGGTGGTTCTTCTCAGCTGTTTCTCTCTCGCTGACGTCGCTGACGCGTATTACCCCCGCGACTTCTCGCGTCCGCTCGATCGCATCGCCATCGGCTCCTGCAATCGTCAAAAGCATGCGCAGCCACACTGGCAGACCCTACAGTCCCTCAATCCGGACCTGTGGATCTGGTTGGGTGACAACGTCTACGCCGACACCGAGGACATGGCGAAAATGCGGCATGTCTACCGGACTCAATTCCAACGCCCCGATTACGCTGCCTTCCGCCGGGAAACACCCGTCATCGGCACTTGGGACGACTACGACTACGGGGATAACAACTCGGGGAACTGGTTCCCGAAGAAGCGCCAGAGCCAGCAGCTGCTGCTCGACTTTCTGGAAGAGCCCGCCGACTCCCCGCGCCGGACGCGCGAGGGCGTGTACGCCCGTTACACCTTCGGCCCTCCGGGGCGTCGCGTCGACGTCGTCCTCCTCGACAACCGCTACCATGCGGACAGGCCCGGAGAGGAGGCCGACATCCTTGGCGAAGCCCAGTGGCGTTTCCTAGAGGAGGCGCTCGCCACCTCCGAGGCCCAGTTCATCTTCGTCGGCTCGGGCACCCAGTTCCTAGCGTTAGACCATCCCTACGAGAACTGGGGCAACTTCCCGCACAGCCGGCGGAGGCTGCTGCGCACCGTGCAACTGAGCGGCAAGGGCGGCATAGTGCTGCTGTCAGGTGACCGCCACATCCACGAGGTTTCCATGCTCAACGACGGGACGGTCCCCTATCCGCTAATCGACTTCACGGCCAGTGGACTAACCCATTCCTTCCGCAGGCTTACCGCCGAGGCCAACCGCTACCGGGTCGGCGCCCTGTACAAGCAGCCCGGATTCGGCCTCGTGGAGATCGACTGGGAGCGGGAGGATCCGCGACTGTCCCTGCAGGTTCTGGATCGCGAGGGCGGGGTCCATCGGCGTTTCGAGATCACCCTTTCCAGCCTGCAGCCCCATAAGGATCTCGACGACTGAGCCGCCTCAGCGCCCTGTCTCCGCCGCGGGCGATTCCGTTTATTCCCGGCGGTCCCACCCCAACTAGATTCCGATCATGCCAAAGCCGCAATCCCCCGACCTCCGGCAATGACCGTAACGATCGTCCGCCGCGGCCGGGACCTCTGCTGGCCCCCCTGTCCCACTAGGCCAACTTCGCGGTCAGCTGCTACTGCGAGGACGAGTCCCACTGTCATCGCGCCTTCCTGCAAACATTTTTGGAAGAGCGGGATACCGAGCTAGCCGGAATGAGGATCGCTCTGGTCAACGCCCTCATTATCGGCGCCGGCGGACTGCTCGGCGCCCTTTTCCGTTACGGCCTGTCCAGCTTCATCCATGGCCGACTGCCGGACGCCACGTTTCCCTACGGCACCCTGATCGTGAACATGGTGGGATGTTTCGCCATCGGCGTGGTGATGGGCCTCGTCGAGAGCCGGCAGCTATTCGGACCCGAGTTCCGCGCCTTCGCGCTGATCGGCGTGCTCGGCGCATTCACCACCTACTCGACGTTTGGCTTCGAAACGTTCGCCCTGCTGCGGGACGGGGCCTTCGTCCGCGCCGCGCTCAACGTTGGCGTGCAGGTCGTCCTGGGGCTGGGACTGATCTGGCTGGGCTACACGGTCTCGGCGGCGCGCTGAAAAGCGCCGCCCGCGGGGATCGGTGGTGTTGGACTGCCGGCGGCTAGTCGGAGGCTGGCCTGTTCGCCTTGCACCAACGCATGTGACAGTCTCCGGGCGACGTGTCGTACCCTTTCCACGCATAGGGATCGCTGCCGGCGACCTGAATGACCCGCCGATAGTCGGCGGTTGCCGGCCGCTCTCCTTCTTCAATCCTCCACGGCAACAGCGACCAGGCGTTGCAGTAGTGATTGACCAGCACCCGTCGGTACTGACTGCTGCGATTGCGCCGGGAGCGGTGGAGCAGGTAGCCGTTGAAGAACACCAGTGTACCGGCCTTCACTTCCACCGGCTGCTCCCCCGACTCGTCGAAACCGTAGCTTTCACCGCTGCCGTCAAACTCCTCAGGGTTCTCGTGCGATCGCTGTGAATAGAGGTATCCGCTCCGGTGTGACCCGGGCAGGATCCCCAGACAGCCATTCTCCACCGTCGCGTCATCGAGCGCGATCCAGGCCCCGATCAGCGAGCGGTCGCGGGTGGGAATGTAGACCTCGTCCTGGTGCCAGCCCTGACCCGGGAACCCGGGTGGCTTCACGAAATACATCGACTGCATGCACTTCACGCTCCCGTCCCAGAAGGGCAGATGGGCCCCGGCCAGCTGACTCAGCGCGCCGCAGATGGCCGGGTGCCTGACGAATTGCTCAATCACCGGGCTGACGTTGTGCGGCTGGTGGATGCAAAGGACGTTGGCCAGCGCCTCCTCGTCGCTGGCCTCTGGCGGCAGCGGCCGGAAGTTCTCACTCGGATAGCCGCCCCGGGCGATCTCAACGACATCGCCACGCAGCGCCTCCACCTCCGAGCCGGTGATCAGCCCCTCGACCGCCAGGTACCCCTCCTCCACGTAGGTCCGCACCTGTACCGCGTCCAGGGGCCGAGGCACCTCGACTTCCGGACCCGGCGCCATGCCGGCCGCGCCTGGCGGTATGTCCGTTGGCTTCGTCATACTGTCTCCAGCAGCCCGACCTCGGCGGTCAACCGCGCCGCGATCGCATCGACGGCTACATCATCGGCCGGCAGCAGCGGCCCCCGCACATCGCCCACCTCGACGCCGCGGCGTCGCACCATCTGCTTGAACAGCGACAGATTGCCGCCGTCCTGAAGCAACGCACGCACGCGGTTGAGCCTCTCCTGACATTTCCGCGCCCGCGCCATCTCACCCGCCTTCACCGCATCGTACAGTGACACCATCAACTCCGGCACGACGTTGGCATTGCCCGAGACGCAGCCGTCGAAGCCCAGCGCCAGCGCCATCAGCGCCAGCCCGTCCGGCCCGCTGACGGCGTTGAACCGACCGCCGGTCACCGCCACCAGTTCGGCCAGGGCGTCCAGCGAGCCGCTGCTGTCCTTCATCCCCACCACGTTGGGCGCCTCCTCCATGATCTGCTGCACCAGCTCCACCGTCAACGTGTTGTTGCAGATCGCCGGGAAGTTGTACAGATAGACCGGCAGTTCCCGCACGCTCGCCGTCACCGCCACAAAGTGCCGCAACAATCCCGCGTCGGAATGGCGATA
>CAYWBJ010000181.1:0-19112 GCA_964456165.1 uncultured Gemmatimonadaceae bacterium | reverse complement strand
GAACGCCGGCTTGCAGCTGGAACGTCAGGAGTTCGAGGAGGACGTGCGCAAGGAATCGCTGGCCTTCGTCAGGGTTTTCGCCGCCACGGGCGACGAATAGGTGGAGGCCAATTGGAGGGGTAAATCATGAAGAAACTAGGGCTTATTCTGATCGGCTTGGCATTGATCTGCGGGTGCGGCTACAAGCTGGGCTACCGCCATTTCACCGGACCCATTCAGCCGCATCCGAAAGCGGCGACTGACCTGTTCTCCATCGGCGACGATCGCAGCATCACTTATGCGAAAGAGCGCCTCGAGGTCACTTTGGTACCGTTGACGGCAGATATGCTCAACCGCCAGTTTCCCAACAGTTCGCGGGCGACCGAGGGGTTCCCTCAGCCCAATCCTTTCTCCGGCGCCGTTAATCCCTACACCTACGGCGACTGGAAGCCGCCCGAAGAGACTGAGCCACCCGCACGCTTTACCGTCTTTCTTCTGAAGGTGAAGAATTACGCCTATCCGATGGTGCGGGTAAATCCAGCCAACATCGCGATCAGCGCTCCCAACGGGCGGCGTTACGAGACCCTCAGCTTGTGGGCCCTGGTGGAGTACTACCGCCCCTACGCCGTCGCGTACGGCGGCAACGCCAGAAGGAGCTTGGCCGAGCGCAGAGATCTTATGCGGCGGACGCTGTTTCCCGAGGAACAGAAGATCTTCAGCGGCCAGGAGAAGGAGGGGTTTGTGGTCTTTCCGATTCTGGACCCGGATGTCGAAGCGTTCACCGTCTGGATACGGGACGTGGCTCTGCGGTTCGACTTCCGCGGCGACCCGGTTGAGGAGATCGACCTTTCCTACAGGTTCCAGCGGGAGGTCTACTACGCCAGCCACCGCCGCGAGGGGGATGGCTAAGATGCGTCAGGCGCATTCCCGTACCGCCCTCCTGTTGATTCCTATTCTATACAGTTGTTACAGCTGCGGACCCGAGGTCGACGACGATGTCGTGGCCCAGGTCGACGGTGTGGAAATCACTGTCGAGGACCTGCTCCGGTTCAAAGGGGATATGCCCGACCTGCTCTTGTCCGAGGAGGAAGGGATAGACGAACTGCGGGAGTATCTCCAGTCGGTGATCGACCTGGAGCTTTTGCTTTTGGAGGCGAGAGTCCAGGGTTTGGACCGACAAGAGGATTTCGTTCAGCGCCTTGAAGAGGAATGGGAAAACAAGCTGCTGGCCACCTACGAGCAGCGGGAGATTCAGGAAAAGGTAAAGATCGATCTGCCCAGGGAAGAGTTGCGGCAGCGCTGGAAAAAACACAGATGGAGCCGGATGCTGAAGCTCGCCCGCATCCGGCTGGAAAGCCGGGCGGATGCCGCGGAGACGGCGCGTCAGCTCGAGTTGGGGGCCTCCTTCGAACAACTGGCGCGGGAGCGTTCAATCGATGCTGAAACGGCCGGGCGCGGCGGTCTGCTCGAGCCTTTCTTCGGCCGCGGCAACTTCGAGGAATTGGGCCTGCCCCTGGAAGTGGCAGACGCTGTCTTCGAACTGGAGGTGGGACAGACGAGCCGACCGCTCGAGACGGCCAAGGGATTCGAACTGTTCAAGGTAGTCGAGGAGAAGCCGGCGCCTGCCAACTACTTTCTGGTCTTCGTCCAGGGAGCCCACCGAGAAGCATACAAGGCTCGGCGCAAGTCGTTGCTTGTCGAGCTGGCCGAGCAGTTCAACGTGCAGCTGGACCCGGACGGACTTGCCGCCCTCATGGGCCACGGAGTCAGCGCAGGCGATTCCCTGCGGCTGCCGCCCGAGGAGAAGGCCCGCTTGCTGTGCACGTTCGACGGTGGCCGGCTCACCCTTACCGATTTCGCCGAGCACTACAACGACTACAATCCCCGTGACCTGGCCCGCGCCGACAGCGCCGGCATCGCCGGGTACATCTACCACTTGTTGTTGCCCGAATACCTTCCAAAGCTGGCCATTCGACGGGGAGAATTGGCAGATGAAGAAGAGCTGGTCCGCTGGAAGGAGGCGAAGAGGAGGACCATGCTGGTTGACCTGGTACGCGAACGGGAAGTGTTGCGGCACGTCGACTTGAGTGACACCGCGCTGCGGCAGTACTACGCGGAACATCCGGACAGCTTCGTGCGCGAGGCCCAGTATCAAGTGGTGGAAATCCTGGCGGCAACCCGTCAGGAGGCCGACGAGCTGCTCGGTCAGATCCGCGGCGGGGGAGATATGGAGGAACTTGCTGCTCGGCACAGCCTGCGCCACGGCGCCGACAAGAGTCGGGGTCATCTGCACATGCACTCCACCGACCGCCGCCTATACGGCGAAGTGTTAGACGCCGTAGCCGAGGCGGAGCCCGGGGCCGTGACAGGGCCGGTGGAGATCGGGGCAGCAGAGGGACGCCAGGCCGGATTCTCGGTATTCAAAGTGGAGGAGCAGATCGAAGCGGGGCTCAAACCATTCGAGCTGGTCAAAGAGCAGGTGCGTTACTGGTCGCAGACTCAGCAAGAAGCCCGCCTGTATAGTGAGTTCATCGCCAGACTGCGGCAAAAACACGCCGGCCGGATCGTCATTTTAGAAGATCACCTGGCGGCGCACGCAAAAGCCGGCTCCTGAACAGCCAGACTTCTCCTTGCGTTTGCCGAGGAAGCGGCGATCTGAGGCGGCGGCCTCGTCGTGCGAAACAATCGAGGATGCCGAAATGAGAATCGGCCAGGTAGACAGTTTCCGCGTCGAATTTTTCCAGCCGGAGAATCAGCGGCATATCATATACCCACAGCGGGGCGGCATCACCCGAATCCGCACCGACGAGGGCCTCACCGGGTACGGGTTCGCGGCCGTGGACGCCGACGCGGTGAGCCAAATCCTCGTGGGCGAGGACCCGTTTCAGATCGAATGCCACATGGAGGCCGGCCTGGATCGATGGTACGGCGCCGAGAACGCCTTGTGGGACATCGTTGGAAAAGCAGCCGGCCTCCCCCTGCACAAGCTGCTGGGCACCTATCGCGAGAAGATCCCGCTCTACGTGACCTGCGTATGGCCTGGCGCCGACGATCAGACGGACGTTACCCCGGAACAGCGCGCCGAGGATGTGGTCCACTATGCCGAATGTGGGTACAAAGCGGTCAAAATTCGCAGCTGGCAGGCCGATCCCATGGTCGACGTGGAAGTTGTGCGCCTGGTTCGCGAACGGGTCGGGGGACCGGACAAGCTGGAACTGATGATGGACCGCACGGCGCACAAATCGGGCCGCATCTGGGATTACGACACCGGACTGAAAGTGGCCCGGGCTCTGGAGGAGGTGGAGGCCAGCTGGTTGGAAGAACCCTTCGGTGCTCGCGAGGTCCCGCAGCACGCCCGTCTGCGAGCGGCCACCGATATCGCCATCACCGGCGGGGAGGGTCAACCAAGGGAGATCTACCAGAACTACATCAAAGGGGAGGCCTTCGACATCGTCCAGCCCCATTGCGGCAACTTCCTTGGCGACCTCAAGAAAATAGCCGCCATGGCCGAGCTAGCCGGGGTGGAGTGCATCTTTCACGGGTCAATGTTCGCCCTCGAACTGGTGGGTTCGCTCCAGATCGCCGCCACCGTGCGCACCTGCCGGATGCAGGAATTCGTAATCTGGCCGGTGCGGTCGCTGGAAAGTAGCGGGCCGCCGGTGCTTCCCGAGGAGATGTGGTCTCCCCTGAACGGGCTGGTGAAAGGGGAAGAGTTCTTTGCCGTGGAAGAGGGCTACCTCAAGATCCCCCAGGCACCCGGGTTGGGACTCGAACTGGATGAGGATGCGCTTGAAGAATACCGGGTGCCAGACTAGCGCGCCGTTTAGTCGCCGCTGCCGAGCTTATCCGGCGGCGCCCGCCTTATTGAAGGTCGAACGATCCAGGTGGGACTGGAGTGCGTAGATGGACCCCCCCCCGCTTTTGGTCCCGGGCAGCGGGATCCGGACCGGTAACTTTTCGACCCGCGGCTCCCAGGTGGGCTCGCCCCGCAGCAGCGTGCTGTTGAAGGTATCCCAGTCCGTCACCGGCTGACAGAAGGGCCAGGCATCGGCCGCACAGTACTGGAGAAGCAACAAGCGTCGCGGATTCTTCGTCCTGTTCGGCAGCGAACCGTGCAGGGCCCTGACGTGGTGAATCGAGATCCCCCCGGCCTTCAGTTCGACCAACTCCCGTTCGGAATCGTCGAAATCCTCCTCGTTGACCGCGCCGACAAAGCAACCGTCCTGGTGGTGGTTGTTGATTTTTCCCCTGTGGGAGCCGGGCATGATCATTAGACAACCGTTCTCTCTGGTCATGTCGTCTATGGCCACGCCCACGGCCAGGAGATCGTCGTTCGAGTGGGGGTAGAACGCCCAGTCCTGGTGCCACTCCACCGCGCTGCCGATCTCTCCCGATTTCATATTCAGCTTGGTGCCGTTGCTGCGGAAGGCCGGACCAATCAGTTGGGCGACCATGTCCAGGATCCGATCGTCGCGCCAGGTGCGCTCGTAGACCGGGTGCTGCAGGTTCGGATTCTTGAGCCGGCGCAGCTTGGGCGACTCCGGCGTATGGTCCGGTTCCAGGTCGAACACCTCGTCGTTTTCGGTCACCGCGCGCGACTTCTCGACGAATTCGTCGGTGACCCGGACCAGCTCCGCCACCTCGCCGGCGGTCAGCACGTCCTCCACCCCGACATACCCTTTTTCATGGTAGAATTCCATCTGTTCACTCGTCAACATGCCGAACTCCTTTCCGGTATGACGCTTCGCCACAGCCCAAGGCCTTCTCTTTCAAACTTAGGAAATGGGCCGCAGAACTCCAGGGATCAGCCGTTTTCCGTGGCAGGACTCCGGCGGCCGCCTGGTCGACTCGCCGGAGGGCTCTGGCTTCTGAACCGGCCCGCTGCCAAATAAGGCCGTCTCGAACGACGAAACTCACCAGGGCGGGGTGTCCTCGGTAGTTGGATCCAGATCGTAGCCGCGGCGTTTGACCATCCGGTGCATCAACTCCATGGTCAAGGCCTGCTTTTCCCGCAGAAATTCCTCGGGGGTCAGGCGTCCCAAACTGAATAGCTGCGTCCAGGGACGCACCCGAGCCCGGTATTCCTCGTCGGTGTGGAAAAGACCCGCTTTGGCGTAGCCCCGACCGCCGAAGCCTTGCAACTTGGTCAGCACCTCCTCTGGCAATTGCTCCTCGGCCCCCTTTACCATGGGAACGCCCTGGATGAATTCCCCCACTTCCAGCGTGCGCCGAATCAGATAGGCAGTCTGATCCGGCGAAAACAGGAACATCAAGAAATCTACGACCCGGTCGTGCTGGGCCGGGTTGTTCTTGTCGACGACACAGAATTGATGTCCCGCTCCCCCAAGTCCGCGCAGAGGCGCGATAGAATGCTGGGACGAGCTCAGGGAGGGGAAGGGAAAAACCGCCCAATCGAAGCTGCGGTCGCCGGGCATTTCTCGCAGATCTCTGATCAGCGACCCCACCCGCCAACTGCCAGCCTGCCACATGGCCGCTCGACCGGTGAGAAACAGATTGTAGGCGCCGGTCTGGTCCGTACCCAGAAAGCCGAATCCAAGGTAGGGAGTTATTCTCCGGTACTGGGAATAGGCCTCCACGAACATGGGCAGTTCGTAGGAGATGGTTCCATCGAGAAAGCCCCTGGCCATGCGCTCTGGATTGATGGTGATGAAGCGGTCGGCGTGGCGATCATTCAGATCGTGCACGTACTCGCTGTTGGCCTCCACATAGTTCCAGTCTCCCGGCTGGGCCATGAGTAGAGGGATAAAATTGCGCATGCAGGCATCTTCGAACATGTTGTTGAACATGCTGGTGAAATCGTCCTGTACCGTAGCCGGGATGGCGATCGGGATAAACCCCTTATCCTCCAGGACTCTGGACAGGTCGAGCCATTCGTCCCAGGTGTCCGGTGGCGCGAGGCCATACCGGTTGAAGATATCCAGGTTGTAGAAAACGCCAGTGTCGCAGAAGTCCAGGGGCAAGACGCAATGTTGGATGCCGTCAACGGCCAGGCTGGCGAGCAATGCAGGGTCGAACAGGTCGCGCCAGACGACGCTGCCGGCGTACGGGTTGGGCCTTTCCAGGTATTCGTTGATGGCCAGGAATCTCTTCCCGTGATAATTCTCCTCCACCCCGAGCAGATTGCCGTGGACCACGTCCGGGGCATCGGCGCGGTCGACCGCCATCTGTGCGGTGTAGTAGCGACTGAGGGAGTTCATATCCGGTTGCAGATTGATCTTGACGTCGATCCCCGGATGCATTTGCTCGTATTGTTCGGCCAGTTCCTCCAGTGCAGTCGTGTACCAGCCGCGCAGGGTAGAGATCAGGACGCGCTCTTTGGCAGGCACGGAGGTGGGCTGGAACAACAGGGACAGCAGCGCTATTCTGGCAAGCTGGCGGGCATCCATGGTCCGACCATTCTTGAGGTGACCGCTTCCGCTTCAGATCGCTCGAAGACTATTTCGAGGACGGTCGCGACTCGGTGAAAAGGGGATCTGTTCTTCTGGGATTTACATTTCCAACCACGCGGCGCTCTAATACCACGCGACGCTCTCACGCGACGCTCTCAGGCGACGATCTAATATAATATATTGGGATTTTGGGTCTATCGACGGTCGGAGCAAGAGCCGACCGCCACCGATCTTGACTAGACGCCCAGAAGGTTTATCCGACCTGGGCTTTGAAAAGTGATCCAGCATTGCCGTCCCTGTAGGCGGCGCGAGAGGAAGCAGGAATGGAAGATCACGCAACGCTTGACTACTCGGGAGAACGCTATCAGGCCAATTTTCCCGACACACTGGACCTGGCTGAGCGGGCGGCGATCGCGATCAACGGCCTGGGCGGAATGATCGATCCCGACCTGGGCCACCACATGTGCTTCAGCGTCCATTATTGCTCGAAGCGCCCTTACATGTCGCACTCCGCCTTGTCGGACTATGGTTGCGACCCCAAGTTCGCCGAGTCGCTTCCGATGATGCGCCTCATGTCCGGAAGTAGCCAGCATATGGAGATTGAAGCAGGCCAACGGGCGGCTCTGCTAGGGCGCATTGACGACGGCCTCTACTGGGACTGGCACGATCCCGCCCGCCCCTGGCAGGATTTGCCCGGAAAGGGCAAGGATGAGGAAGTCTGCCAACTGTTTTCTCAGGGGCGGATGATCCGTGCCCTGTTGAGGTGGCGGGAATTGGGGGACGATACCTGGGATGGGTTCGCCAGTGACATGGTCTCGGCCATGGGACGCGTGGCCGTTGTGCGCGACGATTACGGCTACTATCCGACAAAGAACGGGGGCTGGGGATTCACCGGCGCCTACCCGCGCTCCGGTTGGTTGAACACCGACGAACCGGAGCGCGAGACGGAAAGTGCCGGAGGCTCCAATTCCGAGTCCCAGGGCAACCAGATTTACGCCGCCGCGCAGTGGTTTGCCCACAGTGGCGATCCCGGCGCGCTGGACCTCTGTCGACGGCTGACCCGTTTCTGCATGAAGCCGAAGTTCTGGGGAGGCGTGCCCGATCTGGACATCAGCCACGCCGAGGGCCTCTCGATCCACGTCGCGGCGCGGCTGCCCGATCCGCCGTTCACGGCCGGGCACGAACAAGGCCATTGGTACAGCCACTTCCACGCCCGCGCGGTTGGGCTTCGAGGGATTCTCGAGTACGCGCGCAGCGTCGGTGACGAGCGGGCGCTCGAATTCGTGCGTCGGGCCTATGAATTCTCGCTCACCCAGGGGATTCCCCGAATCGGCTGGGTCAATGTCGCGCCCGTTCGACTCAATCAATGCGAGGGGTGCGGGGTGGCTGACCTCGTGGCGATGGGCATACGGCTCTCTGACACCGGGCTCGGGGACTACTGGGACGACGTCGACGCGATGGTCCGCAACCATCTGATCGAGCATCAACTCGTGCGAGCGGACCTGCTGGAACAGCTAGGGGGATCTACCCCCGACTCAGATCCTCCGGAGGGCAGACCGCCCTTCCCAGGGGAAAGACTGACCGAAAACGTGATCGAGCGCAGCCTTGGCGCCTTCGGCGCGATGTCGTTTCCATCGGGCCTTCCCGAGCCCTTCGTGGCGGGGTGCTGCACCGGCAACGGCACGCAGGGGCTCTATTACGCCTGGGAAGGCATTGTCCGCGAGCGCGGCGACACCGCCCAGGTGAACCTGCTGCTGAACCGCGCCGCGAAGCTGCTGGACATTGACAGCCACCTACCCTACGAAGGGAAAGTCGTCCTGCACAACAAGTCGGCCAGACGGATCAGCGTGCGCATTCCGTTCTGGGTCGACCGCCAAGAGATCCGGGTCCAGGTCGGTGGGACTGATCGACGGCTGGATTGGCTGGGCAACTCCCTGGTCTTGGATGATCTGCAACCCGGCGATGAGGTAACGCTAACCTTCCCGATCCGGGAGACCTCGGCAAGCTACACTGTCAATGCGCAATCCCCGGCCGAGGAGGTCTATACCTGCACGTTCCGGGGCAGCACGCTGGTGGATATCTCCCCGCGCGACCCATCACCAACGATGTACCCGTTCTACTTGCGTGATCATCTGCGTGATCATCAGGCCAGCAAGGCGCCCATGAAGACTGTCGAACGGTTCGTGCCGTCAAGAACGATTGCCGCTTGGTAGCAGAAGCCTCAGGAGCGGGTTTGGAATGAAAGCTCACACGGCGCTTGACGACGCAGGTGGGAGGTACCAGGCCATCGTACCCGACACGTTGGACCTGGCCGAGCGCGCGGCCGTCGCTCTCAATGGTCTGGGCGGCATGATCGATCCCAGCTTGGGCCACCACATGTTTTTTGCCGTGAAATATTGCTCCAATCCCCCCTACATGTCGCACTTTGCCTCCTCGGACTACGTTGGCGATCCCAAGTTCGCGCAGTCGCTGCCGATGATGCGCCTCATGTCCGGAAGCCAGCAGCATAGGGAGATCGAAGCGGGTCACCGAGCGGCGCTGCTGTCGCGTATCGAGGACGGTTTATACTGGGACCGCCGCGATCCGGCCCGCCCCTGGCGCAGCCCCGAATATGGAGAGCGCTTCTACGGCAAGGACAAGGACGAAGATATCTGCGCCGTCACCGCTCAAGGGCGGATGATACGGGCCTTGCTGAGTTGGCGAGAATTGGGAGGCGATACCTGGGACGGACTGATCGGTGAGATGGCCTCCGAGATGCGGCGCCTGGCCGTCGTCCGCGACGACTACTGCTATTACCCCGACAAAGGCGGCTGGGGGGCGCCGTGCACCTACCCTCGCTCCGGCTGGCTGAATACCGACCGAGTCACAGAGCGAGACGGAGGGCGCCGAGGGTTCGACTGTGGCCCACCAGGGCAACCAGATCTATGCCGCCGCTCAGTGGTACGCCATCAGCAGTGATCCCGGCGCGCTGGATCTGTGTCAGCGACTGACGCGTTATTGCATGAAGCCGAAATTCTGGGGGGGCGTGCCCGACCCGGACATCAGCCACGCCGAGGGCCTCCCGTCCCACGTCACCGCGCGGCTCCCGGATCCCCCGTTCACAGCCGGTCACGAACAGGGCCATTGGTACAGTCACTTTCATGCCCGGGCGATGGCACTTCGAGGGATCTTGGAGTATGGTCGCACTGTCGGTGACGAGCGGGCGCTGGAGTTCGTGCGACGGGCCTACGAGTTTACGCTCACCCAGGGGATCCCCCGAATCGGCTGGGTCAACGTCGTTCCCGGCCGGGGCAATCTGTGCGAAGGGTGCGCGCTGGCAGACATGGTGGCGCTGGGCATCCGACTCACCGACGCCGGGCTCGGGGACTACTGGGACGATGTCGGCGCGGTTGTGCGCAACCACCTGGACGAACAGCAATTCGTGCGAGCGGATCTGCTGGAACAGATCGGGCGATCTGCCCCCGATTCCGATCCGCCGGAGGGCAGACCCCCCTTCCCCGGGGAGAGACTTACCGAGAACGTGATCCCGCGCAGCCTTGGTGCCTTCGGCGCCATGTCGCTACCGTCAGGCATTCCCGAACCCTACGCGGCGGCCTGCTGCACGGGCAACGGTTCGCAGGGGCTCTACTACGCTTGGGAAGGGATTGTCCGCGAGCGCGGGGATGCCGCGCAGGTGAATCTGCTGCTGAACCGCGCGGCCAGGCTGTTGGATATTGACAGTTACCTACCCTACGAGGGGAAGGTCGTCCTGCGCAACAAGGCGGCCAGGCGGCTCAGCGTGCGCATTCCCTTCTGGGTGAACCGCCGAGAGCTTCGCGTCCAGGTGACCGGGACTGATCGGCGCCAGGATTGGCTGGGCAACTCCCTGGTTCTGGATGACGTGCAACCCGGCGACGAAGTGACGCTAACCTTCCCGATCCGGGAGACCGCGGCGAGCTACACGGCCAATGCCCACTCCTCGGCCGAGCAGGTTCATACCTGCACATTCCAGGGCAGTACGCTGGTAGACATCTCTCCGCGCGACAGATCGCCGACGACTTATCCGATGTATCAGCGCGATCATCTGCGCTCCGGCGAGGCGCCGATGAGAGCTGTCGAGCGGTTCGTACCATCGAAACTGATTGTGGCATGGTAGGCCTACACCCCGTGATTGGCCGGCGATCTGGTCGGACTGAGATGCACGAGAGGAGGGTTCGATGATTGTCAGAAATCCCAACTATATGCTCTTGTCGGGGGTGTCCAACGATTACGATTACTGGGATGGATCGGTTTTCCCAGAGTGGGCGGGAATCAAGCTGATGCGATATTTTCCCGGGCAGATCAAAGGCTCCGGGGTGGAACCCCACTATCATGACGGCGACGAGATCTGGTTGTTTATCTCGGGACGTGGGGAGGTTTGGTTGGATGGCCAGAGCTTCGAAATAACCCCCAACACGGCGGTGTACACTCCCATGGGTGTCGTGCACCGGTTCCAGGCGTTTACGGACTTCGACAACCTGGCCATCGTAACCCGCCTCGAGCGGCAGAAAAGGGACCTCCACCTCCTCGAAAAGGAGAATGGACCACCGGTCCCGACGGTGCCCGGTTTCGTGGTCCGCGGGGATCAAAACGACGGCCCCTTTCCAGACCGCGGATCCCGTTCTCCTTTGAGCGAGTTGCGGCTCATTGCGCTGCAAGCCGGAGATGGGATCGGCGAAGGCACCCTTTCCTGCCACGAGTACTGGGTCGTCGCGGAAGGGACTTGTGATTTGTGCGTCGAAGGGTTCAGTGTCGAACTGTCTCCCGGCGATGCGGCCGTGCTGAGAGCTGGCTCTACGAGGCAGCTCCGGTCCACAGAAAACGCCTGCCTGGTGGTGGCTCGCGAATAGGGGCAAAGGCTTGTTGCGCAGGGGTGTACTGGGGGCGGAATTCGAAGATCTTCCGATTGCCCGACGATCCCGGCTTCTTTGAACCGAAGAACTGATGGAACGACGAATATCGCACGACCGGCTGTGGAGTTAAGTGGTGTCCGGTACAGATGCATTACTGATCGAGAAGAATCTTTCCCAGGCGCGCACTCGGAGACACATCCCCTTCCAGACCCTTGGGATGTCCGCGCCCAAGACAGGATGACCAGTGCATCGAAGCGAACACCTCCGAACTCCTCGCAGAAAGGACAGCAGATGGAACTCGCATTAATGGCGGCCAACATGCTCGAACGGTCGTGGGACGAAGTGTTGAGATGCAGTGGCTCATCATCTGCATGGGTCCCGACGGCGTTTCCAATGGCTTGCCTGGGCGAGCCGCCGGTGGTCAGCGGCGATCCCAACTACGTCCTGGAGGCGGGGATGGTTTTGTCGATGGAGACCGAGTTTCAGCATCCGGAAGTTGGCGATGTGAAGGTAGAAGACTTCATCGCTGTGACCGAGACAAGATGCGAGAACTTCACGCCGAACGGCAGGGGGTGGACAATTGCCTGAAGGCCTAAAGTTCTGGAACATCGGGCTGAGTCGCGCACGACCTCGAGCCGGGAATCACACATGCGGTGTTCGAGACCGACGACATCGAGCGCGAGTGCAAGCGCCTGCGGGAGCACGGTACGGAGGCCCTGATCGAACCGGTGGAAGTCGACGCCGCCCTCGGGCGTCGCATCATCTCGTTCTGGCGTTCACCGAACGGCCTCGTCTTCGAAGTGATGCAGATCCTCGAAGCGCGCAACGGCTGCAAGTCGCTGTACTCGGAGTCGCAGTCGCAAGATACCGGGTTGCGTGGCAAGAGATGAATTTTACGAGCAGATATCCCTGATCCTCGAACTGCGAAACTTGATTCTTCCTTAAATGCGCCACCTGATCTCCGTTCCAACGTAGATGCGCGCCTCGCTGTATCGCCAGACGTTGCGCTGATAGCTGCCCCCCATACAGATGCTGGCGTAGGCTCCGTCCTTCATGGCCGCGGGTTCCGACCCGAAGAAACCGGTGATATCGACACGGTCCATAACCTGTCCATTCAATGTCCAGAACACCGTGTTGGCATTATCACTCAGTCCAAGTCCGTAGCGGTGCCCAAACGAGCCACTCCTTCCGGCCTTCAAATCCAAGCCAGAGGCAAGGATAACACAGGGTTGGGCGATAAAGGGCTTAGGCTTAGCCACATACGTCTCCGTTTTGGAATCGAACCCTGGGTACTTTGCTTCGTCACCGGGCACTATGTTGCGACAAAGAATAGAGGTCCAGCCGTACTTGCTCCACCCATCGAAATGCAACTGCACCGCCCGATCCTTGACGCCCTCTTCTCTACCGGTCATGAATCCGCCGAAGCTGCCAATCGCCAGACCCCAACCCATCTCGTAGCGCCCGCCAACGGGATCTTCTACATCGCCCGGGTTGCCGTAATAGGTCAGCCACTTGTTGAGGTACTCTCCGTCGGACACATAATCGGATAGCACGATCTCAAGCAGGCTGGTACCTTGCAGACCCGGGGCAAACTGCTTGTCCTTTGTGACAAGGCCCCCATAGGCCATCACTGCAGGTCCCGCCGGCCTTGTGGTCGTCGCCTCGACGCTCGCGCATCCGCCTTCCGATAGGACCTCCACCTGGTGCATTCCCGAGCGCTCAGCGTTCATGAGCAGACCTTCCTGCCATCCCTGGCGCCTGGATTCAGCAGGGTCCTCGGTCCACACGTCCAGGTCCGCGTGTTCCAACTTCGCCCACCTGGTCCGGTCCACTGGACCGACCTCTTTGAAGTCGTCGGAGAATTGCAGCTCTAGCTCGCTGTAATCAATCGGATGGGTCACGTCACTCTCTCGACGCCAGCTCCGCCGATCGCAAGGCCGAAGCTGTCGAACCACTGGTTCGCGGGGTCAGGAATCAAGCATCTGTATCAGACAGGTGGCCCGTTCCCTTTTGGCGACGTCCGGATCGCGCTGGACGATGCGCAGCAAAGTGTCGCGGGCAGCGCGCTCGCCGCGCTCCGCCATTTCGAAGGCGATGGCATCGCGCTTGTCGTAGTACTGCATGTCGAAGGGCACCACGTCAAGGTCGAGTTTCTCCCAGTAGTACTGGTATTCGGTTGATTCCCAATCGGCGTAGACCTGTTCCCACGTCAGGATATTCCCGTAGGGCCGAACGCTCTGCGCGGTGATAGGCTCTGTCCGCAGCTGATATCGGGCGTCGAAGGACTGGCGCAGCGCAAGAGTGCGGTTTGGTAAGGCCTGGTGCACGGTGTTGTCGCTGAAGATGACGACGTCGCCGACGGAGAAGCTGCCGCCGTGCCAGGGGCATTCGTCGGGCGGAGTCATTTCCATGCCGCCGGGACCGGCGACGACGCGGAAGTCGAGGACCCCGTTCCGGTGGGAGCCGGCTGCCATGCAAATCGGTCCTCTTTCGATCGGACAGTCGCCGATGGGCGACCAGACCGCGTGAGTCCTGCCGCCAACATGGACGACGTCTTGGTGGGGTCGTGTAGTGAAGTCGAAGTCGGCGCCCTGGGGGAAGACGTTGCGCTCGACGAACAGGGGCTGTGGGAACGGCTCCTCGCCCAGCATGTGCTCCAGAATACCGATGATGGCAGGATGGTGCTTGAGGGCGTGAAGGTCTTCGTTCTTCCATAGGTTCTTGAAGACCTTCGTGTAGCCCGGTTCCGGATCGCAACAGGCCGCGGCCGGGTCGGCGATCCCCGCTTCGATGGGTTGATCCTTCGCCAACCAACCGCCCTCCGCCGCAAGTTCCAGCAGTTGTCGTCGCAGATCCAGCACGGTGTCAACCGGCAGGAGTCCGCGAATGAACAGATAGCCGTCCCGCTCCATCCGTCCGGCCAGGGCGGGGCCGTCGTCGACGATGTCGGTGGAGTCCACGAAGGGTTCCATTTTCAACTCACTCATCAGACTTGTCCTCCTCCTGAAAGGGCCCGCCCGCGCCACACGGGTAAGACCTCGGGATTCACCATACACCCTTCGGGTGCGGGCTGTCCAAGCAAAATCTTGGTTGCGCACTGAGCAGCCCGTTGCACCAAGCGGCGTGTGGTTCGCTTGGAGGCAGCGGCGACATGTGGGGTTGCGACGACATTATCGAACTGCAGTAGTGGGTAGTCAGCATCTAGGGGGGTCTCGGTGAAGACGTCAGTCGCGTATCCGGCCAAGCGCCCCTCAGCCAGCGCGTCGCATACCGCCGCCTCGTCCACCAGTGCTCCGCGGGCCACATTGATCAGATGGGCTGTGGGCTTCATCGCCGCCAGAGCTTGCTTGTCGATTATGCCTCGAGTCTTATCGTCAAGGACCAGACTCAAGACGACAAAATCCGCGGACGACAGTACTTCTGGCAGGTCCGCGTACTCCACGTCGTATTGGCGCGCAAATAGTTCATCGTGGAAGATATCGAACGCCACTATTTCCATGCCGAAGGCCCGGGCCCGTTTGACTATCTCTTTGCCGATCTTACCCAGGCCGAGAACGCCCAGCGTTGCTCCGAACAGGTCGGCGCGGATTACGGGACTCCATCCCCCGCCTTTCACCTGGCGGTCATACCAGGGAATGTGCCCAGCCGCGGCCAGCATCAGGGCCATGGCGTGCTCTGCCACCGCCTCGGTCAGGACGCCCGGGGCGATCGCGCCCAGCACGCCGCGCTCGGTGGCGGCCGCGATGTCAACTTTATCGTAACCCACGCCAATCCGTTGCACAAGTTTCAGCGAAGGGACTTGCTCCAGAATGGGGCGGGTGACGTCCTCAGAACCGGCGAAGAAGATGTCCACCCCCTGCAAGGCTGGGATGAGTAGCTCCTCGGTCGCAGGGAAAACCCCTAGTTCCGGCATCTCGAGCGCAATATCGTTTTCAGGCAGGAGGGCAAAATTGGCCCTGTCGAAGAACACCCGATTGGTGCCGTCCCAGGGCGCTAGAGCGCGTAAGGTGCGGTTCATTGGAGAGATGTCTGCGTGTCATTCAGTGCCTGATCCACCGCCTGCACCAGAAAAATCCAATCCGTACCCAGAATAAACCATTGCACGCCCAGGGCAGCCCAACGTTGCGGATCCGAAACGGTAGCGGCCAATCCGGCCATGACGTTCGCAGCTCGGCTCTTCTGGATGATGCTCTCCACGACTTTTACAACCTCCGGGTGATCGGGCTGGCCCACAAAACCCATCGAGCCCGCCAGGTCATTCGGACCAACCACAACGGAATCCAGACCTGGCGTTTTGAGAATAGCGTCCAGATTGTCGACGGCATCGATCAGCTCAATTTGGATGATTACCAACACCGACTCGTTTGCCAGCCGGCAGAACTCAGGTCCACCCAAGCGGCCGTATCGCGACGGTCGCCGGGGACCGAAACCGCGCCTACCCTCCGGGGGATAACGGCAATCTGCCACCACCCGCCGTACCTCCTCCGCGGTGCGGACCATCGGCACCACAACCCCGTCCGCTCCGCTGTCCAGGACCACCTTGATCTGGGTCGGATCGCCGGCGCCGACACGCACGATCGCCGCCGCGTCGCTAGCTCGGGTGGCGATGATGTGGTTCTGTACGGCCTCAACTGTTAGCGCGTTGTGTTCCATGTCGATCCAGACGAAGTCCATGCCGGCCTGGCTGAGTAGTTCGGCGACTGTCGAATCGAAAAAAGTCACTCCCGAGCCAAGACAGCAGCCGCCATCGTTTATCTTCTGACGAAAATTGACAGCGTTCTCCATGAACCAAGTGCCTCCATTTGTGGGGGCCGGTTTGCCGCGCCAACAGTTGGCCCGTTCTCCTTTTTGTTCCCGATTAACCTAGCATTGTCTTATAGTCGTTGCAATTGATAATCCGCTACGCGCGCGGTGAGCAACCCATAGCCCTTATAGGTCACCGACCATGAGCCATTCACATTCAGGCACCTTCGACGGTAGCGCCTCAGACGTCGCAGGACATGCTCGAGAGATTCAATCTCAAGGTTATACCATCATTCGTGATGTGCTTACGTCAGAGCAGATACAACGTGCCATCGTAGGGGCGGAAGAGGTCTACGAGCTGGAGGGTCCCATCGCCGAACGTTTTGGCGAGCAGACGCCGAATCAGAAAGTCGTGCGCAACATTCTTGGTAAACACCAATCCTTTGAATCATTCTTCCTATGCCCACCGGTTGTCGCGGTGTGCCGTGAGGTCCTGGGGGAGGATATGGTGCTGTACGACACGACGGCGCGCTCCATCCTGCCAAGTGGTGGCCGCGAACAGCGGTTTGGCTTTCAAGTGCACGTGGACCGCGAGGCGTTTACGGTGGAGCCGTTCAAGGGTGGTACCCACCTTCCGCTGGCCCTGAACGTCCTCTGGGCACTGGTCGATTTCACCGATGAAAACGGGGCAACATTGATCTGGCCGGGAACCCAACGGTCCCTTGAGGTTCCCGACCCGGCGGAAGAATATCCCGGGTCGGTGAGCGCTCTGATGGCCGCAGGCTCGGTTGTCATGTGGGATGCGGCAACATGGCACGCGACCGGCCGGAACCACAGCGATCACGTCCGGCATTCGGCCATCGGCTTTTACCAGCGAAGCTGGGTTCGGGGAATGATCAACAACGAACATCTTTTCTCGTCGCAGGTTCGGGCACGACTGTCACCGGAGATGAGCCGGTTGCTCGCGCTAGACGGGTGGTTACCGGACTACACGTCGGTCCGGAAACTTTCTCAGCAGCAGGTCGACGATCTGACTCCCGCGGAGAGGGAGGTCGTCGGTCTGGGAAGCCACTGAACGGCTCGATCCGAGCATGGCGGCTCCTCTCGCGGGGCGCCGCTGGTTGCGCCCTGTTTGTGCAAGTTTAGAATTGTTCGGAGACCTGCGGGCCGGCTACCATTCTGACGTCACGCTTACCACACTCGGGCTCGTGGGCAGGGCACTGCAAAACCGATTCTAAAGGGAGATTGTCCAATGGCCGGAATTACGCTTGATCATGTTGCGGTTATGGTGAGCGACATTGAGAAGTCTTTGCACTTCTACGGAGACCTGTTGGGGTTCGAGGTCCTGTCGCCAGAAGAACACAAAGGGGGTCCTATTGACGAGATGGTCCAGATCTCGGGAGTCCACATGCGCGAGTACCGGCTGGTGCCGCCCGGGGGCGTCAATGGGTACCAGCGAGGTCGAGCCGCCGGCTCCGGTCAGATCACGCTGGACCTCATCCAATGGATCACGCCGGAGAGTCCTCAACAACGCTTTCCCATCCACCATGTGCCCAGCGCCCATCTCTGTTTCGGCGTCGAGGATCTGCAATCCTTGTATGAGCGGTTGACCGCGGAAGGGGTTGAGTTCGTGTCGCCACCGGAGACTTTCAGTGGTGAGGGCGAGTGGCACGTGCTTTTCTTCTACGATCCGGACGGCAATCTGCTGGAGATGGTGGAGATCGGATCGGGCCAGCAACAAGAGGGGCATGAGTTCGAGTGGAGCAAGGGGTAGGCGACCGCGATGGCGAACGAGAAGGGCAAGGATCGTTTAAAGATTAAGGTGGCTATAATTACGGGTGCTAGTTTGGGCCTCGGGGAATCGATAGCCCTGCTATTTGCTCGTGAAGGTGCTCGGGTTACGGTCGCCGACATCGCCGACGAAAAGGGTGAAGAAACGGTCGGCCAGATCGAGGCGGAAGGCGGCGATGCCACCTTTATGCACGTGGACGTGAGCCAAACCGCAGATGTGGAGCGCATGGTCAACGCTACCGTGGAAACGTTCGGCCACCTGGATATCCTCGTCAGCAATGTGGGTCTGCAGGTTAACAAGAACGTTGTCGACACGACCGAAGAGGAATGGGACCATGTTCTGAACACCAATCTCAGATCGATGTTCCTCTGTTCGGAATGGGCGATTCCTCAGATGATCAAGAACGGGGGAGGAAATATCGTTCAGATCGCCTCACTGTCCGGCCTGGTGGGTAACGCACAGCAAGCGTCGTACAATGCGAGCAAGCATGGTGTGATTGGACTTGCCAAATGTATGGCGATAGACCACGCACCCGACAACATTCGCGTCAACGTAGTTTGTCCGGGGTCCATGAATACGCCCCTAAACCTGACCATCCCCGAGGAGAAGCTGGCTCCCTACAAGAACCTTAACCTACACAAGCGGTTTGCCGACCCTTCCGAAGTGGCCACTGCGGCTCTGTACCTCGCGAGTGACGAAGCCTCGTACGCCACGGGTTCGGTTATGGTGGTGGACGGTGGTTACACGACACTGTGATGCGAGCTGTACAGGCTCCTGTGGGTCGAGGAAAGCGTCTAAGGGTCCTTTACGTGCCACACCCCCCGCCGCGCCTGGCGACTCCCTGCGGCCGCGATGCGGTCAGAGAGTGTGGCCGCAGGCATGACCTTACGGTATTCGCTCGTGAAAGGCCCTGGGTTCCTCAGTTCGAAGGGATTGAGGTACTCGTGGATATGGGCGGGGAAGCGCCCGCCGAGCTGATCGAGACGGCCGCGGCTGCCGGCGTGAAATACCTGCAGGCTCTATAGGTCCAACATCATGGAAAATTCTTATGGATTGAAGAGCGTGATAATCGTCACCGGCGGTTGCGGCGACATCGGTAGAGCAATCACGCGGAAACTTGCTGCGTTGGGCGCACGAGTAATTGTATTCGATTTGCTGGAAGAGGATGCGGGTAGCTGGCAGGTGCGCGAACTGGGTGCCGTCGACTATTTGTGCGTCGACCAAGGGAACGACGAGCAGGTGCAAGGCGGTGTTGCCCAAGTGGTCGAAAACTTCGGGCGATTAGATGTCATGATCGGTAACGCAGCAGTGGGTACT
>CAYWBJ010000180.1:0-15663 GCA_964456165.1 uncultured Gemmatimonadaceae bacterium | reverse complement strand
GCCGACGCCTCCTCAACTGGATGTGACTGCAGCAGGAGCAGTTGTCCGACCAGCATCTCGACCTCCCCCAGGGGCCGCCCCTTCTCCCGCGACCAAATTTCGTTGGCGGTGATGTAGAGGTGGTCGCCGACCACCTTCCTGTAACACATCTGTGGATACCGATCGGGCGCCACGTCGGGAGCCAGGATGTCGAAAGTGTCCGATATCGGGTGGTAGGCGAGAAAGCGATCCATGAAGTGGTAGGGGTGCCCGTCTATGCCGATATCCAGGTCGGTTGCTCCCGGTCGCGGCGAGAATCCGTCGCTGGCCGGGTCGTAACTATAGGTCTGGCGGTAGGTGCTCAGACAGCTGAGCTGCCAGCCGCGGAAGAAAATCCCGGCCCCTATGAAGGTAAACTCCTGACCGTAGCCGGGGATCGGCCGTTCGTCCTGGATTCCGGTGCGCCGGTGGAGACGGATCACCCTGCCCTCAGCGAGGAAAGACCCGTCGGGATGAGTAGTGCGATAGGTCGCTTCGAAATACTCGCCGTCGGTGGAGGGAACGGGCAGGCTTCCAGTGAACCATAGCTTGCCGTCCGGATCAACGTCGATGCCGTAGACGCGGGTGTTCTCCGCCTCGCCCCAGAGCGGGTGCATGGGTGAGAGTTCCGGCCTCGCCAAGCTCACCCCGACGCCGTCGGCGGGAGCCCCAACTGACGGGGATCCAGTACCTCGAGCCGCTCGGGGCGAAAGGGAGCGATGTCGACGGTAGTCGCATCTCCGTCGACGATGAGCTCGGCCACGGCCTCGCCGGTTGCGGGGGCATTCAGCATGCCCCAGACGCTGTGCCCGGTGGCCACGTAGGCGCCCGCGACATCGGGCACTGCGCCGATCACGGGCATGCCATCCATCGTCACCGGACGAAAGCATGCCTGCGCCGCGAGAACCTCGGCCGCTCCCAGATCCGGAGCAACCACCGCCGTCATCCGCTGCAGTTGCTCCGGCGCCCCTACCTCCACCCGCACGTCGGCCGGGTCCACCGGCAGGGCTTCCTCGCTCGACAGACCGCAGACGTAGGTGGTGCCGTCGGTCCGGGGCATAATCTCCGGCGTCTCGATCCGACCATCCTTGGTCTCGAGCTCGACGAACAGGGCACGCGGCTGCTCCGGCTCATAGCGGAACAACAGACTGTGACCCTTCAGGCCGTAGACGGCGGGCAGCGGCAGCCATTGGCAGGCCAGGATCGCCCAGGGCCCCATCGCGACCACCACGGCGTCCGCCTGGAGCGTCTCTCCGTCGACGACGACTCCGGTCGCCCTGCTGCCACCCTCGCCCAGTACGATACCCTCAACCTCCCCCTTGACAACCTCGGCTCCGCCGGCCTCGGCGGCGGCCATCAGCCCCTGGGTAAAAAGGGCCGGATGCAGCTGCGCGGTGGTCGCCTCGGTGCCGATGCGACCTTGAACCACAGTCTCCGCTGCAAGCCAGTCCGGGCCCGGAGCAGTGCCCGGGTTCGGGCCGCCACCCGGGGCCGAATCGCCCTCGAGCGCACCCAGGTCGCGGGCCTGACTGACCACGACGCTGAGGGTGTCGAGCCGGCGGTAACCCCATTCCAGCCCGAGCTCCTCACCCAGCCGCTCGGCCAGCTGCGCGTGCAGCTCGAAGCTGCGCCGCGCCAGGGGGTCAACCGGCGTGCCACGACACCAGTCGAGAGCAAGGAAACCGCCCGACTTACCCGATGCCGCGTTGCCGATGCCGGCGCGCTCGATCACCAGCGCGCGCACGCCCCGCGTGCTGAGGAAATAAGCGATCGCGGCGCCGATGACACCGCCGCCGCAGATGGCGACCCGCACCGGGCCGGGGCGCACGACGGCCACCTAGATCTTCCGGCGCACGCGCCCCGCCAACTGGCCCGGCATCTCATCGGAGGGGGGCGTCAGGATCGCGCGCTTGCGATCGTCGATTCCCCGCCAGCCATCGGCACCGCCGGGCTGGAAGAACCGCTCGGGCCCGGTCCAGGATTCCCCCCGCGGGGTGTATTTGTAGAAGAGAGTGGTGCGCGTGCTCGACGCCGTCCAGGGCAGGGTGACGTGGTGCAGCGCCTCGGTGAAGACGATGGCCGTGCCCGGCCGCGCCGGCACCCGGGTGATCATCGGATGCACCCCTTTCGCAAGGTCGCGCCAAGCCTCGGGACAATGGAACGGCGTCTTGTGCGATCCGGCGAGGCAACCGAAGCCACCGTCGTTGCAGACCGTGTCCTCCAGCTCGTAGGCGACCGTCACCAGTCCGTTCTCGTACGCCCCCGTCTGATTGCGCCCGAAGTATATCTTGTGCAGCTCGTGCGGGCGCTGTGGATCCAGCAGACGCTCGTTGGCGCCGTGGATCCTGCCGCCTGCGAGATCCTTGTTGAAGGCGCCGTGGGTGTGGACGTTGATGTGATCGATGCGGAACGCCGGCATGCCATTCGACCGCGGGCCGCCGTAGAGCTCGTCAAGCAAGGGCGAGATGACCGGCAGATCGAGCAGGTCAACGTAAGCCTGCGACCAGAATCCCCCCGTCTCCGGACGCATCGCGTACAGCTCAGGTCCGCGCTCGGCGGCGGCAGCTTTCAGCTCAGCCACCTGTGCCGGCGTCAGCGCTCCCTCGACGGCAAAGAACCCCCATGTCTCGAAAGCGAACAGCTGTTCCTCGTCCATCAGCTCCCCCACGCTCAGCTCGGTTCCAAGGTTATCGTCCGTCCCGCTTCGGCGAGAGATCGGGTCGCAGCCTCGAGCACTTGGACCACACGCAGCCCGTTGTCGCCGTCGGTGATCGGCTGGCGGCCCGTGGCGACGCAGTCGACGAAGTGGCGGCACTCCTGACGCAGCGGCTCGCTGTAGTCGACCTTTGGGATCAGCACGTCGCCGGCGCGCTGGGTGAGCTGGAACTTGCCGAAGGAGTCGAACTCGCCCAGCGACCCCTCGATGTGCTCCCGATCAATACCCCGGTCGAAGATCTGGATTTTACCCTCGGTGGAAGCGTCGTCGTAGAGCACCATCTTGCGGCTGCCCACAACCGTCACCCGCCGCACCTTACCCGGGTCAAGCCAACTGACATGGATGTGTACGGCGACGCCATCGGCGAACTCGAGATTGAGATAAACGACGTCCTCGATCCCTTCCTGCAGGTAGGTGTAGCCACGGGCGTTGACCGCCACCGGCATCTTCTTGAGCCAGCGCAGCGCGATCGAGATGTCGTGCGGGGCTAGGTTCCACATGGCATTCACGTCCTGGCGCACGATCCCCAGATTGAGGCGTTGGGAGTAAATGTAGTAGATCTCCCCGAGTTCCTCGCGATCGATTAGGTCCTCGACGTACTCGACCGCCGCGTTGTACTCGAAGGTGTGCCCCACCATCAGGACGGTCCCATGCCGCTGCTGCAGCTCAATCAGCTCGCGGCACTCCTCCGAGCTCCTGGCCAGCGGCTTCTCGACGAAGACGCTTTTGCCTGCCTCGAGTAGACGTCGGCAGAGGCTATGGTGGGTCTCGACCGGCGTAGCCACAGCGACGCCATCGATCCCGCCGTCAGCCAGCAGGGAGTCAAAGTCATCGGTCAACCGGACGCCGCCGTGACCGCGTCGGAGAGCCTCCAGGCGAGCCGGGTCACGATCGCACACCACCTTGAGTTCGCAGGCCTCGATGCCAGCGAAATTGCGAATCAGATTGGGGCCCCAGTAGCCAGCACCGATTACCGCTAGGCCAACGCTCATACTCTCCCCTCCGTGTCGCGGGGCCGCCGGGTTCCCGCCAGCCACCCGCAGCAGCGCGACACTCCCAAGCCGGCCCCATGACATCCACAGACGGTCTCCATTCCCCGGGAGATCTTGCCCTCCTGCTTCGTTTGTATCTCCACGTGCTTCACCTGTATCTTTAAGGTATAAGGTGGCGTATTCACACTAGAAACATAATGTGGGTCGTAGATCCACAAAAAGGGATGCGGCAGCACTCGTCGTCTCACACCGCCGGGCAGGACAACTGGCGCGAGCGCGACAAAGGCGTATGAGCCGCATCACGGACGCCATCTCAAAGCGCACGCAACATTATAATCAAGACATTCAAGTGATGGTCCTTAAGCCAAACGAGAGGAAGACATGAGGACGCGAACCAGACTGATCATGCCCCTAGCGCTGCTGGGGCTGCTGACCTTCGGCAACGTGCCCCACCTGGCCGCGGAGGAACTGGCCCACGACCACGAGCGGGCACACCATCTGCAGGAGATGGCCGACGAATGGGCGGATCGGGAAGCCCACTGGAACGAGCGCCAAGAGCAGCTCGCTGCCGAGCTGGCCGATTGGGAGGCCGAGCAGCAACGACGCCAGGAGGACGAAGGCGCGCACTTTGATGCGGAAACCGCCAAGTTCGAGCGCAGAATGATGATGGGGCGCATCAAGCTGGAAAAGCAGCGTCTTCAGCTCGAGCGCGATTTCGCCCGCGAGGAGCACGCCCGCCGCCAGCAGTGGATGGAGGATGAGTGGAAGCTACAGAGCCGCCGCGACGAAGCCTTCCAGCGCCTCGACGGGGAGTTCCGTGCCCTCGACAAAGAGGCCCGCAACTACTGGTCCACGCGCCATCGCAACGAGATGGAGCGCCACTTCCAGGAATGGGAAGAAGAGCAGGAGCGCATGCGCGAAGAGCAGGGCGACGACTTCGACGAGGAAGCCCACCAGTTCGAGCGCCGCCATATGGAGCGCCGCCACCAGCTCGAGGAAAGCCGCACCGCCCTGGACGAGGAGTTCGAAGAGATGTGGCGATCCCTGCACGGAGAAGAGCTCGACCAAGAGGCATTCGAGCGCCAGCGCGAAGAACTAGAGGACAAGAGGGAAGATGCCTACAACGCCCTAGACGAGGAGATGCACTCCCTCGACGAAGAGGGCAACCAGTTCTGGACCAACCGCCATCGCCACGAGATGGAGCGCCACTTCCAGGAATGGGAAGAAGAGCAGGAGCACCGGCGCGAAGAAGAGGGCGACGACTTCGACGAGGAAGCCTACCAGTTCGAACGCCGCCATATGGAGCGCCGTCACCAGCTCGAGGAAAGCCGCATGGCCCTCCAGGAGGAGTTCGATCAGCTCTTCCGCGAGCTGGGTGAGGAGGAGCTGTCACCCATGATGTCCGAGCGCAAACACCAGGCGATCGAGCGGCGGATGGAGCGGCGCTTCGATGCCCTCGAGGATGAAATCCGCGAGCTCGAGGAGGAGATGCAGCGCTACTGGGAAGAGCGCCACGCCGGTGAGCCACACGACGGCGGCGGGTGGGATGAGGAACACGCCGACGGACCCGTCGGCGACGGCCGCTCTAGCCAGAGGCGATGGGCTGACGATGAAGCCCCCCACGGCCCCGACGGGGACGACGGCGCCAGACACACCGACGGCCCCATGGACTCCGATGGTGACGACAAGATGGATCTCTGGCCGATAGGTATAAACTCGGTGCGCCTGAACGTTATCGACACTAACGATCTCGAGGTCTTCGTCGAGGTCGAAATCGCGAATTCCGAGCCGATCGCCGGCTGGAAGATCCAGATCAACTTCGACTACGACGTACTCGCCTTTGCCGGCGTGGAGAAGGGGGATTTCATCGCCAACCACTTCATGCCGCCCCACCTGGAGAACGACAACGGCGTTGAGATCGGCGGCGCCCAGCTGGGCAGGGGTGAGTCGAACGATGGCGATGGCATTCTGGCCACCGTCCGCTTCAACGTGATCGGCGACCTGCCCACCGAGCTCTCAGCCAGTGCTCTGCACCTGGAGGGCGCCACCTCCGCGCCCAATCTCGCCACGGGACCGGTCCTGGTCGGCGACTGAGAAGCGTATCCCCCCGGAGTCCCCTCACTGGGTTGGCGAGGGGACTCCGGGGCTCTGTCCGTCTTCGACCCACCTTTTCACAGGTTGTCCGGCGTCCGATTATCGGTAGTTTTGTGCACGGAGAGGCCTTGGCCGCAGACGTGAACGGGACGAGGAGAGACGGGGTGCTCACAGCTACAGGTAATCAGCCAGTCTCAGTTACCGATTTCCAGTACCGCCGCACCACAGACGACCTGACAACGGCCGGGAGGCGCTGTTCGGCAAGGGCGTCAAGGCGATCTCGGAGGAACTGGGCGGCGAGGGGTTTGCGATACCCTCCAAGGAGCGTCGAGCACTCTGCCTGCCTGGGCCAGACCAACCCGGGTTACCTGTTCGCGGTGGCCGAGGGCATCGAGCCGATCTACGGCATTACCTTCACCGCCGAGCGCAAGGGCGACCTGTCGGGCATGCACTTCCTAAGTCGAGAGCTGTTCGACAACATCCGCGGCAGCGTCTTCGATTACTTCAACACCGATGTGGAGCGCCTGGGCTACGGCGACCTGATCGCCACTGCGTAGATCGATCCCGCACCCACGTCCCGGACGGCTCTGCCGCTTCCGGCCGGCCACAAGCCTCCTGGCCGCCTTTTTGGCGGCCTGCACGCCACGCGAGTACGCCCTGGACGAGGTCGTTGCCCAGGTGGGTGACGAGCCCATCTTCGAACGCGACCTGCGTCTCCTTCAACAGACCCGCCCCCAGGGCAGCCGCGAGGCGCTCCTCCGAATCCTGATCGACGGCAAGCTTCTGGCCGCCGAATCCCGAACGCGGGGCCACCACCGTTCCCGCACCTACGCACGGCGGCTGGCCTGGGAACTGCGGGAGCACGCGGTGAATACCTACCAGGCGGCCATCGTCAACGAGCGCATCCAGATAGACGACGACCAGCTGCGCGAACTGTTCGAAAGAGGGCGCTACGGCCACGAGAAGAGGATCGTCAGAGCCGTCGCCGGCGACCGCGCCGCAGCCGACGAACTACGGCGTCAGCTACTGGCCAAGGAGACGTCGACACCCGATTCGAAGGACCTGGGTTTCCTCAATCGCGCCGGGGCCGCCCGGCAAGGGATCCCACCACAGCTGTTTGCCAACCTGGCTCCCGGCGCGGTCTCCCCGGTCACCGCAGTCGAGCAAGGGTTCGCCGTGATCCGATGCGACGGCGAGCAGACCGCCGGCTTCGCTGCCTACCGAGACGAGTTGCTGGCCAGTGCGCGACGGGAGCGGTTCGTCGACGAGCACATGGCCGTTCTCGAGGAGTTGTCGGCCACCTACCAGCTGCGGGCAGCGCCGGAAGGGTTTACCCTTCTGGTCGCCCACCGGGAGCAGGAGGCCCCCTTCCCCGAACTGTTACCCGACGAAGCCCGCACGCCCCTGTTCCTGTTTCGCGGCGGACACATCACCATTGCCGACTACCTGGATTCGTTCCGGGCCGCGGGCAAGCGGCCGGCTCTGGGCGACAGCCTGCGGATCTACCTGGCCGCCTGGGACCTGGTGGTGCCGAAGACCCTGGTCTGGGAAGCCGCCAAGGCGGCCGGCCACGTCGACTCCGACGTCGTCCAGCACTGGAAGCAACGCCGGGCGGAAGAGCTCCTGATCCTCTACCTCCGGCAAAGCCGGGCGGATCCAAGCATGCAGAGCCTCCTCGACAGGTTGCGGCGGGTGCGCGCGCAGGAGATCCGGACCTTCTGAATGCCAGAGGTCGGGCGTCGAGCGAGCCGCTCACTCCTCGCGTACTGCCAGGTAACGCCGCAGCGGCGGTTCGACGAGAACCTGGCGCCGACCGGAGGGCCAGCGGATCACGATCTCGTCGACGCGCTCGTTGCTCCCGAGTCCGAACAGCAACCGCACGTCATTCTGCCCCTGGAAGCCATAGCCGCGCTGTACCTCTCGAACCAGATGCCGGGCGCCGGCGCGCAGTCGCACCCGGGCGCCGATGCCGTCGGCGTTGCTCTCGACCCCCGTCAGCTCGAGACCGAGCCAGTTACCCCCCCCGCTTTCGTTGCGCAGCAGGGGCGGAGCGTCATTGAGGTTCATCACGAACAGGTCCGCATCACCATCGTTGTCGTAGTCGCCAACGGCAGCCGCGCGGCTCACCTTCTCGATCCGCCACACAGCGCCGCTGGAAGCTCCGATTTCCGCGTAGGTTCCGGCCTGATTGCGGTAGAGCAGGTTGGACTGGGCATAGAACATCCCGGAGAAGCTGCGATCCAGCTCCGGGTGGAGGTGGCCGTTGGCGACGAACAGGTCCAGCCAGCCATCATTGTCGAAATCGACGAACCCGGTCCCCCAACCCATGTGGGGCAGCGCCGTCTGCCCCAGCCCCGAAACCTCCGTCACGTCGGCAAATCTCCCGCCGTCGTTCCGGTAGAGGGTGTTGTAATCGTCCGAGAAGTTGGTGACGAACAGGTCGAGATCTCCGTCACCATCGTAGTCACCGGCGTGAGCGCCCATGCCCGCCTGGGCCATGCCGTGAGCGTTATAGGCCACGCCCGCTGTCGCGGCGATGTCGACCAGGCTCCAGGCACCGTCGTTGCGGTAGAGCAGGTTGGGCTCCCCGTCGTTGGCGACGTAGAGGTCCTGGTCGCCGTCGCCGTCCAGATCGCCGAAGACCACCCCCAGTGCCGGCAGCCTGGTGGCACCGATGCCGGTTGACGCGCTTACATCCGCGAACCGGCCGTCACTCAGGTTGCGGTAGAGGACGTCGGCTTGGCGCGGGGCGTAGGCTGGTCCGCAGAACACCTCCATCCCCTTGTAGAGGCACTTCCCGCCGCCGCCAGGCGGTCTTTCCAAATCGAATTCCAGGTAGTTAGCGACGTAGAGGTCGAGCCAACCGTCCGCATCCAGGTCCCCAAACGCGGCGCTGGAGCCCCAGCGTCCGTCATCCACACCAGCTTCGGCTCCCACCTCACTGAAGACACCACCGTCGTTACGGTAGAGCCGGTTAGGCCCCCAGTAGGTGGCGTAGAGATCGACCTCGCCGTCGTTGTCGTAGTCGCCGGCGGCGCAGCCCATACCCCAGCCGGGGGCGCCGAAATCGGCCGCCACCTCGCGGAAACGGCGCGACGCCTGCACATCTCCCGGCAGGTTGCGGAAGAGCCGGTTCCGAGCGCCCGGCACAGCCCCGTCGAGGCGGGTTCCGCAGACGACGAACAGGTCCTGGAACCCGTCCCCGTCGTAGTCCAGAAATGCAGCGCCGGTGGACATGGACTCCAGGACGTAGTCTTGAGCAGGGGTCCCCGACACGTTGGTGAAGTCGAGCCCCGCTTCCGCGCTCGCATCGACGAAGTGGAAGGGCGCCGAGGCCGCGGCGGCGGAACCGCCGCGGTCCCCGTCGCCCACCGGGGCTTCCTCCTTTTCCGTCGGTCCGCAGGCGCAGCAGGTCGCGCCCAAGAAAAGACGCGCCATCCACGCTCCCAGTCTCCTTGCAGCTCTGGGCTTTGTCTCGTTCATCGATCCTCTGCGGCGGTTCGCAAGCTCCTGCAAAGAAACCGTATTTTGACAGAACGGCCACCGCATCCCTGCGACCAAGCTACTTCCGGTTACGGTTACCGCGACCAGAGGCTCGTGTTCAAGCAGGCCAGTGTCCAGCCTGCCCAGATTGCAGCTTCCAGACGAAACTCCGTGATTTGGCGACGACCCACGTTCCCGGCCATAGCGCCGGCGGCCGAAATACTCCTGGTGCACTTCGTGAATCCGCAGCGCAACGTCCCACCGGCAGGGCCATGACCACAGCCTGGAGTAGCCGGGCCAGGGCCATCATGCGCCTGGCGGGCCGCGATCCGGAAGCTGCCGATTTCCGGCTGCGGCTGAGGGCTGGTCCCCACCTGTTCACCGACTGGCGTTACGTCATGGTCGCCGACGTCTGGGACGGCTTTCGCTGGGTCGAGCGGAATTCCGGCGACCGGGTGCCATTGCGTGTCTACGACGACAAGGGCGAGTATGCGAAGGGGAAAATCGATGCGGTCATGGCCCCGGACGACGTCCCGCTGGGCATCCGCCTGGCGGCGCAGCCGGGATCCAGGACCGACCCACGTCCCCACGACGGCCCTCCGGGCATGACCCTGCTGCAGGACGGCGCCCGGCTCCGCACCTGGGGCTTCAACGGCTGGGGGTTCCGGCGCAACGTCTCCCGTTTCGACGGGGCCGTCTACTGCGCCGAGTCTGACGACGGGTTCGAGTGGAGGAACAGGCAGGTCTGCGCGTTCGATTTCAGCGCCTGCCCCGATGCGTCGGCCAGGGAGCCTCCCACAGTTTTTATCGATCCGGCGGCGGCGGCAGACGAACGCTACAAGATGGTCTTCCTCGGCCAATCGCGCGCGCCCGAATACGCCGCTCAGCGGCGCGCCCTGCTCGACCGCTGGCTGGCTCGGCAGCCCGACGCCATTGATCCGACAGCACTTTCCATGCTGGATAGTAATACCGCGCCGCAGTTCGATTATGCCCGCTACGGCGCGGTTTCCGAAGACGGGGTGATGTGGCGCGTCCTGCCCGACCCCCTGCTCTTCGTCCGCAGCGACGCCCAGAACGTGGTCTACTACGACGAGGCGCAGCAGACCTATGTCTGGTACCTGAAATCGGGATGGCCGGCGGGTCGCCGCTGTATCGCCCGTGCCGAGACCGCCGACTTCCGGCGCTGGCCGCAGCCCCAGGTCGCGCTCTTGCCGCCAACGCACCTGGGCCCCGATGCCGACTGGTATACCAGCAGCAAGACGGTCTACCCCGGCGCTCCCGACCACCACCTGATGTTCCCCACCCTGTACCGCCACACCACCGACGATGCCGAGCTGCGGGTCTACTCCGGACCGGACGGCATGACCTGGAACGAGGTACCCGGCGGCCCGGTTCTCGAGCCCGGCCCGGACAGCGCCTGGGATGGCGGGTTCTTCACCGCCGGCCACGGGCTGGTGCCCCTGGGCGGCGACCAGGTTGGGCTGCCGCTCTCGACGTCAGCCTGGCCTCACAAATACCCGCGCAACCGCGAGACAATGGAGTCCCAGCGGACAGCCTACGTAGTCTGGCCCCGCGAGCGGCTGGTGGCGCTCGAGGCAGCCGGGGAAGGCCGCTTCGCCACCATGCCACTGATATTCACAGGCCGGCGCCTGCGGCTCAACGTGCGCACGCGAAGGGCTGGTGAGATCCGGGTAGAGGTAGGCACCAGCCGACCTGATGGTGGCTTCGACACCGTACTACCCGGCCACAGCTTTGCCGACTGCCGGCCGATCGTCGGCGACTCCAGCGACCATGTGGTCGGTTGGAGGGACGGCGACGATCTGGGCCATGGGAAGAGCCAGGCCCTCACCTTTCGGTTCCAGCTGCGCGCAGCGCAGCTGTTCTCCTTCGAATTTGTCTGATCCAGGATCAGAAGGTTGAAGGTTCAGATCCTTATCTGACCTCCCCAGCCAATTCTTGGCCAGGAAGATCAGGACCCGACGCCTTCCCCATTGGGCGCGGTTAAACCTTGGAATCATCACTTACTGCTTGAAGTAATTTTTCCAAATAACTGCGTAGCAGTTAGATACGATCGTTATGTCCAGTCAGTTCTCCACTGTGCCCATGGAGGACCCGAATATGGATCGGGTGAGCACCTTGGAATCATCACCTACTTATTTAAGTACATACATACAAACCACTGCATAGCAAATAGATACGATTCTTATTGCCAGTTATTTCTCCACTGATTCCATGGAGGGTCGAATGCTGCGGCTGGTGTTGGTAGTTAAGTTTTTCCGTGCAATGGAAATTAATGCGCAAGGGGCCTATGGCAGCGGGGCGATGTTACTACGAGGCAGCTATCGAGCGGGTCACAAAAGTCTGCTGTGCGGCCAAGGATCAGCGTGGCGGCCTTGGCCGCGGTATTCCAACCACCGCGACGCTGCGTGACTATGCAGCAGCAACGGGCGCAATGCCTACAGCTGCACGGCGTCGCGCCAGTTGTCGTAGTATTCCTGCATCTTCGGCGGCAACGTCGGCCGCACGTGATCGCACAGCCGCCAGCGGTAGCGTTCGTCGAGTCGCTCCCGGTCGCCCTCCCGGTGCTGGATCAGCGAGCCGGTCAGGGTCAGGCGCTCCGCCATCCCGGCCGGTCTGACGCCCTTGTGGATTCCATTGCCGTTGTAGAACAGGGTCTGCCCGCGCTTCACCTCCAGCTGCACCGCGCCGTCGATTTCCCCGTCGGGGTCGTTGATCAGGACTTTACGTTCCGCGTCGGTCCGGTAGCGGCGCTGGCTGCCCGGGACGTACCACAGGCAGGCGTCGTCCACCAGCGGCAGGTGCCACTTGATCTGGTACTTCCGGTAACGCTGCAGAATCTCCATCTCCACTTCGTAGCTGCCGTCCCGCTCCTCGTGACCGACGTCCCGATGCCAACCGATCTCGTATGACTGCGCCCCGACGGCGAAGCAGGCCACCCATCCGAGGCGCAGGCGGTCGCCGAAGAACGGCCGGATATACCGGTGCAGCGGCCCACTGAGCAAGTATTCTGAGAAGACGCCCTCGCCGAACTCGGGGGCCATCAGACCACGGATGTGGGTCGCCTCGGACCCCGGACCGTCCACCCCGATGGCCTCCATATCGTCCACCACCGCACCCGATCGAATCTTCGCCACGCATCGCCGTAACGCCGCGTCGATACGCTCGAGCATCTGCGGCTCGACGGCATCGTCGGCCACGAAGTAGCCCCGGTCGAAGTACTCACGCACCTGCGGGTTTTCCATATCGGGCAGCTCAGCCATTGACCGACCACCTCCAGTTGTCGTAGAGCGGCAGGCTCGCCGGCGGCAGCCCCTCCCGAACGTAGTCGGCAAGGCGCCAGGCAAAGCGCCGGTCCAGCTCCTCCCGGTCGTCCTCGTGGCGCACCAGCGAGCCGGTCAGGTTCCAGCGCTCGGGCAGCCCTTCTCCCGCCAGGCCGCGGTGGATGGTATTGCTGTCCCAGAACACGGTCTGTCCAGGCGCCAGGTCGATCTGCACAGCGTTAGCGAGATCGACCAGCTCTCCACTCCCGATGGCGTCGAGCTCCTCCCGCGTGCGCAGCCGGGCATGACTGCCGGGCACGATCCACAGGCATGGATCCCGTTCCAAAGCCAGGTGGAACTTGACCATGTTCCTGCGGTGGGTGCGCAAGACCTCCATCTCCGCCTCCCCCTCGAGCCCCCGATCCTTGCCGCCGGTGTCCCGGTGCCAGGGGCAGTGGTAACCGGCAATGCGCGTCGAGGCGAAGCCGACGACCCAGCCCAGGCGCTGGCGTTCCCCGACGATCAGGCGGACGTAGCGCTGCAGTGGCTCGCAGACCAGGTAGTCGGAGAACACCGGCTCGCCGTATTCGGGTGCCTGGAGGCCGGAGACGATGTGGGGCTCGACACCCGCGCCGCCGGTTTCGATCCGGTCGTCGTGTTCCACCACCACCCCGGAGCGGACTTTGTCAGCCACCCTGCCGAGCGCCTTTCGCAGGGCGGCAAGCATGGACCGGTCGACCGCGTCGTCGACGACGAAATAGCCGTCCTCCCGGTAGAGCCTGGCGTAGTCTATCACTCCGTCTTCCTATCCCACCGTCACGGGCAGGACCCAGCCCGGGCTGCACCCCAGGTCGTGGATGTCGCCGGTGGGCTGCAGCAGACCGTCGCCGCCGATCGGGTAGGAAACCAGCCGGTTCGACTGATCGCCGGCGGCAAACAGCATCCGGCCCTGCGCCTCCATCCCCAGGCACCGCGGCATTGGCTCGCTCGCCTGCTGCCCCAGAGCGCTCAGGTGGCCGCTGGCGGCATCGACCGCGAACATGGCGATGCTGTCGTGGCCCCGGTTGGAGGCGTAGACAAACCGGCCGTGCGGGTGGATGGCGATCTGGGCGTTGGTGTTGTCTTCGTGGCCTTCCGCCGGCAGGGTCGAGACAGTCTGCTCTTCCGTCAGGGTGCCGGCTGACCGGTCTATGCGATAGACGCTCACGCTCGAGTGCTGCTCGTTGTCGGCGTAGACCACGTCGAGGCTGGGATGCCAGACCATGTGCCGCGGGCCGTAGCCTTCGGGGCAGGCCAGGCGGGGCGTCGTGGCGTTGGACACCAGCCTGCCGCTCCCGGCGTCGAAGGCAAACTGGTAGATGCAGTTGCTGGCGGCCACGCAAGGCACGAAGGCCAGGCTGTTCGACAAGTCGGTGCCGATCCAGTGGGCACCCATTGCGGCCGGCTGCTTGTCGACCTGCGGATCCACCACGGCGCCATCCTCACCGATGCGGTGGACGGTGGCCATGGCACCCGGGTAGTAGGCGGCCAGCAGAAAGCGCCCGGTCCGGTCGGTCGACAGGAAGCAGGCGTTGCCCTCCAGCGGCACCTCGCCGATACGGGTCAGTCCCCCGGAGTCCGGGTCGATGACGAAGCTCAGAATCCCCGCGGTCTCCCCCTGCCAGGCGCCGACGTAGAGGAACTTCCGCTGCGGATCGGTGCAGACCGGGCATCCGGGCCGGCCCAGCCCGAACTCATCCGTCTTCGCGAGCCGCCCGGAATCCGGATCCATCGCGAAAATCTGCATCGACTCACCGCTCGTGGATGGCACGTATAGGTAGGTGCTCAACTGCCGGCTCGCTGCTAGGGATTGAGGCTCGGGAACAAAACTACCAATCCAGTCGCTACAGGAACAGTCTGTTGCCCACCATACCGGTAATTGAATCGATCACCCAGAACAGGCCGTAGATCGTGAACTGCCCCAGAATGAGGCCGAGGAAGAAAGGGCGCACGACGCGGTACATCCGGGTACCGCCGTAACGCAGGATCAGTCCCTTGAGGGCCCAGGCCACCAGCGCGTTGAAGGCCATCCAGTCGAACGTGGCCCTGATCGGGAACCCCACCGGATGCAGCGGCCACCAGGCGAAGAGCCGGCGGGCGAGAAGCAGGAGAGCCATCACCAGGGCCCCGATCCCAGTGTGCAGCCACCCCATCAGGTTCGGTCCGGTCGGGCTCGTGATCCGGGCGATCGTGTAGTCGTAAACGTAGTTGGGCAGCCAGATGAAGTTCGGAGGGCGCAGGTTTATGGCCCTGTAGCGATAGCAGCGGGTGGCCAGCGCCCAGAACGCGCCGGCCAACCCCAGCAGCATCGCTCCCATCATGCCCCAGAACAGCCAGCGCCGGCTGCCCGGGATCGGCTCGCTGAGCTTGAGCCCGTTGGCCACGTGCGGCATGGCGAAGTTCAGCTGGCTGTTGGCGAAGTTGCGGACGAAGGCCATGCCGGTCAGCCCGTGGCTGCCCAACCCCTCGGTGCCGATGGCCGACATCGTCGCATCCGGCGCTACCAGCGGGGTCTAGATTACCGCCACGCCCCCCTCGGCCACTGCGCGTGTAAGGGAAACGTAGACGACGAAGGCGAAGAACAGAAAGACTAGCGCGCCCTACAGCGGCACTCCGACATCCACCAGCCAGAGCAGCATCGTGCCCAGGCCGATCACCAACCCCAGCACAGCGGCCCGGTAGGAGATGATCTCGTCGTCGTCGCGTACGTCGGCGGCCCCGGTCAGCGCCTTATGGAAGATGGGCCCGAGGTGCTCGCGGCTCACCCACAAAATGCCCAGGACCAGGACGACCTGGGCTCCCATTCCCTGGTGCACCAGGGAATGGCTGGAGTAGCTCCAGACGGTGATCACCGGGTCTCGCTCCGCACCCCAGCCGATACTGCTGTAGAGACTGGACTGGAGCTTGTTCAGGAGCGTGAACACCCACAGGCCGAAGACCACTTCCCGTTGTATGAGAAAGAAGAAGCCGATCGTCGCGAAACTCACCATCGCGCTCAGGATCGGGAAGGGAATGACCATGTCTACGGTGGGCAGGAACG
>CAYWBJ010000179.1:0-9230 GCA_964456165.1 uncultured Gemmatimonadaceae bacterium | reverse complement strand
AGGGTGTCGTCGTCGGGCATGCGCTCGAGCAGGATCTGGACGACGCCGCTGCACCCCAGGCCGGTGCCCCACAGCAGGTCCTCTTCCGTAGTGGAATCGTAGGTCAGCAGCTTGCGCTCGCCGCTGGCAAAGACCTCCTGGGCGTTCTCCACCACATCCTGCTCCAGGCAGGCGACGCTGATGGTGCCGATGCGCTCGCCGTCGGTCGTGATCAGCATCCGGGTGCCGACACCGCGATAGGCGGAACCGTCAACGCGGACTAGGGTGGCGATGACGTAGGGTTTGCCGCCGCCGGGCAGGCGCTCGATCCCGCGCAGCAGGAGGCGCAGGTCTCTCACGACTTCACCAGTCGTTCCAGCCCGGCCCTGCCGGCGGTTGTCGTGCCTATTCCGGATAGCGCGACCGCCTTCCCGGTATCGGAACCGGGGCTGGCGGTCACCGACGCGGTCGCCGTCGTGTTCGCATTCGTGCTCATGGATCGTCGAGCGGGCATTGGAGCGGGGGCCAGCGTTCCGCCCGTCGCGCCGGCGGCCGAGCGGGCTGCGCGAGTTGTCGAATGGACAAAAAGCGCGATACCGCATGAATCTATTGAAGTTAGATGCCGCGCTCAAGGAGGGCCCGGCAATTGCCGGGCCGGCGGGAATCGGTATATTCCCTATCTCGCTTCCCACGGCCGCAAACGCGACCGCAATGCAGCCTCCGCCGCGATGAACGACCACTCCAACCCGCCTCTCGACACGCTGGGACGACCCCTCGGAAGCCTCCGGGTGTCAGTCATCGACCGCTGCGACCTGCGCTGCAACTACTGCATGCCCGAGGAGAAGTACACTTGGCTGCCGCGTCAGGAGATTCTCTCCTTTGAAGAGATCGAACGGCTGGTGCAGGTGTCTACGTCACTGGGTGTGGACCGGATCCGACTCACCGGCGGCGAGCCCCTGCTGCGCCGCGACATCGTCGGTCTGATCGGGCGGTTGAGCGCTGTCGCCGGCATCGCGGACGTGGCCATGACGACCAACGGGACGCGCCTGGCCGAGCTGGCGCCGCAGCTGAAGGCGGCCGGGCTGCATCGCCTGACCGTGAGTCTTGACTCCCTGCGGCACGACCGCTTCAAGGAGCTGACCCGCCGTGATGAGCTGGATCGGGTCCTCGGCGGCATCCGCGCCGCGTCGGCATGCGGGTTCCCGCTGAAGCTGAACACCGTCGTCATCAGGGGCTTCAACGACGAGGAGGTGGGCGACCTGGTCGACTTCGGCGCTGAAGTAGGTGCGGAGGTCCGCTTCATCGAGTACATGGACGTCGGCGGCGCCACGCGCTGGCAGATGGATCGGGTCTTTTCCAAGAAGGAGATTCTGGCGGTGCTCGAGGCGCGCTACGGCCCGGTGACCGCCGCCGAGCCGCAGGGATCGGCGGCGGCGCAGCGCTATCGACTGCCCGACGGCGCCACATTCGGCACTATCGCCTCGGTCACCGAGCCCTTCTGCAGCGCCTGCGACCGCGGGCGCCTGACTGCCGACGGAATGTTCTTCAAGTGCCTGTACGGCCAGGACGGACTGGACGTGAAGAGGCTGGTGCGTGATGGCGCCGACGATGAGGCGCTGGCTGCGGCGCTGCGGAGCATGTGGAGGTTGCGCACCGACCGGGCCGCCGAAGAGCGGGCCGGTCGCCAAGAGCGCAGTCCGCTGTTCCAGGTCGAAGCGCTCCGAGAGGATCCGCACCGCGAGATGCATACCCGCGGCGGCTAGGTCCGCGCCCCGGCATGGATTACTTCCACAGCCGCCGCTACCTGGACACCCTCCCCGACTGGGAGGTCAGTCCCGTCGACATGGGGCCGCTGGACAACTATCTGCCCCGCATGCGGGCGCTGCTGGCGCGACTCGGCGATCCGCAGATCCGGTTCCGGTCGGTGATCGTCGGCGGCACCAACGGCAAGGGCACCACCGCCAGTCTGCTCGCCGACCTGCTGCGGTCGGCCGGGTATTCGGTAGGCCTCTACACCTCGCCACATTTGCACAGCCTGCGCGAGCGCATCCGCGTTGACGGGCAGCTGCCCTCCAAGGATGCGTGGGCGCAGGCAACGCTGTTTCTCCACGATCGCACCCGTGACTTCGCCGAGCAGGGGGTGGGCGGCTTCAGCAAGTACGAGGCGTTGACGGCGATGGCCGCCCATCTGTTCGCCGACGCCGAGGTGGACTTCGGCCTCTTCGAGGTGGGGCTGGGCGGGCGCTACGACGCCACCAATGCCTGGGACTCCGAGCTGGCGGTGATAACCTCCATCGCGCTGGACCACTGCGAGGTGCTCGGCGATTCCCTGCTGCAGATCGCGACGGAGAAAGTGGACATCGCCCGACCGGGGCAGCCGCTGATCACCTCCGTGGCGCAGGAGCCGGAGGTCTTGCACTTCATGCGGGAGCAGGCGGTGGAGCGCGGGATCCGGCTCTACCTGGCCGGCGCTGAGGTCGTGGAACCGATGGAGGCGGGATCCGGTGGTGAAGAAGCGATCGGCTATCCCGCGGAGGTCCCCTCCGGTACCCACCCCCGCTCCTACGCCGACAATGCCAGGCTAGCGCTGGCGGCGGCGTGCCTGCTAGCGGGTGGCGGACTGACGCCAACAGCGGCGGCGGCGGCGCTCGACCAGCACTTCTGGCCAGGGCGCTTCGAGCGGGTGCAGGATTTGCCACTCCTAATCCTCGACGGCGCCCACAACCCGGCGGCGGCAGCCGACCTGGTGGCCAAGCTGGGGGAGCTGGCCCCGCGCTGGCGCTTCGTCGTCGGGTTCACCAGCGGTCACGATGCGTCGGGGATCCTGCAGGCGCTGGAACCGGTGGCGGCGGCGATCACCTTGACCTCGTCAGCCCACCCGAAGGCGGTGGACCCGGAGGCGCTGGCGGCGTTGGCACCGCAGGGTATCCCACTCGAGATAGAGCCGTTCTGTCGGGAGGCTCTGCGGCAGGCGCGTGCAGGACAGCGCCCCGGCGAGGGCCTCTGCGTGCTCGGTTCCCTGCACCTGGTGGCGCGGGCGCGCGAGTTCCTCGAGCTGCCGCGCGAGCGGGAGGGTATCAACGAAGAGGTGGCCCTGGAGAGGCTGGAGTGCGTCGAGCTGGCCTGGGCGCGACGGGGGCTGGCCTGCGCGCGGGTGAGTGGGAACGGCAACGTGCTGCGGGTGGGCGGGGGTGGTGCGCCCCACTACTTCATTCGCAACAAACACCCGTTCAACGACTACGCGGCGGCGCGCCTGGCCGAGGACAAGGGTTACCAGTACGAGTTGTTCTCGCAGGCCGGCCTGCCGGTGCCGCAGACGCTGCAGGTGTTCAACCCGCTCGCTGACGCCCGGTTCGACCGCTACAAGAGCCACCGTTCCGTGGATGAGATCGTCGCCCAGGTGGAGCGGGAGCTTGCCTTCCCGCTGGTGGTGAAGAAGTACCGCAGCTCGGTGTCGCAGGGGGTCTATCTCGAGCGCAACGTCCGTGACCTCAAGCGGCGGCTGGGCGACCTGTTCGCGCACAGCGCCTTCGCCGACAACGTCGTGCTCATCCAGTCGTACGTCGAGGGGCCGGAATACCGGATCGTCGGCAGCCGGGGCCGCCTGCTGCTGGCCTACCGCAAGCAGAGCGACGAGGTGCTTGTGCACGGTGATCTGAATCCGCTGCACCACGACTCCGGGCGGGCGGAGAAGGTGGAGGACGCCGGGCTGTTGCAGGAGATGGAGATACTGCTCGCGGCTGTCAATGAGGTAGTGCCACTGGGGTTGATGGCGATGGACCTGATTCGCGGCGTCGCGGGGTTCCACATTCTCGAGATCAACCCCAACCCGTTCTGTTATTTCTACAACCGCGACAACGGCCGGGAGGACTTTGTGGAAATCTACGAACAGCTGCTCGCCGAGTTCGTCGAAAGCTGAGACGATGGGGGCGAAGGCGAAGATAGAGACGCAGGCGGTACACGCAGGCGAGCCCGCGGATCGGGCATCCGGCGCGGTGGTCGTGCCGGTCTACCAGAGTGCCACCTTCGAGTCACTGCCAGGCGAGGAGTACGACGACATCCGCTACGCCCGGCTGAGCAACACCCCGAGCCACAACGTCCTGCATGCCAAGCTGGCCGCCCTGTGCGGCGGCGAGGCGGCGGTGGTGGCCGGCTCCGGCATGGCCGCCATCAGCACGACGCTGCTGGCGCTGCTGGAGAACGGCGACCATTTCCTGGCCCAGGACTGCCTGTACGGCGGGACGCGGGGTCTGCTGACCGAAGACATTCCTGGCATCGGCGTCGACTACGACCTGATTCGGGGCAATGACCCGGATTCCTGGTCCGCTCTGCTGCGCCCGAAAACCCGCCTGGTCTACGTCGAGACCATGACCAACCCGCTGCTCGAAGTGACCGACCTGGAGGCGGTGGTCGCCTTCGCTCGCGAGCATGGGCTGATCTCGGTCGTCGACAACACGTTTGCGTCGCCGGTCAATCTCCGGCCGCTGGAGCTGGGATTCGGCGTGGAGATCCACAGCGCTACCAAGTACCTCAACGGGCACTCAGACATCGTCGCCGGTGCCGTGGTCGGGAGCGCGGAACTGGTGGGCCGGATCACCCACAAGTTGAATCACCTTGGTGGTAGCCTGGATCCGCACGCCTGCTTCCTGCTGCACCGGGGCCTGAAGACGCTAGCCCTGCGGATGCGTCAGCACAACGAGAACGGGATGAGGTTGAGCGAGTTCCTGGTGGCGCAGCCGGCGGTGGCCCGGGTGCGTTACCCGGGGCTGGCATCCCATCCGCAGCACGGACGGGCGGCGCGTTTGTTCGCCGGGTGCGGTGGGGTGCTCAGTTTCGAGCTGGCTGCCGGCGTAGAGGCGGCCGAGCGCCTGATCGACGCTGTCGAGTTGCCCATCAGCGCTCCCAGCCTCGGAGGCGTGGAATGCCTTATCACCCGCCCGGCGGCCACCTCGCACAAGGTGATGACGCCGGGCCAGCGCGAGGAGATCGGCTTGACTGAGGGGCTGGTGCGGGTGGCGGTGGGCATCGAGGCGGCGGTGGACCTGTGCGCCGACTTCGAGCAGGCGCTGGCCCAAATTTAACCGCCCTCGCCGTCTCCTATGGGTGAGTGACGACGGCAGGAGAATCCAATTATTTTCTAAACCTTCGTCCCCGGCCGCCGATGATACTGAGGAGGCCAGGGCTCAGCTGGCCTCAGCCTCTTCATGAATCCTCCTTCAGAGGCGCCCCTGTCGAACTCTTGGCGTTCGGCAGGGGCATTTTATTTGTTTATTAACAGCAAGCTGCGTCAGTTGGCGTGACGTCGATCACAGGATCCCATACTTGTCGAACACGGCCCGCGGAGAGGCACCGGCGGCCAGCTCGTCGCGCACTGTGTTCTCGCCTTCGAGCTTCTCCCTGGACAGCCGATATACCTCGTCAATCACAGCGGCGGGAATCACCGCTACGCCGTCGTGATCACCCAGGATCAGGTCGCCCGGCCGGACCTGGACGCCGCCGCAGGTGATCGGCACACCGTGCTCGGTAACGAAACAGCGGCCGGCCGAGTCCAGCGGTGACGGACCGCGCGAGAAACAGCCGAATCCCATCTCGTTCATCTGGCGCACGTCGCGGACCAGGCCGTCGGTGACCACGCCGACGGCGCCGCGGACCTGCGCGGCGGTGGCCAGGAGCTCACCCCAGAGTCCGGACTTAAGTTCCCCGTTGGTGGCGATGACGATCACGTCTCCCTGGTTTATGTCGTCATACGCCGAGAAGATCATGCCGTAGGGATCGTCGGATGTCTCCTGGCTCTTGTACCCGTCCAGGGTGACGGCGGGTCCGGCGAACCAGGTGGCGGCCGTGGCCGGCCGGACCTGGTGCTCCAGAATCTGGTTGCGGCGGCCCAAGCTATCCATCACATCGGCGGCCAGGGCTGTGTAGATCGGTTTCCACTCTTCGTACATGCCTATCCTCCTCGTTTAGTCAGCCCCCGCGGACCCGGGGCATGAGCAGGCGCCCGCCGCGGGCCAGCGGTAGCCCGGCGAAGGCGCAGCGATTGCCCCACTGGTCGCGGGCGGCCGCGCTCTTGTACTCGTTGATGATGGCGTTGCGGGAACGCTCGGTGTAGTTGTGGCCGGCGCGGTGCACGACCATGACGTGGATGATGGCCACGTCGCCGGCCTCGGCGGTGAGCACGAGGGCCTCCCCGTCTTCCACCGCTCCCTCCTTCACGGTATGTCCGTCCTCGTTGGTCGGCCATTCGCCCTGGAGGTGGCTGCCGGGGATCACTTCGGTCGCACCGGCCTCGAAGTCGGTCGGGTCCAGGTAGGTGATGACGGCAGCCAGCTCGGGCACCGAGTGGCGCACGTAGGGCCAGTCCTGGTGCCAGCTCTGCGCGCAGGTGAAGCCGGGCACCTTGTTGCGGATCTTGCCGTTGTGGAAGTCAAGCTCGGGCCCGAGCAGGTCGACCATAACTCCGACGATGCCGGGCTCGGTGAACTGATTGAACCAGTAATCGCCGGCCAGGGTCTGGTCCATCATGCCCTGCACGTTGTCGGGGTTGAAGTCGTCCGGGCGAAACCCATCGGGGACGTCAGCGCGGTGGAAGCCGACGGCTTTGGGGAGGACCTCTGTCTGTGTCACCAGCTGGTGAAAGTTGCCCCGCAGCTCGGCCATGTAGTCGGCGTTGTAAAAGCCTTTCAGGTGCAGATAGCCGTTGGCCTCGAAGAACTGCTTCTGCTTGGGCTCCAACTCGAATGGCGCGGTCATGTTTGATCCTTTCCATGCGGTGGAAGGCGGAGGAACATAGCCAGCCCGGCGGTGAACAGGGGCACCAGGCAGACATACTTCAACATCGCCTCCACGCCGATGCGGTCGGCCCCCCAGCCGGTCAAGGTCAGGGTCAGGCCCGCGGCGCCCCAGGCGCAACCCAGCGGCAGACTGGAGGCAAAGCCGGCGTTCTCTGGGGCCATCTCCTGCGCTATGGCGACGAGCACCGAGTTGGTGGCCATGATGGCGAAGCCACCGATGGCGAGCAATGCCACCGCGGCGTAACCGTCAGCTAACAGGAAACCGTAGAGGGCTGGGGCCGCCAAGGCTATGGAACCCCAGATCAGCGGCTCGGGCCGCATCCGATCGGCCAAGTAGGCGATGCACAGGGAGCCCACCACGCCCGCCATGTTGAAGACGGCGAGTAGGAACCCGCCCTCCGCCAGGGACATCCCGCGATCGTGGGCCAGCAGCGCCAGGAAGAAGGCGAAGTTGGAGGAGGCCACCCAGCGCAGGGTTACGATGGTGGTGACCAGCCCCAGGCGGCCGGCGTGCGGACCCAGGGTTTCGCGCAGTCGGGGCAGGCGTCGGTGCTTGTCCAGGTGCGGGTTGTCGAGCGGCAGCAGGCGGTAGACCAGGGCGGTGATCGCCAGGCCGGGGATGGCGAGCAAGGTCAGGGCTTCGAAGCCGAAGGTGCGCACGTACACGGGTGCCCAGATGGCGGTCAGGCCCAGGGCGATCGTGCCGGCGAAGCTGAACAGGGCGATGCCGAAAGCGCGGCGGTTGCCGCTGAGCTCGCCGGCCATGGCGAAGCCCTGCGGGTGGAAGACGTGCACGCCCAGCGCGCCGATCGTGAGAACCGCCATCAGGGCGCCGTAGGACGGGACCAGGCCCATGGTCGGTGTGAAGAGGGCCGCCATTAGCGCACCGACGATGACCAGGTAACGCCGGCGCATGCGATCGCCGAGCCAGCCCATGACGGGCTGCACCATGCTCACTCCGTACAACACGGAACCGAGCAGCCCGGCGTAGGTTAGGCTGATGTCGAGACGCTCGTTGACCAGCGGCAACAGCGGCGGCAGCAACGTTGCGTAGGTGTCGACGTTGAAGTGGCAGAACGAGATGAGAAGGAAGCGATAGCGCTGCATCAGCCGGGGCTCCGCGCCATGCGGCCGAACAGGCGCCAGGCGCAGATCGAGCCGCCGGCTGCCAGGGCCGTACCGGCGGCGAACGGTGCGCCCGGGTGCATCCCGGTGCGCTCGTCGACCAATGTCTGCAGCAGGCCACCGAGCATGCTGCCGGCAACCATGGCCGTGCTCCAGGTCGTGTGGCCCAGGCCGAGCAGCCGATTGGTCAGATCGCCCGGGGCAACCTCGCGGATCAATCCCGGCACCAGCGTCGAGGCGGACCAGGCGGCGGCGGTGAGTGTCGTGCCGTAGACGTAGAGTCCCGGGAGCGACTCTACCGATAGTGCCAGGCCGGCGCCGCTGAGAAGGACGGCCGCATAACTGCCCAGCAGCGGCCAGCGCCGTCCGTAGCGGTCCCCCAGGTGGCCGACTGCGAGCTGGCAGACGGCGGCAACCGAAAGAGACAGGGCGAGGAAGTAGGCGGCGGTCGCCACGTCGTCGGCCGCCCGCGCAATCAGCACCGGCAGCAGCAGGTTGGCCAGCCCCCAGAAGGCGGTAGTCAGCAGCCGCATGGCGATGAAGAGCCGTACCGGGGCCTGGGTGAAGAGCGGGCGGTAGGCCTGCCACAGCTGCATCGGCTCCCGGTCGCGGTGGGGCTGCGGCCGGCGGCCGGCGGGCAGGAGCAGGATGGTGAACAGCAGCACGACCGCCATGGCTCCGACCATGGCTAGACCGATGTCGGCGAAACTCCAGTAATCCTCGAGCAGCCCGGCCGTCAGGAGCCCGGCTGAGCTGCCGCCGGAGCCGCTGAGGAAGAACAGCGCCGTGCAGACACCCATGCGGTGACTCGGGGCGCTGTCGAGCAGATAGCTCTGTCCGGCCGTCGACTGGAACCCGCTGCCGGCCCCCACCACGGCAACCAAAAGCAGCAGAAACCAGACGTCGGCGGTGTTGAACACCAGCCCGGCTACGGCGCCGAGCGCCAGGCCGATCAGCAGGGCGTTGCGGATGCCGATCAGATCGCACAGACGGCCGGCGATCATGGCGAGCAGGCCGCCGATAACCAGGTTGACGGAGCGCAGGCTGCCGGCAAATAGGGGTACTCGCTCCAGTTCGGCGTCGACGTAGACGGGGAGCAGGGCGTTGAACGGGGCGTTGGCGAATCCGGACAGGAAGCTGACCAGACAGAGCGCGGCGAAGGGCCACAGATCGGTAGCGCGCGCGTTGGTCAAAGGCAGCCGGTGAGGTTGGTCGGAAAAAGGGGCGGGAAAAGGCCGGCGGTGTGGCGGGGGGGGGGGGGGGGGGGCGCCCCCACCCGCCCGCAGGGGGGGAGAGGATATATGATTAAGGGAGGGTGGGGTGAGGGAGAGGGGT
>CAYWBJ010000178.1:0-5064 GCA_964456165.1 uncultured Gemmatimonadaceae bacterium | reverse complement strand
GCGGCTGATGGCCGCCTTCCGCGAGCGACTCTCCGAGCGCACCAGGTTGATCGCCATGAGCATGGTGACCACCGACATCGGCTTTCTGCTGCCGGTCAAGGAGATGTGCGCCATCGCCCGGGATCGCAACATCGCCACGTTCTTTGACCTGGCCCACGCCGCCGGCCTGCTGCCGATCGACCTGAAGGACCTGGGGCTCGATTACGCCGGTATCCTCTCCTACAAGTGGATGTACTCACCCTACGCCGCCGGCCTGCTCTACGTCCGCCGCGAGCGCCTGCACGACCTGCAGGTGACCTACGCCGGCGGCAGGGGCGAGAAGTTCATCGACTTTGAGAAGGACGAGTTCGAACTGCACGATACGGCCGAGCGCTTTCAGCACGGACCTTGGTCGTGGCCACTGGTGCATACATGGGCCTTCGCCTGCGACTGGCTCGAGAGTTTCGGGCTGGCCGAGATCCGCGCCCGGACGCTCGAGCTCACGGGGCGCCTGAAAGCCGGCCTGGAGAAGATCCCTGGCATCACCCAGTATTCCTCGCCGACAGCCGAGCGCTCGGCGGCGCTGGTAGCGTTCAGCCTGGACCGGTGGACCGGGGAGCAGATGACGGCCGTGCTCAGGGAGGAGAATCGGATGATCGTCAAGCCCCAGCCGGCACCCAAAATCGGGCTGCGGATCAGCCTGCCGTTCTTCATTGAGGAAACGGAAATCGACGCTTTGCTGGCGGCAGTGGCCGAGCTGGCGGACAGGAAACCACCCACCCAGGAGTCCGCATGACCGACCGGAAAGAAGGAACCGTGCGCATCGGCGAAATGACGCGGCGGGAGTTCCGCGAGGCCAAGGAGGCCGGCCGGTTCGCCACCTGCATCATTCCCACCGGCGCGATCGAACAGCACCTCGAGCATATCGAGATGGGACACGACACCCGCATGGTAACGTGGATTGCCGAGCAGGTGGCACAGCGGCTGTATCCCGACGTGGTGGTGGCACCGGCGATGCATATCGGCATCTCGGAGCACCACATGATCCACCCCGGCTCCATGTCGGCCAAGCCGGGCTCCTGGCTGGCGGTGCTGTTCGACGCGATAGAGAGCATGGTCCGCAACGGCTGCAGGAACGTGCTGGTGCTCAATGGCCACGGCGGCAACCATCGGCCGGTAGAAGGGGTGATGGCTCAGTGGAAGATGTATTTCGAGCACACCCACCCGGAAGCGGGCATCGACTTCCAGTCCTTCTGGGAACTGGGCCGCGCCAAAGCCGAGGCGATCTCGACCACCGGCGTTCCCGGCCACGCGACGGAATACGAGACGTCGATGGCGCTCCACCTTTTTCCGGACAGCGTGCGGCAGGAGGCCATGCGGGACCAGGAGCAGGAGCAGCCGCTGGAAGGGACGGCGGAGAAAGGCGAGAGGCTGGTGGGCCTCACCCTCGACGAGGTCACCGAACACATCCGGGCAATGATGGCCGGGGAGAACGGGTAGGGCGCCACCGGCCGGCAACGGGAGTCCCCACCATGCAGCCATTTCCCCTCTATCGCGCCGCCGGCAGCCACCGCGAACTCGGCCGGCAGCACGGCGAGCAGGCCCGCGAGAAGGTCGTCGCCCACGTTGACTACATCGGGGCGACGATGAAGTTGTCGCGGGCGCAGTTGCGCGAGCGGGCGCTGCTGCACCGGTTGCTCTTCGCGGAGCACGCGCCCCATCTCCTCGAGGAGATTGTCGGCCTGGCCGAGGGGGCGGACATCGACCTTGCGGACGCGCTCGCCGCCAACATCCGCGGGGCACTGCAACAACTGCCGGGGTTGGGGGCCTCCGCCGGAGGTTGTACCTCTTTCGCGGTCTCCGGCCGTGGGACGGCTGGCGGCCGGGTGCTGGCCGGTCAGAACAGCGACATGCTGCCGGCCGCCTCCGAGTTCTCCTACATCCTGAACCTGCAGCCGGAAGGCAAGCCGGAGGTGATGATGTACACCTTCGGTGGCATGATCGGCTACCACGGCCTCAACAGCGCCGGGGTCGCCCACTTCGCCAACGACCTGGGCGGCGGCGGCCCGGTCCCCCGGTTCGGCCTGTCGCACTATCCGCTCAAGCGCCTCATGCTCGAGTGCCAGACTATGGCCCAGGTCCTGAAGCTGTTCGACCGGTTGCCGCTGTGGGCCAATGGCAACTACGTGGTCGCCGACGGCAGCGGCGCTATTCTCGACGTCGAGGCCACGGCGGACGGACCTTTTCCGCTGGCGGACGACGGCAGCGGCTTCATCGCCCACGCCAACCACTACGTCTGTGCTGAGCACGATACGCCGGAGAACCGGGCCCTGTGCGCTCCCGACTCCTATGTCCGGCACCAGCGGATGGCGGAGCTGATCGGCGCCCGGTTCGGGCAGATTACGGTGGACGACTGCAAGGCCTTCCTGCGGGATCGCGACAACGACCCGTCTGGCATATGCCGGCAGGCGCAGACCGGGGATCCGGCGGCGGACTGGCAGACTGCCGGCATTACCGTGGCCTCGATCATTGCCGACCCTGCGGCCGGCGAGCTGCATGTGGCCGCCGGCAACGCGGCCGACGCGCCCTTCGAGTGTTACCGCCTGGCCGGCGGCTGAGGGCGGTGAGGGCGCCAGATGGGCTCGCCGCGGCGAGTGCGTCCCATGAGGCAACGTGCCGTCCATGCCGGGCCTGGCTCGCAGACCGGTCAGGGACTCTGCGCCGGGGCGGCGTTGCTCTGGTCGCCGGTGTTACTCTGGCGATGAGCACCGGCAACGTCGATGGCGCGGCCGGCACCGACGGGCCGGCGCCACCGAGCGCTGATCTCAAGGGGCTCGGGGGCTGGCCGATGCATCGCGGCGATACGCGACTGACCGGTCGGTCCAGGCTGCCCGGAGCGATGGCAGAAGCACCCGCAGTGGCCTGGAGCCACACCATCGAGGCGGGCGAGGTCTGGGTGCGGCTCGACGCGGACGGGAGCAGCGCGGCGCCGGCCCTGGTCGGCAGTGCCGCCCTTGCCGGTCTGGATGAAGCGGAATGGGGACTGGGGCGGCGGCTGGTCGACCTGTACGGCGACGGACGCCTGGTTCCGGATCCCGGGCGTGCGGCGAAACTGCTGCCGGAGGTCGGCGGCCTCCAGACCATCGAGTTCCAGCCGGCACCTGAGGCCCAGGGCACCGATCCGCGCCGGGTCGTCTGTTACGCCTACGACACTGGCGAGCGCCGGGAGGTCTGGCGCTCCGAGGTGTTCGACACGGTGCAGAATACCAACTACGTCGTCGCCGACATCGATGGCGACGGGTTCCTCGAAATCGCCTTTGCTCCCCACTACCGGGTGATCGTCCTCGACGGCCGCAGCGGCCACACCAGGCAGCTGCGGCGTATCCACGGCTATCGCAACTACGGCTTTTTCGCCACCGCCGACGTGGACGGTGACGGGCTGCTCGACTTCGTGGTGGTGGCCGATTTCGCCATGCATGTGGATGTGGTCCGGAACCTGGGCGACGGGCTTGAGCTGTTGTGGCGGCGGGATATCGAGGACAACATCCAGAGCAAGAGCCGGATCATCCGGCCCGGTCCGAACCCGGTGCTGGACATCGACGGTGATGGCCGCACGGAGATCGTGTTCAATCTGTACAACGAGCACGGTGACGAGCAGTGGCATACGGTTGCGCTCGATGCACTGAGCGGCGAGCCGGTGCTGGATCTCGAACGGCGCTATCTCCACGGGATGGCCGATGCGGACGGGGACGGCGTTCCCGAGCTGTTCGTCTCGGAATCGCGCGGACTGCTGGTGCCCGACATCGCGCCCGTCGCGTTGCTGCAGGTCAAAGGTGGGCGCGCCTCCGAGCTGTGGGCGAGCCCTGGGGCACAGTGGCTGACGGCGGCTACCGAGCTGCCCGCCACGCACTCGACCATCGTCGCCCGCGGCACCGAGGAGGCGGGGACAGCGGCGCTGACAGGCGACCGGCGCCGGGCCTTCTTCGTCCGCGATGTGGACGCGGAGGGGGAGGAGCGGCTGCGCGCCATCGCCACGCCGCGCTCCGGCCAATCTGAGGCGGAGCAGCTCTTTGCCCTCGCGCTGCCAGCCCGTTCCCGCCTGCGGTGGCGGTCGGCGGCCGACGTCGACGGCGACGGTATCGACGAGATCCTGGTAAGCTACCTGCAGCAGGATCCTGTCGCTGCGGCTGTGGGCGCGATTGTGGGCGCGACTGCCACCGCGGTGCAGGTCAAGGGACGGACGGCGGCCGGCAGCGGCGGCACGGTGGGCCCCCCCAACCAGATCCGGCCGGTCCTTGTCGCCCCGGCCGGCGGCGGGCGACGGCCGCTGATCCTGTACGAGGGGGCCAACCACGAGGTGGTGGCGCTGGAGCCGCCCACGGAGGATGCAGGTGCCGCGGTACGGTGGCGCATGCCGGGTGCGGGAGCCGTCGTTGTCGCCGACCTCGACGGCGATGGCGCGCCGGAGATTGTGGCGGCAGACTGGGACGCGGACGGGGAAGGGGAGATGGTTGCCGGCGACCTGGATGGCCGGCCGCTGTGGCGGCGGCGCGTTCCGGGTTTTCCGGGACCACACCCACCCTGGAACTTTGGGGGCATCACCACCTGGTGGGTCGGCCACTACACCGCGGTTGACCGACAGGACGTCTGGGTGTCGGCGCGACGCAGCACGATGCACAGCGACGAGGCCTGGGTGCTGCGCGGCACCGACGGAGAGGCGCTCTGGCACCTGCGCGAAGTGCGCACCAACCAGACCGGCCCGGAGGAAAGGGGATGGGGAGCTGGGGGCTCGCTGGTGGCGTCGGCCGACGTCGACGGTGATGGCCTGGAGGACGTGATCGGGCTCTATCCCGTCAACTACATGGCCGCGCGCGGGAGCACGGGGGAGCTGATCCATTCGGTCTCGGCGGTCAGCGGGCTGTTCGAAGGGGTGTGGGGCGCCTACTGCCGCCCGCTGGTCGCCGACATGGATGGCGACGGGGCGGAAGAGCTGCTCTGGTGCGGCCCTTATCACCATGGCCTGACGACGCTGGATGCCCGGGTTCTGTGGTATCATCCCGGCGGCGCCGGCATGGCTGGTATCGG
>CAYWBJ010000177.1:0-3759 GCA_964456165.1 uncultured Gemmatimonadaceae bacterium | reverse complement strand
CCTATGAGTGTATGTAGAACAATGAACTTTAACCGTAAGGTCATAGTCGAATCCTTGGAGAGTGAGCACAGCAACGCGGCAGACAGACCCCTCCTGGAGATCAGGCTACTCACCTCTACGTATCGTCTTTCTCATAGTTTTCATTAACTATTTTTTTCATCCCCGATACCTCAAAAAAGGTCGTGGACCGGTTCGCAGATCCCCCATCGAGTCGCGCCCCGTCCAGGGACCTCCTTTCCCCGTAGCGAGCGCTGATCCCCAAATACTCCCGCTGACCCAGCGCCGGCAGTACTTACCCAAGCGGCAGGATGCGAGCCGGAGCCGCCAGTCGAGTCCCTGTAACCGATCGACGGTTCCAGCAAGCAGACGGCCGCAGGTCGCTGCCGAAGCTGGTCCTGCCCCCGAAGGTCCCGTCGCCGCCGTGCAGCCACACCAGGTCTGCTCGTCGCTCTCATTACGAAAGGCCAGATCCAGATCGCCATCGGCGTCCAGGTAGCGGTTGAGCAGCCCGACACGGGATGACACAAAAAAAACCGGCCCCGAGTAGGGGCCGGCACACGACGGACCGCAGCATCTGAGGCCATAGGCCTGCTAGGGGCGCCTCATGGCCGAGACCTCGGCTGATTCATGGCCGAAACCTCGTCATAGAGGTTGAGCATGGACGCGACCTTCACCCATGCCGCGAGGGGCAGCCAGCCGGCAACGGCGTCCGTGCTGGTGGCGACGGCAGTGCCGGCGATCACGCCGGCCAGTCCCATCATCGCGAAACCCATTCCGGTCTGTCCGGTATAGTGGTAGCCGCCTCCGGGAAGGATTGTCTCGATGCCGAGCGCCACCCATCGCGACCGGTTAGAGACATAGGGGGCCCTCTGGCGCGGAATACGATGCACTCCGAGTTCCCTCACCGAACGGATTTCGGTGAGGGCGTACGTAGCCAGGCGCCGCTGCAGCGGCCCGAGGACCTCGATCACGGCAACGCTATCCGTGGTCATCGAATCGACCTTTATCGATCGCACCTTCTCGCTGCGCAGAACGGCTTCGCCCCACAGATCTTCCTGCTGCAGGTGGCTCAGCTTCTCGGCAACCTTGACCTGAGAGCTGGTCGCACCCGACGCTCCCACCGTTGCGAGCACCAGGGCAGTGACAAGGCCCGCAAATGGCCGCATCCATTCCTCCATTGTATTGTTTTTCTTAAAGATGACGAAGAATTGCAATCTAACTTTGGCCCTCCTGAGGGTCAAGCTGAAAGACCGGCAATAAGCTTAATCCAGAGGATCGGCTCCAGCGGATGCGCGCCCCGACCGGATGTTTCGTTGAGCCTCTCCTCAGCGGCGATGAAGGCATTGCTTAAGAAACGGCGCGACCTGCCGATAACCACAAACAGGAGTTGGGACAGGTCCACATGCTTCAACTTCACTCGACAGGGATGTCGGCCCCAGCCCCACAGGGATGTGGGGATTTTTTTGTACCTGCCGGCGGCTGGAACAATACCCGCAACTTTGGCTGGCCGGCGATTCCCACCCTATATTGACGCCCCACTGCACGATCGTGATTCACCTGGGTGACAGGGAGTGCTCATGCGCGACGAAGTGGCCGTGGCCGGCGCGGCCGCGCGGGCTGCTGGCGCCGTAGTCCTCAACTACTACGGCGGCGACTACGCGGTCAGGGACAAGGGGGCCATCGACACACCGGCCGGCTTGGTGGACAACCCGGTCACCAGCGCCGACTTGGAGGCCGATGCCCTCCTCCGCGAGATGCTCCTCGCTCCCTACCCGGACTACGGCTGGCTCTCGGAAGAAACAGCAGACTCGCCCGAACGCCTAGAGCGGTCCACGATCTGGATCGTCGATCCAATCGACGGAACCAAGGAGTTCCTGGAGCAGATACCGGAGTTCGTCGTCTCGATCGCGCTGGTCGAGGAGGGGGTTCCGGTCGTGGCCGCCATGTACAATCCGGCGCTCGACGACCTGTACATCGCCAACCGGGACGGCGGCTGCTTCCTCAACGGCAAGCGAGTTTTCTGCACCGCAGCCGACCTTCTCGCCGAAGCAGCACTGATCGTCAGCCGCAGCGAGACCAGACGGGGTGAGATCGAGCCGTTCATGCCCCACCTGGGCGAGGTGAGGGCGGTCGGAAGCGTCGCCTACAAACTGGCCCTGGTAGCGGCCGGCCAGGCCGACCTCAATGCCAGCGTCCAGGACAAGAACGAGTGGGATGTCTGCGCCGGCGACCTCCTGGTGCGCGAGGCCGGCGGTGAGATGCTCGAGCTCAGCGGCCGCCGCCGCCGCTACAATCAACCCGACCCGCGGGTCTATGGCGGCCTCGTTGCCGGCAACCCGAGCCTCACCCGCGCCATGCTGGAACTGATCCTGGATTCACCCAGCTGAGTCCCTCTCTGCCACGCCGCGCCGCAGACGTGAAACCCCGCCTCGTCGGCATTGCCGGGCCCTCCTGCTCCGGTAAATCGACTCTGGCCCGGGGGCTCTGCGCGCTGCTCGGTCCGAGCGCAGCCATCCTGCCGCTGGACGCCTATTACCACGACCGGTCCGGGCTACCGCCGGCCGAGCGCGCCGCCCTCAACTTTGACCACCCCGACGCCCTCGACCGCGAACTGCTGGTGGAACAGCTGCGGACGGTGGCCGCCGGCAGGCCCATCGACCGGCCCTGCTACCGGTTCGCCGACCACGTCCGCATCGACCAGGTCGTCCGCGTCACCCCCGGGGCGTGGATCGTCGTGGAGGGCCTGTTCGCCCTGTTCTGGAGCGAGCTGTGCGAGTTGATGAGTGGGAGGATCTTCGTCGTGGCCGGCGATCAGATCTGTCTGGAGCGCCGCATCCGGAGGGATACGAGCGAGCGCGGTCGCACCGCCGACGCGGTGCGAAACCAGTACGACTGGTTGGTGCGGCCGATGTTCGAGCGCCACGTGTCGCCGACTATCGGCCGGGCGGAGCTGATCCTCAACGGCGCACGCCCGGCAAGCGAGCTGATCGCCCTCGCCAGCCAGTACCTGCTGGGCGATCAGGAGACGCGAACCTTGGCTCCCGTTTCCTGACTGCGGTAGATACCGTCGCGGACCTTGATCACCTGCAGCGACTGCTCCAGCGACGGCCCTCCGGCCGCACTGGCCCGCGCGACCGCTTGGAGCTCCAGTCCCGGCGTCCCAAGCGGTCACACACGGCGATCATCTCCTCGATGGCCGCCGGCGTCGGTGCCAGCGGCTTCTCGCGGATGACCTGTTTTCCCCCGCATCGAGCACGGCGACTGCCAGGGGGGCGTAATCGCTGCTTGGCGTGCAGACGTCGACGATGGCGACGTGGGATCGGCGATCAGCTCGGCCTCCGCCGACGCCGATGTTGCTCCACCTTGAGCGCCACTCCTGGATCCTTCCCCTAACCGGCTAAAACCGCACACCCAGCTGGGCGTAGATGAGCCGACCGATCTCCGCCCCACCCACGAACTCCTCGTGCGCATTGTCGAGAACGTTGTCGATCTCGACCTGCAGCTGCAGATCCTGCTCGAGCGGCAGATCGTACGAGGCGCTCACATCGAGGAGCGTGTAGGAATCGACCTCCCCCTCGAAGACGCCCGACTGCATGGGGAAGGAATCGCTGTAGCGCACGCGCGCCCCGACGGTCATTCCGTGCTGCGGGAAGGCGTAGGTGCTACCGAACTTGAGCTTGTGCTTGGGCGCGTTGAGCGCGATGTCGCCGATGCCGTCGAGATTCTCGAACAGATTGTCGTCAACGAACGAATAGCTGC
>CAYWBJ010000176.1:0-11558 GCA_964456165.1 uncultured Gemmatimonadaceae bacterium | reverse complement strand
CCAGGCGGGAGCGACCGTCTGTTTCAACTTCCCGAGGAAGGGACACAATGGCAGGAACGCAAACCGAACGACCGGAAAAGGGTGAAGCCGCCGCGCGCCCTGCAGAGCGCGAACGCGGTGAGCGGCCGCAGCGTGGCGAGCGCAACAACGGACGCGGTCGCTCGGGCGGTGGCGACCGGTCCAACAACAAGGGACCATCGCAGAAGCTCAACATAGTCGAGCTTCACAAGATGAAGATTCCCGAGCTCCAGGAACTGGCGCGCACCGTCGAGGTCGCCGAGTTCTCGGCGCTGCGCAAGCAGGAGCTGATCTTCGCGATCCTCAAGAACCAGACCGAGAAGAGCGGCCTGATGTTCGCCGAGGGCGTGCTCGAGGTTCTGGATGAGGGCTTCGGGTTCCTGCGGTCCGCTACCTACAACTACCTGCCGGGGCCGGACGATATCTACGTATCGCATTCGCAGATCAAGCGCTTCAGCCTGCGCACGGGAGACACCATCTCGGGCCAGATTCGGCCGCCCAAGAACGACGAGAAGTACTTCGCTCTGCTCCGCGTCGAAGCGATCAACTTCGATGATCCGGAGGTCACCAAGAGCAAGACGATCTTCGAGAACCTGACGCCGCTCTACCCGGAATCGAGGATCAATCTCGAGCACGATCCCAAGGATATGACCACCCGGATGCTCAATCTGCTCGGTCCGATTGGCAAGGGACAGCGCGGGTTGATCGTCGCCGCCCCGTTCACCGGCAAGACAGTGATCCTGCAGAAGATCGCCAACGCCATCACGGCGAATCACCCCGAGTGCGTCCTCATCGTGCTGCTGATCGATGAGCGCCCCGAGGAGGTAACCGACATGCTGCGCTCGGTCAACGGCGAGGTCGTCAGCTCGACCTTCGACGAGCCGGCAACGCGGCACGTGCAGGTGGCTGAGATGGTGATCGAGAAGGCCCGGCGGCTGACGGAGCACAAGCGGGACGTCATCATTCTGCTCGACAGCGTCACCCGCCTCGCACGGGCCTACAACACTGTTACGCCGCACAGCGGTCGAATTCTCACCGGTGGCGTCGATTCCACGGCCCTCCAGTGGCCGAAGAAGTTCTTCGGGGCCGCGCGCAATGTGGAAGAGGGAGGCAGCCTGACTATCCTGGCCACGGCCCTGGTCGAGACCGGCAGTCGTATGGACGAGGTGATTTTCGAGGAGTTCAAGGGCACCGGCAACATGGAGGTCAAGCTCGACCGCAAGCTGAGCAACCGGCGCGTCTTCCCGGCCATGGACGTCACTGCTACTAGCACCCGCAAGGAGGAGTTGCTGCTCTCCGAGTACGAGCTCAGCCGCTCCTGGATCCTGCGCCGCATTCTCAACCAGATGGGGGTTTCCGAGGGGATGGAATTCCTGCTCGAGCGCATGCAGGGCTCCAAATCCAACGAGGAGTTCCTCAAGGCGATGAACGACTAGACCCTGTCCGGCACCGCCTTGCGCGGCCGGACAGCCACCAGTATGTTATGATGCCGGGCAACGACAAAGACCGTTGCCGATGAAGACCTGGAGGAAGCAGTGAAAGAAGGAATTCATCCTGACTATGTAGAAGCGACGATCTCGTGTTCGTGCGGCAATGTCGTCACGAGGCGGGCGACGGTCGCCAGCATGCACGTTGATATCTGCTCCAAGTGCCACCCGTTCTTCACCGGCAAGAAACAGGCGGTGACCGATCGGGGCGGCAGGATCGAGCAGTTCAACAAACGCTACGGCGTCGCGTCGGACGACAGCGCCGGCAACGAGGCCGGCCAGGACGAGGAGGTTGCGCCCGCGGCCCAGGTTTAGGTAGGCTCGAGCGACATCGAAGGTGATGATGCAGCCGGTACGCGGTTGTTTCGTCACCTTTTTTTGTACGAAAGGCGCGCAGAGAGTGGATCGGGAGCAGCTGACAGAGGACCTGCCGGTGGGCGGTCAGGCGGTGATTGAGGGCGTGATGATGCGGGTACCGGGCAAGATCGTCACCGCGGTCCGCAAGCCTGACGATGAGATCGTCGTGCGGGAGTCCAGTTACGTGTCGCTGGCAAAGCGGTCCAGGTGGTTCGACATACCCGTCCTGCGGGGCGGGATCGCCTTTTTCGAGATGATGATCATCGGCATGCAGGCGTTGAACTTCTCAGCCGAGGTGCAGATGAAGGCGGAGGCGGCGGCCAGCAAAGCCGCCGAGGGTAAAGAAGGCGGTGACGACGACGCAGAAACGATCGAAAGCGAGGGCGATTCCTGGAAGAACCGCCTCTCGCTGGCGCTGACGCTGGTGGTCTCGTTCGGCATCGGCATCGCGCTGTTCTTCTTCCTGCCGCTGTATGTCGCGCAACTCACCGGCGCCGCCCGGGACGCCGTGCAGTTCAACCTGGTGGCGGGCATGGTGCGCATGACCCTGCTCCTGCTCTATCTGTGGGGCGTCAGTCATTGGAAGGAGATCAGGCGTGTTTTCCAGTACCACGGCGCCGAGCACAAGAGCATCTTCACCCTGGAGGCCGGCGACGACCTGACCGTTGCCCGCGCACGTGAGTCCGGCCGGCTGCATCCGCGCTGCGGCACCAGCTTTCTGCTGATCGTGGCGCTGCTGTCGATCGTGGTCTTCGCCCTGGCCGACAGCGCCTTCCCGCTCGTCTTCGGGCACCCGCAGACGCTGCTGCAGCGCTTCGCCACCCACCTCTGCTTCCTGCCCCTGATCGCCGGCATCAGCTTCGAGCTGCTCAAGTTCTCCGGCAGGAAGCGCAACCACCCGGTCACCCGCGTGCTGATCGCCCCCGGGCTCTGGCTGCAGCGGATCACGACCCGCGAGCCGAGCGACGATCAGCTCGAGGTGGCGCTGGTCGCCTTGCGCCATGCCCTTGGCGAGCCGGCGCAGACCGAGTACTCGCTGGTTCCGTAGTAGTTCCGATGCTGGAAAAACTGCAGGAGTACCAGGACCGCTTCGAAGCGGTCAACGAGATGCTGGCCGACCCGGCCGCAGCCCGGCAGCCGCAGGAATACCAGAAGCTGGCTCGCGAGGTCGGCGAGCTGCGCGAGGTCGTGGAGGTCGGCGCGCGCTACCGGGAGCTCGAGACCAGTATCGGCGAGGCTGAGGAGATCATCGACGAGGGCTCCGATGCTGACCTGGTCGAGCTGGCGCGTTCCGAGATCGAGCAACTGCGTAGCGAGAGGGAGGCGCTCGAGGACAAGCTCAAGCTGCTGCTGATCCCCCGGGACCCGAATGACGCCCGCAATGCCATCATCGAGATTCGCTCGGGGGCGGGGGGGGACGAGGCGGGCCTGTTCGCTGCAGACCTGTGTCGGTTGTACGGCCGGTACGCGGAGCGCAACAGCTGGAAGGTGGAGCCGCTTTCCACCAGTCTCAACCCGTCCGGGGGATTCAAGGAGGCCGTCTTCATGATTTCCGGCAAGGACGTGTTCGGGCGGCTCAAGTACGAGAGCGGAGTGCACCGGGTTCAGCGTGTACCAAAGACCGAAGCCAGCGGCCGCATCCACACGTCGGCAGCGTCGGTGGCGGTGTTGCCCGAGGCCGAGGACGTCGATATCGAGATCGCCCCCGAAGATTTGCAGGTCGACGTCTACCGCTCCAGCGGCCCGGGCGGCCAGAGCGTGAACACGACCGACTCGGCAGTGCGCATCACCCATGTCCCCACGGGCACCGTTGTCAGCTGCCAGGACGAGAAATCCCAGCTGAAGAACAAGAACAAGGCCCTCAAAGTGCTCCGCGCCAGGCTGCTCGATGTCAAGCGGGCGGAGGAGGAGGCCAAAATCTCGGAAACGCGGCGCGAGCAGATCGGTTCGGGCGATCGGTCGGCGAAGATCCGCACCTACAACTTCCCGCAGGGCCGGGTCACCGATCACCGGGTAAAGCTGAGCCTGCACCGGCTGGACGAGGTCCTCGACGGAGACCTCGACGAGATCGTCGAGACCCTGACCCTGGCTTCCCAGGACGAAGCGCTCCAGAACGCCACCGCAGACGAATCCTGAGGGGGCGCTGGCCGGATGAACCGCGCTGCCTGGAAGCTGCTCGACATCCTCGAGGAAACAGCCACCTACTTCGCCGGCAAGGGCATCGAGAATCCGCGTCTCCAGGCTGAAATTCTCCTCGCCGACGTTCTCGAGCTGCGGCGGCTGGATCTGTATCTGCAGTTCGAGCGCCTGTTGCGACCGGAAGAGGTCGACGCCTACCGCGGGCACGTCCGCCGGCGGGCAGCCAACGTCCCCGCCCAGTACATTACGGGTGTCGCGGCCTTCCGCGGGCTGGAGCTGGCGGTGAACGACCAGGTTCTAATCCCGAGCCCGGAGACTGAGATCCTGGTGGACGTGGCACTCGAGCATCTCGATGGCCCCCGGGACAACCTGGCAGCCGACATCGGTACCGGATCCGGCGCCGTGGCGCTCTCGCTGGCGCAAGAACACCCCTCCTGTCAGGTGCTGGCCACCGACGTGTCGAGGCCGGCACTGAACGTGGCGCGCGCCAATACCGCCGGAAGCGGACTGGAGGCGAAGGTGTGGTGCGTCGCGGCCGACATGGCTGTGGGGCTCGTTCCGGCGCGACCAGGCGACGGGTTTGACTGCATCGTCAGCAATCCCCCGTACATTCCGTCGGCGGCGATCGCGGAACTGGAGCCGGAAGTGCGGGCCAACGAGCCGCGGCTGGCCCTGGACGGGGGGGAGGACGGCTTGGACTGCTATCACTCGATTGCGGCGCGGGCCGGAGATTTGCTTAAGCCCGGTGGTCTGCTGGCGGTGGAAGTCGGGGATCCGCAGCAGGCCAACGAGGTGGCCGCGCTGCTCTCCGCCGTTGCGGGGCTGACCGAGTCGCGGATCCGCGACGACCTCAATGGCATTCCGCGCGTCGTGTTCAGCACGAGGTCCGGAGACTGACGATGGCCAAGAAATCGCGCACTCACTACGTATGTCAGTCCTGCGGCAGCTCGTCGGCGCGCTGGTTTGGCCGCTGCAGCGCTTGCGGCGAGTGGAATACTTGCGCCGAAGAGCGCCTGGCCGACGTAGATCCGCGCCGTTCAGCCGCTGTGTCCGGGCCTGCGCCGGCGGCTGAGCGCACAGTGAGTCTGAGTCCGATCACGCAGATTGAAGGTGCTGACCAGCAGCGGGCCAGCGTTGGAATCGGGGAGTTCGACCGGGTTCTCGGCAGCGGCATCATGCCAGGTTCGGTAGTTCTGGTGGGCGGGGACCCGGGAATCGGCAAGTCGACCCTGCTCTTGCAGGTAGCCGGCCGCGTCGCCGCCGCCGGCCGTGTCGTGGTCTATGTTTCCGCCGAGGAATCGGGAGGTCAGATCCGCCTGCGCGCAAGCCGCGTCGGTGCCCTGCACGACGAACTCCTGGTTCTGTCGGAAACCAGCCTGTCGACCATCCTCGAGCAGTTGCACGGAATTGGTCCGGCTGCTGTTGTCGTCGACTCGATCCAGACCATTTACCTGGCTGATCTCGACAGCGCGCCCGGCAGTGTGTCCCAGGTGCGCGAGTGTGCGGCCCGCCTGGTCTACTACGCCAAGGACACGGGGGTGCCGGTCTTTCTCGTGGGCCACGTGACCAAGGAGGGAAATGTCGCCGGCCCCCGTGTGCTCGAGCACATGGTCGACACCGTCCTCTACCTGGAGGGGGACCGGCACCACCAGTTCCGCATCCTGAGGGCGGCCAAGAACCGCTTCGGCTCAACCAACGAGATCGGTCTGTTCGATATGGTCGAGGATGGGATGGCCGAGGTGACAAATGCTTCGAAGATTCTGCTCTCGGAGCGGGCCGAAGGCGTTTCCGGGTCGGCCATCGTCTGCAGCATGGAAGGGACGCGGCCGCTGCTGGCGGAGATCCAGGCATTGGTCAGCCGTTCCAGCTTCGGGTATCCGCAACGGGTGGCGACCGGTGTCGACGCCAAACGCCTGTCCATAATCATCGCCATCCTCGAGAAGCGCTGTGGTTACGATCTGTCTTCCGACGATATATTCGTCAATGTTGTCGGCGGCATCCGCCTCGAGGAGCCGGCGACTGATCTGGGCGTTGGACTCGCCATCGTGTCGAGCTTCGTCAACCGGGCGTTGGACGTGAAGACGGTGGCGATCGGCGAGCTCGGTCTAGGTGGAGAGGTGCGGCCGGTACCGCAGATCGAGCGCCGGGTGGTCGAGGCCCAGAGTCTGGGTTTCGATCGCTGTCTGGTCGCCAATGGCAACCTCGACGGCTGGCCCCGACCTCATGGTGTGGAAGTGGTGGGCGTGAGCGCGCTAGAAGCGGCTCGCGACGCGGCATTCACCGACTGATCAGTCATAGCCTCGCGTCACCATTACTGCACATACCTGGTTTCATCAGTTCCCGCCTGGTAGCACATCCTCCGCTGCGGCGTTGGCTTCTTTGTTTGTATATATCTGACTGTTAAAGACTTACGATTATTTTTTTCGGTGGCACGAGGTTTGTTCGGGCTTGGCGGGACGGTGCCGGCGGCAGGATATTTTAGCTTGACACCTGAACATTTGAATACTATCTTTTTGTGCAGCCATAGAATGGGAGGTAAACAATGCCGACAAAGTTGAAGGAGAAAACCAGCCCAGTCGCCGTGGCCGATGCGCCGTCGGGGGGGCTATCCAAGGAGAAAGAAAAGGCCGTCGATCTGGCGTTTTCGCAGATCGAAAAGCAGTTCGGCAAGGGCTCAATCATGCGCTTGGGCGAGTCCCGGGTCGAAGGGGTCGAAACGATTCCCACCGGGGCTCTATCCCTCGATACGGCACTGGGAATCGGCGGTATTCCCCGGGGCCGCATCGTCGAGCTCTTCGGCCCCGAATCGGCCGGCAAGACGATGTGTGCGCTGCACACCGTGGCCGAGGCGCAGAAAGGTGGGGGGGTGGCCGCATTCGTCGATGCCGAACACGCGCTGGATGTTGGTTTTGCGCAAAAGCTGGGTGTGGATATCGAGAATCTGCTGGTGGCGCAGCCCGACTCCGGCGAGGAGGCGCTCGAGATTACCGACACCCTGGTCCGCAGCGGGGCCATCGACATCATCGTCGTGGACTCGGTCGCAGCCTTGGTGCCGCGAGCCGAAATAGAAGGAGAGATGGGCGACTCCCACATGGGCCTGCAGGCCCGTCTCATGTCCCAGGCGCTGCGCAAGATCACCGGTTCGGCCAAAAAGTCGGGGACGACGGTGCTCTTTATCAACCAGCTGCGCATGAAGATCGGCGTGATGTTCGGCAATCCCGAGACGACTACCGGCGGTCGGGCTCTGAGCTTCTACGCTTCGGTCCGCCTCGATATCCGGAGCATCGGCTCGATCAAGGATGGCGACGAGGTTATCGGCCGTCGGACCCGGGTCAAGGTAGTCAAGAATAAGGTTGCTGCACCATTCCGCGAAGCGGAATTCGACATCATGTTCCGGGGCGAGGACGTCGGAATTTCCAGGGAGGGTGACCTGCTGGATCTCGGGATTGACAACCAGATAATCGAGAAGAGCGGGACCTGGTTCTCGTACGGAGGCGAGCGTCTGGGCCAGGGGCGGGAGAATGCCCGGCTTTTCCTGCGCGAAAACCTCGATACCGCAGGCCGCATAGAAGATCAGCTGCGGACCGCCCTCAACATCAACATACCGACCGAACCCGAACTGGCAGCGGCACTCAGCGAGGCGTGATAACGCACCTTCCCCGGCTTGGGTCCTTCCGTGGATCCAGCCGCTTTCCACGGAGCGATGATATGCTGGCAATGTCACCCATCGAGACGAAAGCCCCGATTTCGCGATCTCAAGGTTTCACCACACTAGCATCTACGATTGACTCAGCCCAGTGGGCGGCTGCCGAGCGCGAACGCCTCGATTTCTGGATCAAATCCTGTGGCACGATGGAAGAGCTCGAAGCCGCGACAGCCGATATTGAAGCGGCTCACAGTGCCGGAACGATCACCACCGAAACGGTCGAAGAGCTCGCGGCAGCAGCCACCCTTCGCGGCCGCGCGATCCATGCCAACTTGAGACTGGTGACGTTTCGCGTGGCGGTGGAGGAGTTGACCGCAGGCGATCTGCGCTGCCCCTGCTGCGGCAATGGCGAGTGGTGGGAAAGGGGCGGGCGGGCGACATGTAGTATCTGCCACCCGGTCTGCGCGATGCCGGCCTCACGAGCGGCGGCATAGCGCAGACCGGGGCCACGTCGGCAGGAGGACGGTGCGGAGCCGAAGAGCCGGATGGCAACCTGCCGGCCCGGGCCATGGCTCTGGACCTGCTACGTCTCCATTTCGGTTACTCGGTTGTTGGCCTCCCGTAACCCGCTACAGACGGCAACCAGGATGTTCTTGTAGACCTTGACGGCGGCATGTGCATCCTTCTTGAACGTCACGTCGAACTTGAGCTTGTTGCGAGTGCTCAGGGTCGCATTCCTGATTACCTCCACCGTCGCCGACCGCGGCTGTCCGGAGGCCAGACCCGTCTCGCCGCTCACCTCGGCCGGCTTTACGGACGCCAGGATCCTTGCGTTTTTCTTGCTGCCAGGTCACCGGCCAGAAAAATGAACATGTCGGTGCTCTTGTCCCCTTCCCGCAGAGGCCGGCGGCCTCTCTCCTAGGTAAGTATCGTCCCAGCGTCAAGCAGCTGATGCACCTGGTTGGGCGACAGTACTTGAAAGAGGGGGGAGTTTTCAATAACCTTCAGATTGTCCGCCAGAGAGACTTTAGCCATGGCCCGCGCGTTCTCCTGAACCTTGGGTTGCCAGCTATACGCTGTGCAGCGGATAGCCGAGATAATTATAGAGAGCTGTCTCGGCTGCCGAACGGCAGCTTGGCAACGCAAGGATTTCACATAATACCGGGCGCGCAAGGGCGAGTCGCGGGAGGGCGTCTTGGACGCCAGGTGGAGGATCAAGCTCACCGAGTTTAGCCAGGAAACGGTAGGGGCTCTGCCGTTCTTCGAAGAGCTGAGGGTTCTGTTCACCATGGACGAGTTGGTGCATCAGTTCCCCATTCTCCTCGAGCACTACCTCAGACGGGAAGTGCGGCAAAGACTTGCTGACTGCACCATGCGCACGACGAAGGCGGAGTTTCACGTCCAAGCGATCATCAACTACCTGGAGAATTCCAGTAACGGCGTCTTCGTGATTGATCGGCATTTCCCCCCAGATCTTGCCGAGGACCGGGGAGTCCTTCTCAAGGCCTTCGAGCGCACGCTCGCGGGTGAGGAAGGGTGAGAGGATCGGGGCAGCGTCGGTTGGCCCGAAAAGCAATCGCTTGACATGTACCAGGTGCGCCAGTAGAGTTCTGCCAACTTAGTGCGCGTGGTTAAGGAGGCAGAATGGCGCCTAAGAAAGTACTTGTCACTGGGGTGTTTGGTCTCATTTCCGGGGCCGTGTACCTGGCCTTGAAGGCGCAGCCTGACCGCTACGATGTGTACGCGCTGGCCCGCCGCCGCGCGCCGTCCGACCGCGCCCCCGATGGGCGCGTTGTCGAGGTGGCGGAGGATCGGTTCCACCTGGCTGATCTGAGTGACATTGACGCGGTGCAGGCTGCTGTCGACGGTATGGATGTAGTGGTCCAGATGGCAGCAGATCCGCGCCCTGAGGCCAGTTGGGAAAGCCTGCTGGCGAGCAATGTTGTGGGGGTGCGAAACGTCTTTGAGGCAGCGAACCGGGCTGGGGTCAAGCGAGTCGTCTATGCCAGCTCCATCATGGTTTCGTGGGGTTACCAATTCGACCAACCCTACAAGAGTGTCGCGGAAGGGCGCTTCGACGACGTCGTGGCTACCGATCTGCACCCCGTTACGCACGAGTGGCCGGTGCGGCCCACCGGACTCTATCCGGCCAGCAAGATCTGGGGAGAGGCTCTAGCCAGATACCATGCCGACGTACACAACATGTCGGTCATATGCCTGCGCATCGGCTGGGTGAATCCCGAGGATCACCCGATGAAGGCCGAGTCCAGCGCTATCTGGTGCAGCCGCCGCGACGTGGTTCAACTCGTCGAGAAGTCCATCGAGGCTCCCGACGATTTGTTGTTCGACATCTTCTACGGAGTCTCCAACAATCGCTGGCGCTGGGTAGATATCGATCATCCTCGCGAAGTGATTGGCTACATCCCGCAGGATAGCAGCGAAGAAAAGCTGTCGGAGACTTAGAAGCCGAGCGCGTCTGCGCGACGCCATCGGTCAGCTCGCCAAGAGAGGGAGATATGGGAGACGAGGAAAAAACCAAGGAGGAACTGATTGCCGAGTTGCGGGAACTGCGGTCTCGGCTCAATGACGACGATCCATCTGACGCCGATTCGGGGGGCACCCGGTCACAGCGCAAGCAGCTGAACGCGGAGATCAGGTTCATCGGCGATTTCGGAATGATACAGGCCGAGGGTGTCAACTTGTCCGAAACGGGAATTTGCTTCGAGGTCAATGGGAAGATTCCGTTCGAGATGGAGTTCGAGATCGACGGCGAGCTGCACGAACACCGGGCTAACCTGGTGTGGATGTCTAAGGTGGAGCAGGCGCGGTGCAAGCTCGGCTTCGAGTTCATTGCCCCCGCGACAATCGAGACTTCCGGTCTGCTCTGGCTGTACAAGGAACTGAAAGACTCGAACGAGCCGGAGGCGGAGGCCGAGTAGGCGCGGATCGACCTCACGAACCGAAGAGTTTGCCAGCAAGGCTCCAGCCGCTGATTACCGCGATTACCACGAGGATGACGCAGGAGATCGCGGTCCCGAGGAGCATCGTCCGGCCGGTGTGGTAAGCGGCCGGCAGCTTGTAGTTCAGGTACAGTGCCGCAACCATAATGATTGCCACCGCCAGATTGACGGCGATGAAGCCGACGATCTGGATCAAGGTGTCGAACGGCACTTCCATCCACAACACGATCATCGCGACCAGGAATATGTAGGTGCAGATCACCCGCTGCACCTGCACATAGCCCCATTCCTTGTCTGGCCATAGCGCGGACAGGAACTCCTGGGTGACCCGGGCGTAGATTTCGGGCAGGGCCTGCAGCGTGCCCCAGAGGGCGGCGACGATGCAGATGTAATAGAGACCCATACCAGCGTGGGGTGTATGTTGTTCCAGACGTGAGCCTGTTCCGTCAACAGGCTCCAGCCTTTGAACTGGGTTTCGAGTGGGTAGAGCACCACGGCACCTGACAACATGAAAGCGGCCGTCACGAGGAATAGGACTATCGCGCCGATCCCCACGTCCCAGCGCATCGGCAACAACGATCGCTTGAGGCGTCTGATGCCCTCCGGGTCATCGGGGAGGTAGCCCATGTCCTCGTGGCTGTTGCCGGTGCCGATCACGAGAATGGTGACTATGGCGAGCTGCTGCTTTTCTAGGCGATCGAACGAGATCCGCAGGCCGAGGGTCAGGGGCAGGGCGATAAAAAAGGAGGTGAACAGGTTTTCCCAGACCGACTCCTGGATGGACCCGCCCAGGTACCGATCGGTCATGAAGTGGATCAGGTCGCCGCAGGGTCTGGCGATGGCCACCCATCCGAGCGGTGCACCCAGCATCTCGAAGATCAACAGGGCGATGAGCAGCCATCCCCGGGGGCCGGGCAGCCGGACCAGACGGTGACCCAGGTACTCGCCGCT
>CAYWBJ010000175.1:0-2583 GCA_964456165.1 uncultured Gemmatimonadaceae bacterium | reverse complement strand
ACCTCCTGGGGTCTTCGAATGCCGGACTCATTGCTCGGCCAGTATGGCGCCTTCGATGCCGCGATGGTTGTCCGGGTAGTGGCCGATCGATAGGCCATAGATGTTGGCCCCTGCCTGCCCGGTGTTTTCGGTCAGGCAGTTGACGAACTCGATCGTGCCCGACGGGCCTGCATCGCCTGGGACCCGCACGCACATGCCGGAATCGCCGCCCGTGCCGGCTCCAGCGTTGTTCTCGAAAACGCAATTGCGAAAAACACAGTTGACCAGCAGCTGTTTGGAGTGGTCGGGTTCGCAGTCGACACCGGCGGCTACCTGTTCGATAGCTTCGGGATTGTATCCCTTGCCGGGGCCGACGGCGGCCAGCAATTTGAGGCAACGATGATCCCGATGAGTATCAGCACTCTCTTTATGCTCATTTGCGTCCACCTGATGTATTCCCGCGGTACGTTCTTTTAATATACTACGTCGAATGACGGCGGACGGCCTAACGGGCTCACAAATCGGACGACTGGTTGGTCTGGCACTTGTTCTGCATTATCAGGACCAGATTGCCGTTGGACAGCCCAAAGGAGAATCGGCCTGGATGAGGAGCAGCTCTCGGCGCTGGCGAGCGGTGCTGGTATTCACTTTTCTAGCAGGGACCTTCGGCGGCGGATGTACGGCGATCGATGTGACCGCGGACTGGGGGCAGTGGCGGGGCCCGAATCGCGACGGTGTGTCGTCCCTGGCACGAATTCAGAAAACGTGGCCCGAAGGTGGCCCGACGGAGGTTTGGCGACGATCGATAGGGGAGGGATTCTCCGGCCTATCGATCGCGAATTCGCGGGTGTTCACGATGTACTCCACCGAGTCTGACGAGTTCGTGGTGGGCCTCAACGCTGTGGATGGCCGTGAAGTCTGGAAGCGCCGCACCGGCTCCAGGTACACCCAGACCTACGGAAACGGACCGCGGAGCACACCCACCGTCGACGGCGACCGCGTCTACGTCCTGGGAGCACACGGTGAGCTGCTGGCTCTGGAGGCCGGTTCCGGGCGCATGATCTGGCAGCGCGATCTACGCGGGGAGTTCGATTGCAAGATGCCGGCCTTTGCCTTCACCGCGTCGCCCCTGATCGAGGGAAACAACGTGCTAGTGGAGGCCGGGGGAGGCAACGACGACGCAGTCATGGCTTTCGACAAGATGACGGGCGAGCTTGTGTGGGGTAGTGGTCGGGACCCGGTCGGCTTCTCGTCGCCCATCGCCGTGGATGTTCACGGTTTAAGGCAAATCATCTTCTTCACCAGCCGGGCCGTCGTTTCCCTCTCTCCGAACGGCCAGCAGTACTGGCGTCATGAGTGGCACACCGAATACGGCCAGCATCCAGCGACGCCGGTGTTCATAGCTCCGGACCGCGTCTTCGTCTCTTCCGGCTACGGCCATGGGGCAGCAGTACTGCAGATCACGCCTGCGGATACCGGGCTGAGCGTCGGCGAAGTGTGGTTCAGCAAGAAGATGAAGAACCACATCGCCACGTCGGTGTATTTCGACGGAGCGATCTACGGCTTCGACGAGTCGATACTCAAGTGCATGGATGCCGAAACAGGGGCCGAACGCTGGAAGGCTCGCGGCTATGGGAAGGGCACGCTCATCCTGGCGGACGGCCATCTGATCGTGCTGGGCGAAAAAGGCAACCTCGCTATCGTGGAGGCAAGGCCCGATGCTCACGTACAGGTAGCCAGCGCCAAGGTGTTGAGCGACCGGTGCTGGACGTCGCCCAGTCTGGCCGGCGGGCGGTTGTATCTGCGCAATATGGCAGAGATCGTCTGCCTGGATCTGGCTGGTAAAAAATAGGAACGGCGTTCGGGCTTCGATCACTGACCCACCACGAGAATGGACCCCGGCATGATAAGGAACAAGATTTTGGAACGCATTCGGGCGAGCGAAAAAGCGCTCGGTATCTTGATGATCGACCCGTCCGAGGTTCTGGTGGAGTTGGCGGGTCGAATGGGGCTGGATTTTGTCATGTTCGACGGTCAACACTGGCCGTTGACACCACAGCGGCTGGGAACGCTCTGTGCGATCGCGGACGGTTTCGACATCACTCCGATCATGCGCGTAGCCGATCAGTCCGAGAGCGCGATTCTCAGCAGCCTGGACAAGGGCATCCGGCTGATCATCGTGCCGAACCTGCGAACTAGAGAGGAGGCGGAGGCACTGGTCAAATACACCTACTTCGCCCCCATCGGCGCGCGCAGCGCCACGAGCAAACGCACTGCGCTGTCTCAGGAGGAGGGCGGTCGGAGCAAGCTGTACGAGCAGGTGAATGCCAACACGATGCTGGTCCCGCAGCTGGAGCACATCGAGACGGTGGAAAACGTGGAAGAGATACTCGACGTGGACGGCATCGACTATTTCGAGCCCGGGCTTGAAGACCAGGCGCAGTCGATGGGACTGCCCGGACAGGCCCACAGTGCCGTCGTGCGCGATGCCTGGAACGAGTGCACCGAGAAGGTGCGGGCAGCGGGCAAGTACCTCCTCGCGGACTACGTGGAGTACGTCGACGCGTTCGCCAGCCTGAAGCAGGACGCCCAAGCGCTCCTTGA
>CAYWBJ010000174.1:0-31600 GCA_964456165.1 uncultured Gemmatimonadaceae bacterium | reverse complement strand
CGATAAATTTCTACAACGGGAAAAATTGCAGTCCCATTCAATGGCCTCACTTGTCCGCGCGGATCAGGGGGCGGTAGCTTAGAGCCGTTTAGGGCCAATTCCCTTTAACTCTATCAGTTCAGTCACACGACGACAGGGGCGTCCCGCAATGATCCGGCCGGTAGCCGCTGCCAGCAGCGGCTCGCGCTCCCACAGTGGGTCGGCCACGGCGTCGTTGAGCAGGCCCCGCCCCTGCAAGAGGCAAAAGTGTTGGTTGAGGTCTGGCGCCGTGAGTACAATCAGGTCCATCCGCACAGGTCACCGAGCTATAACCCACCCGCACCCGAAACGGTCTCAGGACCGTTATCAGCAGCCACATCCTAACTCTGGATGTGGACACATAGATGGGGGCAGGTCAATGACTGAAACGAAAAATCACCTCTTCGATGTCCACGGATCGGGCCCATGGCGATGTTGACCGAGGAGCAGAAATGGGCCTTCGAACTTGATGGCTATATCCTCCTCCCCAGCCTGCTCCCCGCGCAGGAAGCGGCGCACGCCACCCCCGCCGCTCTGGCTGAGCATCCGGACTTGCTGGCTTCGATTGATCAGCTGGCTGGCGGGGAGTTGCCGCTGTGGTACCGTGCTGCGTACGACGGTACCGAAGGGAAGGAACAGGAGTTCCACACGATCAATTTTGTGCTGGACCGGCCGTCGCGCCGCCTGACCGAAGAGGGGCAGTGGGCCAATGATCTGACGGTGGATGAGCAGCGCCGGCTGGGCTACGACACAACCAGCCGGCCTGACCGGGTGTGCGTCTGGGGGTTGCGCGCGCTGTGGGCCGTGGGAGACAGCTGCGTTATGGTGTGCCCCGCGTCGCACAAGGCCAACGTCCAGCCGCCCCCGAGCATGGCGCGCGCCGAGGAGCTTGGGGCGACGGAGCGCGTGCAACTCCGCGCTGGCGACTGTCTGCTCGCGGTTGCAACCTCGCTGGTCGGCGCCGCCCCGGGCTCCGCGCTGCAGGAGTGCATCTTTTGCGACGACTCCCGCTACCCTGGGGGGGGCTTCGGCCACGGCGTGCCGGTTGTGGACAGTTGGCTGGACGAGCTCACGCCGGCGCGCCGAGCGCTGGTGGCCGGCCTACCACGCGGCCTCGGCCACGATGGCCAGCCTCTCAGCAACGAGCAGCAATTGGCGCCGTCGCTGCTGGGCGTCAATACGCGGCCGGATGCTCCGGACCACGAGGAGGTGTGGTTCTGGGACCTAAGAGGCTACCTGGTGCTGTCTGGGGTGATGGACCGCCAGTGGTTAGCGCAGTGCAACGCAGCGCTTGACTCGCCCTTCGCCGAAGCCAACCGTCGCCCGGTTGGCCTATCGAGCAGCGTCGTGGGCGAGTATCCGGACTACGAGGGTTGTTCACAGCTCATTGCCCCGGCCCCGGGCACGCGCTGCACTGAAGCGCGCATCCCGCAGACCTGGACCCATCCCTCACCCTTCAGTGATGGTTTTCGACGCATGATCGACAATCCCCTTGTGAACGCGCGGCTGCAGTGGATGATCGACCCGGGCTTCGTAATGACAACCTGCTACACCATCGTCAGCCGCGATGGGGCGGCCGGCCAGGCTTTGCACGGTGGTTGGTTTTACGGCGCCGGCCATAACTATCATTTCCGGGACGGCCAGCCTCGTACGGAGCAGGTGAACATCGGCTGGCTGCTCCAAGACGTCGAGACGCCAACTGGTGACGGCGGCCTGATGTTAATCCCCGGAAGCCACAAAGCACGGCTGCCACTGCCGCGCCCGAAGCAAACCAGCTGCGACCTGCCGCAGGTCAAGCACATGCAGGGGGCAGCCGGGACGGTGATCATGTACACGAGCTCGACGACGCACGGCGTGCGCAGTTGGCGCAACCCCAATCGCGAGCGGCGCTTCGTCAACACCAAAGCGGGACCCAATATACGGCGGCCGGAGCGCGAGGCGGCGCGACCGCGTCCCTGACGACCTTTGGCGATCTATATCGCGGGAACTGGTGGGACGGCGTTCACGCCAGCGTCTGCAGAAAACGCTCTATGTTTTGCTTAGTGTATTAGAGTTTGCTAACGCAAGCGAGAATGCAGAAGCCAAATCTTGAAGCGTAGTGGCACGAGCGATCGCGACCCTCGCCTAAGCTATTCCTACACTTTTCATCATGGTTAACACGTCGAAATATTGTCGTACATAAGGCGACCCTGGTGTGGCCGCACGGTGTTGTGATTGGACAGGTAAGCATCCAGGTCGTGCTAACGGCCGAGTCAAGAAGTCAAGATTACGAGTCTCTGCCCCAGTTATCGGGCAGATCTACGTAATACCCAGCTATCCAGCATCCGTCCACCGAATTCCCCGCCCGAATCTCATAGTCAACGACGAATCGCTGGCGCTCCCCCACAGCCACGGAGCAGGGGTAACCGCTGTCGCTGACTTCCTCAGGATACCGGTAGCAGTTCAGCTGACGATCCACATCCCAGACGCGCATCTCGGAATCGTGGGTCGTGGCCATGGAGACCGAGAGGAGGCGGTGGTCGGGATAGGTGAGCACCGGCGTCTGGCCGTGCATGTCGATTTGTGGCGGGCCGCCGTTGCGTCCGGGCCAGGCGGCGGGATCGGCCTGCACGACATTGGTTCGAACCGGTACATCCCAGGTGCGTCCTCCGTCGCGGCTCTCGGTCTTGAAGTAACACGCCTCTGACTGCTGCCGGAAATGGGTAATTCCGACGATCCGTCCCTTCTCGACCTCACACACATCCCATTCGTCTTCGGGTAGGGAATCGGGATTGGGGACGTGGTGCATCTCCCACGTCCGGCCTGAGTCTGCCGACCGGGCGGCGAGCAGGTTTCCGGGCGTCGACTCCTGGCCTTCCACCGTACTCTCGCGAAAGGGGCCATACATTGGAACGAGTAAGTCGCCGCTCGAGAGGACGATAGGCGCTGCGCGCGTACCGCAGTTCTCCGCGATCGCCACTGGTTTGTCCCAGGTCTGGCCGCCATCGCGCGAGAGAATTACCTTCGCTGCCGACACCTCCGATCTAGGTGAAAAGGAGCCGTAAACGATCATGAGGGTGCCATCGGCCAGGCCAGTTATGGCTGCGTTGCGGCAGAACTCATCCGCCGCGCCGGCCACCTGGCGGGCAGGCGTCCACGTTCTGCCGCCATCCTCGCTGTCGGTGAACAGCACTTGTTCTGGAAGGTGCGGTGGCGGGTTGTGGTTGTGTCGAAGTCCCTCGCGGAAGACGCATACCAGCCGGCCGTCGCCAGCCCGCGCAACCCACGGCCAGGCCGGGTAACTGCCAGCCTGCTTTAGGGCGTAGCCCGTGCGTTGGTGGATTATCACGTCCGGCCGGGCTTCGGGCACCTCTCCCAGCGAACCGGTATCCCTTGTCTGCGCCATGCCTTCCTTCACGACCGAGTTTTCGATGTCGCTCTGCCGCCCGCTAACAATCAGCATGTGTATAGGTCAAACAGGCCGCGTCGGGCAGGCACCCACGGCACAAGCTGAGAATCGTGCCCAGATGTGGTCATTTTGTCAAGCCATCTGTTTCCTCCCTATCTTTTTCTAATAGGGGAGCGTTAGCCGGAGCGGCGCTCTGCCGGCAACCTTTCTGCTCGCCGCTTGCCTCGGCGATAGGTTCCCGCTCCTGGGGCTAAGGTTGGTGGCCTGACTTGTCGGTACCAGCGACGTCAACCACGTAGATCTCTCAGGAGACATCGCATGACTTCTCGACCGCGGGCCATCAGGCGACGGCTTTTCGCTTTGGGCATGACCGCCAGCGGGATCGACCAATGCAGGTCCAGATCAGGCACCATGCGAGGTTGGCTGCATGTCGCCGCCGCGCTGATCGTAGCACTCTGGGGGGGGGCACGGGTGGAAGCGTTGACTATCTACCGGTTCGGCGGCGAGGAGTTGCCGCCCCCGGAGGCCCGGCACGAACTAGTACAGATCGGCTGGGGAGATGTGGACGAGCGAAGTCACGGCGCTACCGAGGGCTTGCTGGTCGAAACGCGGACGATCACCCCGATCCAGTTTTCGTCAGACACCAACTTGGCGCCGTTAATGGGGCGATGGGGTGGCCAGTTGCGATTCTGGAACTGGCGGCACTGCAATCTGGGCAAGTGTCCGGATGTTCCCGCCGTTGGTGCCCAGACCTACGTCGTGGACGGGCTACCGGAAACGGTATATCTGGGCAAATCGGCTGGCGGGCAGCGCGAGTACGGGTTCTGGTTCCTGGACTTCGGTGTCCCCATCCCCGTACAGCGGGTTCGCATCACCACGCGCGATCGCTTCGCCTCGGACCACTTCGTACAGTGGCTTGAGTTGTACGGATCGGCCAAAGCAGATCAGTTCGCGGGTGTGAACCTTACCGGCGATGCCGAGCTGCTTTTCGCAACCGACAGGAACATCGATGCGCGGTTCGAGCTGGAGCTGTCCGGTACTCCGATGCGGGAGTTCGCTGTCTGGGTGCGCCCGGCTATTGCCAAGGCCTGGGAGATTTCCGAAATCGAGGTGTACGGCTCCGGCTTTATTCCCGAAGCCCAGTTCCGCACCAACGTCCTCGACCTCGACTCGGCGGTCAACATCGGAGCGATCGAATGGGGGGGCGAGACCGGCTTGGGTGCCAGCGTCGAGGTGAGAGCGCGTGCTGGCGACGACGACGATCCCAACGCCTATTATCGCAAGACTTACAGGGGTGACGAAGAGCTTGGCTTTGGTTCCGACGGCCGAACCTTGACCCGAGACAGCTACGAGGCATTGGAACTGAGCGAGCAGGGCCCGATCGGCTCCGATACCGTCAATTGGACGTCTTGGAGCGGTCCCGTTGATTTCAAGGCCGGTTTCGGCCCGTTCCTAAGCGGGCCCCGGCAGTTCGTGCAGCTCGACGTTTCCCTGCGTTCCACTACCTACGGCGCAAGCCGGCTCGACTATCTTCAATTCGTCACCTCGCCGGCTTTAGCCACCCGGCTTGTGGCCGAAATCGAGCCGGGGGTGGCTGTTGCTGGAACCGCGACGACCTTCGCGTTCCGCTTCAGGCCACAGCTGGAACCCGAGGATCCCGGTTTCGACACCATCGCCATCGACACGCCGGCCCCGCCCCTGGCGGTCGAGGGAGTGGCGATCGGCGGCAGGGCGACCGACTTTGACCTGGTCCGCCTCGACAGCAACGGCTTTGCCGTCCGTCTTCCCATCCACATCGACGTTGCTGAAACCATGGAGCTGATCGAAATCGGGTTTGTGGCAGAGATCTTCGAGTATGGCGCCGCCTTCGAGAGCCACGTCTTTGACAGTGCGCAGCCGGACGAACTGCCGCAGCCGATCATTCCCGGCGACGCCGATGAACTGACGGACAGCAACGGCCTCCAGGTGGCCCTGGCCGACATTCCTGACAAGGCCATCCATGCCTTCCGCCTAGCGGCTGGTGCCTTCACCCCTAACGGCGACGGGGTGAATGACCGGCTGCGTCTCGAATTCGAGTTGCTGAATCTGAGAGGTGGAGGGCCTTTAACTGTGGCCTTCTACGATCTGGCAGGCCGGCGGGTTGGAGCGATCGACGCCGGCCAGGTGGACAACGGGCGCAGCCACGTCGATTGGGACGGCAACGGCGTCAACGGGCTGCGCGTGCCGCCGGGAGTCTATCTGGTCGAAGGCACCCTGAAGACTGATGCGGGCGTTGAACGGGTATGTCGCGCCGTAGCGGTAGTTTACTGACTCGACGCTCGGAACAACTTGACAAATTTTCTTCGTGACGAGATACTAAATCCCCAAACCGCAATAAGTTAGGGTGTGTAGAGAAGCCGGACATCAGCGCGCTAGCGCTGTTGTGCACCGTCGCGGCGAGTGCACCTCGAATCGAACAGGAAACCGTAAAGGACAGCCTCAGAACTGGGTGGTAGACGCCAAAGGGAAGTTCGCCAAGGCCAATCGTTGCGGGGGGAGGCTGAAAGGCAGCAAGATAAGGCTCACGGTGAAGGTAAAGGAATTAATAATTGGGGAACTGGCCAACTTGGAACCAAAGGGTGCAGCCAGGAGTTGCTCGACTGGACCGCGCTACCGCTAGGCAACCACAAATAGTCAGACATACATGGTGTCAAATTCAGCAGTAGGTGCAGGGCGCTTCAGAATTCACCCACGCCGACCATCCACAAGCCCCTGCGAGATTATCCTTGCAGGGGCATTCCCTTACTCTGCCCAGAGGATCGGCCAACGTAACCCGCGGCTGTGCACCCACTCCTTGCGGTCAGCTGCCTGCCGGGGCTGTCGACATCCCTCGCTGCGCCGTGTTCCTCCCGGCATGCAGCGACCATGACCGGGAGTACTTCAACAGCCGGAAACACAAGAAACGATGTTGGCCGGGAGCAGGTCCTGAGCGTGGCGGGCATGCCGGTAATCTGGATAGCGGGCCCAACCGCCGTAGGCAAGACAGCCCTCGGCGTGGAGGTTGCCCGCTTACTGGGGGGTGAGATTATCTCGGTCGATTCCCGGCAAGTCTACCGATATATGGATATAGGGACAGCCAAGCCGACGCCCGAGGAGCGGTCGCGTGCCGTGCATCACTTCGTCGACATCGTGGATCCGGACGAGCGGTATAACGCCGGTGAATTCGGCCGCGAGGCTCGCCTCCGCATCGCGCAGCTCGAGCGTCGAGGCGCAGCGCCGGTGTTAGTTGGCGGCTCCGGTCTGTATACTGGAGCGGTCCTGGATGGTTTCTTCGTCGACGATGCCGACCATTCGGCAGACCGGGCATCCCTCGAGAAGCAGCTCGAGGTCGAAGGGATCGAGCCGCTGCTGGCGGAGTTGCAGCGGCTCGATCCGAGTGCGGCCCGTCGGCTCCACCGTGGTGACAGGCAGCGAGTCATGCGGGCCCTGGAATTGGCACGTAGCGGTGGGGGACTTGAGCGGCGGTGGCAAGAGCAGGGCGAAGGGGCCCTGGACCAGACCGTTCTGGCGTTCTGCCTGAACCGGTCGCGCCAGCGGCTCTACGAGGCGATCGACGGCCGAGTCGAGGCGATGATGAAAGCCGGTCTGATTGAAGAAGTCGAGAGACTGGTGGAAAGCGGCTATGGCGACGCGCCGGTTATGTCCACGTTCGGCTACTACGAGGTGAGGCAGTTCCTGTCTGGGCGCCTTGGACGCGATGCGGCCGTGACGACGATCCAGCGGCGCACGCGCCAGTACGCCAAGCGCCAGTTGACCTGGTTTCGGCGCGACCGCCGCTTGCGTTGGCTCGATCTGGATGAGCTAGGTGTCCGGGGTGTGGTGGACCGCATCGCGCGGCGCTTCGATCTGGTCATGCAGCGCACAAAGAGGCCTGCTGCGGGTGCCATTTCATCAGTTGACAGCTATATTTAGCTCACATATTTTGAAGGGCCATCTCAGGTGACATACTACGCACGAAAGCTTTCGAGCAAACCCCGTCGGAGCGGGAGTAGTTCAGAGGTAGAACGCAAGCTTCCCAAGCTTGATGTCGCGGGTTCGATTCCCGTCTCCCGCTCCATCTTTTATTTCCAGCGAATCACCTCTTCCGCGACCCGGCTGCTGCTGCTAGGGTTCCTGGGTGCTTGCGGCGGCCCGCAACTGGCGCAGCAGTCCCCGCTGGATACACCTGACAATCACTATCGCCGCGGCCTGGCCTACTTCGACCGCGGCGACATGATCACGGCACAGCGCGAGTTCGAACGGGCCAGACTGCTCGACTCCGACTATCCCGGAGCCCTCGTAGGCATCGCCCTGGTTGCGATGGAGCGGGGCGAATTCTGGCGGGCGCGCAAGGATGTCACCACAGCCATCCACCGGAACGCTGACTTCGTCGATGCCCACATTGCCTTGGGCCGAATTGCAACAGCCGAGGGTGTTGAGCGGGATTACGCTACCGAGGAATGGCTGGAGGAGGCGACCGATGCCTATGAGCGCGCGGCGAAGAGGCAGCCCGATTACCCGGCGACCTACTACTACCGCGGACACTCTCACCTGCTGGCACTTGACCTGGTCGGGGCCCGGGAGGCCTTCACCCGGGTGCTGGATATCGACCGGGGACCGCTGGTTGCCCGGGCCATGGCTGCGGCCGAGCGGATCCAGATGATCGAGCGCGCCGCGCCGGGTACCAGGGCCGGGCTCAAGATTGCCCTGATCTCCGAGATCAGCCGCGGCGAACTGGCAGTGCTGCTGGTTGAGGAGATGCAGCTGCCACTTCTGGTCAGTCAGCGCCCCGTGAGTCTGCGGCCTGGCGGGTTCCGCCCACCGGGTGCCGTGCAGGTCGAAGCGCCGGCTCCCGTCGACATCGACAAGTCCTGGGCCGCACCCTGGATCGCCGAGGTAATCGATCTTGGCGTTACCGGCATGGAGCTGTATCCGGACCAGACCTTCCGCCCGAGTAGCCCGATAACCCGGGCCGACTATGCCCGTGTCGTGCAGGGGGTGCTGATCCTGCTCACCGGCGACTCGGAGCTGGCGACCAAGTACGTAGGTGAGACGTCGCGGTTTCCCGACGTCCGCAGCGATTTCTACGGCTACAATGCCATCGCCCTGAGTACCGAGCGGGGCATCATGTCGGCCGAGAAGGTGTCTGGACTCTTTCGGCCCGAGCAGCCAGTATCCGGTGCGGAGGCTCTGCTGATGATGCGTGAATTGCAGAGCGTCTTCCGCCGCGAATTCTGATTCGCTTGACAACCCTCATCGTTCACCGTCGCCGGCTTCTGCTTTCAGCGCTGGCTGGTATCGCGCTCCTGGCGTCGCCGGGAGACGGAGCAGAAGTGCTGCGGCCGGTTCGCGCCATTGGTCTGGCAGCCGTAGTTGAGGGCGATCTCGCGACGGCGTTCACCCATGCCAAGCGCACGGCCTTGCGCGAGGCGGTGGAGCAGGCGCTAGGAGCCCTCATCTCCTCTCACACCAGGGTCCGGAATTTCGCCGTGATCGAAGACGATATTCTCAGCAGCACTGCCGGCTACGTGCGCGAGTTCGTTATCGTGGAGCAGGGGCCAGTCGACTCGACGACCTACCAGGTCGTCATTGACGCCAAGGTTAGTCTGGGCGACCTCTACCGCGACCTGGACGCGGTGAACCTGTTGATCGAGGCGGCCGGCAACCCGCGACTGGTCTGCGTCGGACGTGAACGCCTCATGGTGGACGGGAGCCCCGGCCCCTCGTCGTGGAAATTGGCGGCCGGCGAGATCGTGGGTGTCCTGCAGCGCTACAGCGATCGCCTGAATGTTGCCGTCCTGGAACAGCCTGGGTCCCGCGATCTGGCCCGGATGCAGGAGCAGGCGCGCGAGCAGGGGGATATCGTGATAGTCGCCGATGTCGACATCGAGCAGGCCCGGGGCATCCCGATCCCGTTTGCTGGCAAGTCGCTGGAGTCTACTGGTATACGCACCGCGATCGCCCACCTTAACCTGCACGTCTCCTGGGCCGATTCCCGCGAGACCGTTGCGGTGCTGGAGGGAGTTCGCAAAGCGGCCGGTAGCAGCCTGGACGCGGCCGCCCGCAAGGCGGTGCGACTTGGGCTGAACGACATGGCAGACGATCTGGTGCGCAGGATTGTTGACGACTGGCGCGAGAAGGCATACTCGGGGCGGCTGCTCAGACTCGAGATCGAGGGGACTCCGCCCGCGGTGGCCGTCTTCGAGCGGGAGTTCCCGCTGCGCATCGGTGCGATCGAAAAGTTGTACCCCAGGACTGTCGAATCCGGTCTGGCGCGGTACGATGCCCAGGCCAAGAGCGCCGGCTTCCAGGTGGCGCGCGAGCTCAGCGCCAAGGGCGTCGAGGGCCTGGATCTGGAGATCGTCAAGGTATCGCTCAACGCTGTGCGCCTGAAGCTGCTACAGGAGGAGCCGTGAGCGTCGTCAGCGGCGTCGAGCCGGAGAGTCTGGCGGCCAGGTCCGGGTTCGCCGTCGGGGATACCATCCTTGCCATCAACGGCCGCGAGATCCGCGATCTGATCGACTTCCAGGTGCACAGTGCCGATGCCGAGCTCAACATTGAGGTCGAGCGCGAGCGCGAGGCGTACGAGGTCGAGCTCACGCGAGTCGCCGGCGAGGCGTTTGGACTCAGCTTCGAGGAGATGAAGCTGCGCAACTGCAACAACAAGTGCGTCTTTTGTTTCATCCACCAGATGCCGAAGGGGATGCGCAGGTCCCTTTACTTCGAGGACGATGACTACCGGCTCAGCTTCCTTCATGGTTCATATGTGACCTTGACCAACATCAAGGAGCGGGACATCGACCGCATAATCGAGCAGGGACTGTCCCCACAGTACATCTCGGTCCACGCTACGAATCCGGATCTGCGCCAGATTCTGCTCGGTCGCTCGCTTCCTGTGCCCATCCTGGACCGCATCGCCAAGCTCGCTGACAACGGCATAGAGATGCATGCTCAGGTCGTCGTCTGTCCTGGTCTCAACGACGGCGAGCACCTCGAGCGGACGGTGCGTGATTTGGCCGGGTTCTATCCAGCCGTGCGCTCAGTCGCCCTGGTCCCGGTCGGACTTACCCGGTTTCGCGACAACCTGCCGACCTTGCAGCCGGTGACACCTGAGAAGTCACTCGAATATGTCTCCCTTGCGGAGCGCTGGGGGGCCGAGTTCTACGATGGGCTTGGAGAGCGGGTCGTGTACGCCTCAGACGAGCTGTTTCTCCTGCTGGATCGGTTGCCGCCCGAGGCGGACTATTACGATGCGTTTCCGCAGCTGGAGAACGGAATCGGAATGGTGCGGTCTTTTCTGGATGGTTGGGAGCGCGATCGTTGCAAGTTGCCGGCCGCTGCTCCGCACCCGCTTCGTCTCGGGCTCGTTACCGGGCGGTTGGGCGAGAAATTCATGCCGGACCTAGTCGCCGGAGTCAATACGATCGAGGGGATCTCCGCCGATCTCATTCCGGTCGACAACGACTACTTCGGACGCGGTATCACGGTCTCGGGTCTCCTCACCGCGGCCGACATCGTCGAGGCAATCAGGGACGGCCCTTGGGATCTGGTGGTGCTGCCCCCCAACTGCATCAACGGCGAGGGACTGACGCTTGACGACATGACCGTGGGGGAAGTGGAAGCTCGGGCGGGCCGGGCGGTGACCGTAGGGCGTTACGACCTGGTGGGAACGATAGCAGATCTCGTGCTTGATCCCGGAGGTCGCGGCGACTACGCCGTCCGGCGGGCAGGCGACGGTCGACAACTTTCCGAAATGGGATATTACGTGGGGAGTAAGCGGTCTTGAGCCAGCCGGCAGCAGTGCAGCACCACCGTCGTCCGGTAGTCGCGATTGTTGGTCGTCCCAACGTCGGCAAGTCAACGCTGTTCAACCGCTTGATCGGGGCGCGGCGGGCGATCGTCGACGATTTCCCCGGGGTGACGCGCGACATTATCTACGCGGAAACGAGCTGGGACGGTCACCTCTTCACGCTGGCCGACACCGGTGGCTTCATGCCGCGCAGCAAGGAGGCTATTGCCGCGGCTGTCTGCGCCCAGGCCGAGATGGCCATCGGCGACTCCGATATCGTAATCCTGCTGGCCGACTGGACTACCGGGGCCACCGACGTGGATAGGGAAGTGGCGCAGTTGCTCCTGCATTCGAGGCGGCCCAGCATGCTCGTCGTCAACAAGGTGGACAATCTGGACCGGGATGCGGGACTCGACGATTTCTATGGACTTGGCCTCGGGGACCCGGTCCCGGTCTCGGCAAGCACGGGACGGAAGTCGGGGAACATGTTACAGGAATTGGTCAGCCGCTTTGCCCCGCTGTTCGCGACTGTCGAACCCAATCCGGATCCCGCGATTCGCGTTGTCCTAGTAGGTCGTCCCAATGTCGGGAAGTCGACCTTGATGAACCGGCTGGCCGGTCATCGAGTCTCGGTCGTCCACGAACAGCCGGGTACCACCCGCGACTCGACGCAGACTCGGATCGAAAGCGGCGGGCAGGAATTCGTTCTGATGGATACCGCCGGTTTACGGCGGCGCAGCAAGGTACAGGACCAGGTGGAATATTACAGTGGTCTGCGTGCCTCTGAGAGCATCGGACAGGCCCACGTTGCTGTGGTCTTGATCGATGGGACAGAGGGTGTTACATTGCAGGACTTAAGAGTCATGAGTCAGGTGATTGAAGCCGGTTGCGGGCTGGTGATCGCGGTGAACAAGTGGGATTTGGTGGACCGCAGGACGACGACAGGAGAAGCCTTCCGCTCCGATCTCTATGCCCGCTACGCCCACCTGAAGCCGTATCCGGTCCTCTTCATTTCCGGGCTGACGGGGCGCAACATTGCCCGCTGCCTCGAGGCGGTCGACAGGGTGTATGTTAGCTATTCGAGCCGGATTGCCACGAGCGCCCTGAACCGGATGCTGAGTGCGATCGCCAGCCAGTCGCCACCGGCCCAGGGCGGTCGAGAAGTGCGTCTTCTGTATGCGACGCAGCAGGCCATCGGGCCGCCTACTTTCGTGATTTTTTCGAATCGTCCTGATCTTATCGGGAGTTCGTACCGGCGCTTCTTCGAGAACAGACTGAGAGATCAGTTCGACTTCAAGGGAACTCCGATCCGCACCTTTTGGCGCGCGCGCCGGTCTCGTTGACAGCTCAGGCGGCAGGCTTCTGCCAATGAAGAAACCAGTCAAACTCTACTACAGCATCAGCGAAGTGGCGGAGATTACCAACCTGCAGGCCTATACGCTGAGGTCCTGGGAAAAGGAGTTTTCCTGTCTCCGCCCGCGACGTGTGCACGGCAAGAACCGCTCCTATCGCGAACGGGACATCGGGATCGTCCTGCGCATCAAGCGTCTGCTCTACGACGAGCGCTACACCATCCAGGGGGCCAGCAGGAAGCTGAAGAGCGAGCCCGAGCTGCTGCGCAACCTCGAGGCGGAAACCGCATTTCTGCACGAGCTGCCGCCGGCTCAGGGTGTGGCGACCAGCGTTGCCGATCAGGGAGAGGCACCGGCTGCTGTCGCGGTTCCCGAAAACGGCGACGGAGAGATCGACTCAGACCTTTCCGCGTCCGAGCCTGACGGGCTCGCAGCAGCAGCGGATGGCGCCACCACGGATCACTCGGCGGCACTCGGGGACGGGGACGCGGTGCCAGCCAGGGCGCGCGAACGGCAGCTGCGGGAACTGCTTGATGGGACGCGGCGGGAATTGCGCGAGCTGCTGCAGATCCTGCAGTAATCCGTTGCGCCCTAAAGAATTGCAGCCCTGACGTTGCGCCGGCCCGCCAGTCCCCAATCTTGCCAGATACCGCGGCTTGACCTATTTTCGTTGTTATTGAACTCATGGGCGCAGGCCCGGTTTTGGTTTTTGAGGTGAAATCTGGCAATTCCGGCCGTCGGATCTGACGACCTCAGGAGCCGGCTGATGGGGCTGACCAGGCCGATCGTCGAGGACCACGGTGCCGATCTGGTCGATATTGAGGTCGTCGGCAGCCCGAACAACCAGACGGTCCGGCTCCTCGTTTACAAGACACCAGGAGTCACCGTCAATCTCTGCGTGGCTATCAGCCGCGAGGCCGCCGACCTGTTAGATGTCGAGGATCCGATTCCCGGCCGCTACCGTCTCGAAGTGACCTCGCCCGGGCTGGACAGGCCGCTGGTGACCGACGGTGATTTTTCGCGCGCAGCCGGGCGGCTGGTCAAGGTGGTGCTGACCACCGGCCCCACACATCTGGGCCGGCTGCAGGAGTGGGATCGCGATTTCGTCACCCTGGCCGGCGATGGCGGGAAGAGCGGCGCGAGGCGCCAGCCCGGAGACCAGCAGAATCTGCGCATCGAGCGCGAGACGATTGGCAAGGCCACCATCCAGGCAGAGTTTTAGGGGCTGCCGCTAACCAGGGATCCAATGACCAACATCAGCATCGTCGAAGCACTGAGTCAGATCGCCCGGGAAAAGAATGTCAACAGGGAACTGGTCGTGGAGACACTGGCCGACGCCCTCATCTCAGCCGCCAAGAAGCGTTACGGTAACACCGAGAACTACGAGGCTGAGATCGATCCCGTATCCGGGCGCATGGAGGTGGTGGCTCACAAAACTGTGGTCGAGGAGATTGAAGAGCCGAGCATGGAGATAGAGCTCGAGGACGCTTTGGCCATCGACGGCGAGGCCAAGATGGGCAGCGTCGTCGTCGAGAAACTGAATTTCGACGATTTCGGTCGCAACGCGATTCAGACCGCCAAACAGGTTCTCGTCCAACGTGTCCGGGAGGCCGAGCGGGAGCGGATCTTCGACGAGTTCAAGGGGCGCGTCGGACAGATCGAATCCGGCACGGTGCAGCAGATCAGCAGGGGCGACATCATCCTTAACCTCGGGCGTGCCGAGGCCGCCATTCCGCTCAAGGAGCAGATTCGACGCGAGCGCTACCGCCAGGGCGATACCATCCGTGGCCTCATCTTCGAGATTCTCACGGTCAGCCGCGGACCGCAGGTGCTGCTTTCCCGTAGCCATCCGGACTTGCTAGGCAAGCTATTCGAAATAGAGGTGCCCGAGATCGCCGAGGGGATCGTGCGGATCCACGCGGTCGCCCGAGAGCCCGGTGAGCGTGCTAAGATCGCCGTCAGCTCCAGCGATGAGCGCGTCGACCCGGTGGGCGCTTGCGTTGGGGTGAAAGGCTCGCGGGTGCAGGCGATTGTGCGCGAACTCAGCGGCGAACGTATTGACATTGTTCCCTGGAGCGACGAGCCGGAGATCTTCATCGCCAGGGCCATCAGTCCGGCTAACGTGCAGCGCGTGATCGTCGACCACCGGCGTCGGCACGCCGTGGTTCTAGTCGAGGAAGACCAGCTGTCGCTGGCGATAGGAAGATACGGCCAGAACTCCAAGCTGGCCGTGCAGGTCACCGGATGGGGACTGGATATCATCACTGAGTCTGAATATCAGGAGCGCCGGGCCCGCATAACCCAGGTGGAGCAGGAATTCCGCCAGATATCGGGTGTCAGCGAACTGATTGCTTTGAGCCTGGCTACTTCCGGCTTCACCTCGATTCGCGAGCTCGGCGAGTCGACCATCGAGCTGCTGCGCACGGTTCCCGGAATGGAGGAAGAGGAGGCCGCCGTCCAGCTGCGCGATTCCGCCTCCACCTACTTCGCCGAGCACCGCGAAGAAATCGAAGCCGCCGAGGAGGCCGCCGCCCAGGCCGCCGCCCAGGCTAAGGCCGCTGCTGAAGCCGCTGCCGCCCAGGCCAAGGCCGCCGCCGCCGCGGCGTTGAGCTCGAGCATTGCTGCCCTGGGGCCCCCGCCCGAGGCTAGCACTGACACTGAGGAAGAGAGTGCGCCTGGCGAGGGCGAGGAGGCCGTGGCTGCAGAGGCTTCACGATCGCAAGGCACGGCGGTCGAGGAAGTGAGCGGGTCGGAGGACGACGGGCCGGCCCCCACGGCCGAAGCTGCCGACGAGGTCGTGTCGGTCGAAGCTGCGCCGGACGGCATTGCCGGAGCTGAGGGCGATTCCGGCAACGCCGATGGCGAGGGCGAATCCCAACAACCATGACTTGGTCCATTGCACTGAGCTTCTGAACAGGAGGCTTTACCGTTGGCAGAAAAACGCAGGGTCTACCAGGTCGCGAAAGAGCGCAAGCTGTCAAGCGACGCACTGATCTCGATGCTCAAGGGCATGGGGCATGAGATGAAGAGTCACATGAGCGTCGTCACGGACGAGATGCTCAAGGCGATCTCGGAGAAGTTCGAGCAGGAAAAACAGAGCTCGATGGCAGAGGTCCAGCGCCAGAAGAGCAAAGAGGAGGACCTGAAGAAGCAGGTGCGGCCGGCAGAGAAGCGGGATACGGGTGGCGAGACTAAAGCGCGGTCACCGGAGACCCGTCCTCAGCGTCGGCGGGTTTCCCCTTCGTCTAGCGGTGGCGGCGGTGGTGGTGGCGGCATGGCCAGGAGCGCTCCCTCCGGTCCCATGCCCGGCGCCCCTCGCGAGGGGGATGGCCGGCGGCGGCGGCGGGGCAAGCGCGACGACTCAGGTCCTTCGACCGATGGTGACAACCGCACCGAGCGCAAGGACGCAGCGCCCTCGGTCGATGGCGGCGATGTCAGCGGCCGCTGGAAAGGTGGTGGGAGTGGCCGCGGCAAGCGACGGCGCACTGTCGACTCGCGCGAGGTTCAGGACAACGTCCGCAAGACCCTGTCGCAGCTCAACGAGGGACGATCCCGCCGCCGCTACGATCGGGGCTCGAGCGACGAGAACGGCGATGCTGAAGAACAGCAGAACATAATTACCGTCAGCGAGTTCATCACGGTTGTCGAGCTGGCGGAGAGCATGGACATCCGGTCTACCGAGGTGATCGCAACCTGTCTCCAGTTGGGCATGATGGTAACCATCAACCAGCGGCTCGATATGGACACCATCGTGACCGTGGCCGACGAGTTCGGTTTCGAAGTCAAGCCCCTCGAAGACGAGGAAGAGGAGTTTCTCGAAGAGATCGACCCCGAGGAGGAGGAGGGTGGTGAGCCCGAGCCCCGGTCGTCAGTGGTCACCGTCATGGGACACGTCGATCACGGCAAGACCTCACTGCTCGACTATCTGCGCGAGTCCAACGTGGTGGCCGGCGAGTCGGGGGGCATCACCCAGCATATCGGTGCGTACGGTGTTAAGGCGCCCGACGGCCGCAAGATCACCTTCCTCGACACACCCGGGCATGCCGCGTTCACCGCCATGCGGGCCCGCGGTGCCCGGGTCACCGACCTGGTGATCCTGGTTGTGGCAGCTGACGACAACGTCATGCCGCAGACGATCGAGGCCATCGACCACGCGAAGGCGGCCCAGGTTCCGTTGGTGGTGGCCGTCAACAAGATCGATCTACCGACTGCCGATCCGGACCGGATCAAGCGCCAGCTGTCCGAGCGGGGAGTGCTCCTGGAGGATTGGGGCGGCCAGGTAGCCTGTGCCGAGATCTCCGCGACCAACGGCACGGGCATCGACAAGCTGATCGATCTGGTTCTGCTCGAAGCCGAGTTGCTCGAGCTCACCGCGGTCCCCGGGAAGCGAGCCCGCGGGACCATTATAGAGGCTCAGCTCGACAAGGGCAGGGGTGCCGTAGCGACGGTCCTGGTGCAGGAAGGAACGCTGCGCCGCGGGGATCCGTTCATAACCGGCGTGTTCAGCGGCCGCGTGCGCGCGTTGCTCGACGAGAACGGCCAGAACGTAGACGAGGTCGGTCCCTCTGAGGCGGTGCAGGTTCTGGGACTGGCCGGCGTTCCCCAGGCAGGCGACAGCTTTTCGGTCTCCGCTTCCGAGCGCGACGCCAAGTCTTTGAGCCAGCGCCGTCAGCAGATGAAGCGCGAGCAGGAGCATCGCAGCATGGGCGCGGTCACGCTCAGCGATCTGAACTACCAGATCCAGCAGGGGCAGATCACGGATCTCAAGGTGATAGTCAAAGGTGACGTAGACGGGTCAGTCGAGGCGATCACCCAGGCGTTGGGTGCCATAACCCACGAGGAGGTGCGGGTGTACGTCATCCACAGCGGCGTCGGCACCATCTCGGAATCTGATGTGCTGCTGGCCTCCGCGTCCAGTGCCATCATCATCGGGTTTGGCGTCCAGGCAGATCCTGCCGCCCGCGAAACGGCGACGCGGGACGCGGTCGAGATTCGCAACTACGACGTGATTTACGAAGTCATCGAGGATATCCGCGCCGGTCTGTCGGGACTCCTGTCGCCGGACCTGAACGAGCGCGTCGTGGGTACGGCCGAGGTGCGCCAGGTCTTCCGCTCGTCGCGGGCGGGCAATATCGCCGGCTGCATGATGCAGCAGGGCAAGATCAGCCGCAGCAGCCGGGTCCGCGTCGTGAGGGATGGGAAAAATGTTTTCACCGGCGAGATCGCTTCGCTACGTCGTTTCAAGGACGACGTGCGCGAAGTGCTCGAAGGGTACGAGTGTGGCATCGGGTTGGAAGGCTTCAACGAGGTCCAGGAGACCGACCTCATTGAGGCGCTCGAGGTCGTCGAGACAGCGCGCACGTTGTAGTGCCGGCGTGGTGGTGATGACCTGCGAACTGGACCTGTATCTCCCGGACAGTCGTTCGCTCAAGGACAAGCGAGGAGTGCTCAAAAGCCTCAAGGAGAGGATCCACAACCGCTTCAGCGTTTCGGTCGCCGAGGTCGAGCAAAACGACCTTTGGCAGCGCGCCGTTCTGGGCATCGCCGTGGTCAGCAGTGCCGCTGATCACGCCAACGAGATTTTGTCGAAGACTGTCAACTTCGTCGAGCAGGACCTGCGTGTGCAGTTGCTCGATTATTCGATCGAGCCTCGGTAGCAGCGTGGCCTCGCCTTACAGGGTCAACCGGGTGCGCGAACTGCTGCAGCGCGAACTCAGCGACGTGGTGATGAGTCTGCGGGATCCGCGGGTCGGGTTGGTGACGGTGGTCGATACCGAGGTGTCCAAGGATCTGCGCCACGCCCGGATGTTTGTCAGCGTGATCGGCACCGAGACCGAGAAGAGGGAGGCACAGAAGGCGCTCAACCGCGCCCTCGGGCACATCCGCAGGGAAATCGCCCGACGCATCTCGTTACGCCACGTCCCGGAATTTAGCGTCGTCTACGACGATACTGCCGAGCGGGCGTCGCGCATCGACAGTCTGATCAATTCCCTGGGCAGCTCCGATGAGTAGTGGCCGTGACGGTATCCTCGTCGTCGACAAGGATGTCGGGCCCACCTCCCACGATGTGGTCGCCGGTTTGCGATCGGTCCTGGGCCAGCGCCGCGTCGGGCACTGCGGTACCCTCGACCCGCTGGCGACCGGTGTACTCGTGGCCTGCCTCGGTGCGTACACCCGGCTGAGTCAGTGGATAAGCGACGCCGACAAAGAGTACGAGACGACTATCCAGCTCGGGGCCACGAGCACCACCGGAGATGTCCACGGACAGCTTCAGGGCCGCGAGGATGCCGTTCCGCCTTCTCCCGAGCAGCTGGCCGCAGCAATCTCCGGGTTCGTGGGGGAGATCGAGCAGGTGCCTCCCGCCTTCTCGGCTATCAAGATCAACGGGGTGCCAAGCTACAAGCTTGCCCGCGCCGACCGCTCCGTGGAGCTGCATCCCCGATCAGTGTCCATCTTCGGACTGGAGGTGGTTTCCTACGACTACCCGATCCTCCGGCTGCAGGTGAGCTGCAGCAAGGGGACCTACATCCGGTCACTGGCCGCCGATCTGGGGGAGGCCCTGAAGTGTGGGGGATATGTCCGGGAGCTGCGCCGCACGCGAGTCGGCGCGCTGACACTGGCGCAGGCCGTTTCCCTCGAAGAGATTCGCGCCGCCACGAGTGATGGAAGGATCGAGCGGCTCATGGTTCCCCCTCGCGCGGCATTGTGCGACATGCCGGAGGTAATTCTGGACGCCGAACGCGTTGCGCGCTTCGCCCACGGGAATCCGGTAAGGCAGGAGCCGGACCAGGGAGTGTCCGACAGCGATGCGGCGTGCGCCGTCTACGATCCGCAGCTGAGACTGTGCGGAATTGGCTCCTGGAATGGGGGTGCCGGTCTCCTGCGGCCCCTGAAGGTGCTGCGCTCGGCCACTGTGGCGATGACGACCGTTAGTCCCCAATGAGGTGCGCCGAGGCGACTGGTTGGCAGCGCTGATGCCTGACTGGGCGCCCATCCAGGGCGTGGTCCGACGGGGCGCCGGGCGGGGTCGCAAACTGGGTTTTCCCACCGCCAACCTCGATGTTGGTTGCCCCGGTCCAGACCTCGAGGCCGGGGTCTATGTCGGCCGGGCTCAGTGGGATGAGGCACCGACCTATGGAACTGTCGTAAACTACGGTGTCAGACCGACATTTGCCGAAACGGAGATCTCTCTAGAGATTTATGTGCTAGACTTTTCTGGAGACCTGTACGGCAAGACTTTGACCCTGGAAGTGCTCGGGCGTCTGCGGGAAGAGAAGCGCTTCGCCGACAGTGAGGAACTGCAGCAGCAGATCGCAATCGATATCGAACGTGCCCGCCAACTGCTGGCGGGCATGCAACCTGTGTAGTAAGAGATGGAGGAAGAGCGTGTCCATTACCACCGAACGAACTCGCGAGCTGGTTTCCCAGTTCGGAAAAAACGAGAATGACTCGGGCGCCGCGCCCGTGCAGATAGCCATTCTCACGGAGCGAATCCGCAACTTGACCACGCACCTGCAGCAGGAGACAAAAGACTTCGGTAGCCGGCGCGGCCTGTTGAAGCTGATCGGACGGCGGCGGCGATTGCAGAGTTATTACCAGGGAGTCAATCCCGATGCCTACGCCCAGCTGATCAGGGAACTTGACCTGCGTCGTTGAGGGCGAGCCGGAGTTACCGCGGGAGGCGTTGTCGCCCGCGGAATCATTAGCATACCAGTTCGACAATCACACAACTTAGCGAGAAAAGATGATTCAGAAACTAGAAATCGAATTTGGCGGACGCACCCTGTCCATGGAAACCGGCAAGGTGGCCAAACAGGCCCAGGGGGCGGTCTGGCTGCAGTACGGGGACACGGTGGTTCTGGTCACGGCCTGCCGTACCGACGCCGGAGAGGATCGAGGCTTCTTTCCCCTCACCGTCGACTACCGGGAGAAGGCTTACGCGGCCGGCCGCATTCCCGGCAACATTTTCAAGCGTGAAGGCCGCATGAGCGAGAAGGAGACTCTCAGCGCTCGTCTCACCGACCATCAGATCCGTCCGATGTTTCCCAAGGGGCTGTTCCGCGAGGTCCAGGTCTATGTGAGCGTTCTGTCGTCTGACGGAGAGAACGACGCCGATGTGCTGGGCATGCTGGGTGCTTCGGCGGCTCTGAGCATCTCCGACATCCCCTTCGCCGGTCCCATGGGCGCTGTGCGCGTGGGCAGGGTGGAGGGTGAGTTTAAGATCAATCCGACCCATACGGACCTGGAGGTCAGCGACCTGGACCTCATCGTCTCCGGGACCCGGGACGACATTGCCAGCGTTGAGGGCGGTGCCCACGAGGTCTCCGAGGAGGAGTTGCTCGAGGCATTGAAGTTCGCCCACCTGCACATCCGCGAGCTGGTCGAATTGCAGGACGAGCTGGTCGAATTGGTGGGCAAGGAGAAGCTCGTCGTCGATCCCCCGGCGGTCGACGAGGCCATGGCAGCCAAGGTCGAGGAACTGGCCAAGACCCGTATCGGCGAGGCCAACCGGACCGCCCAGAAGGAAGACAGGCAGGGCCTGCTGGACAGCTTACGAGATGAGGTCCTCGAGAGTCTAGCCGAGGAGTTCCCCGAGTCCGAGAAGCAGATCAAGGATCTCTACGAGAAGCTGATCAAGGCCGACATGCGGGCGATGATCCTCAGCGAGAAGCGCCGCATCGACGGTCGCGGTCTGGAAGACGTGCGGCCGATTACCAGCGAGGCCGGTGTACTGCCGCGCACGCACGGCTCGGCCATTTTCACCCGCGGTCAGACCCAGGCGCTGTGCGCCGCGACGCTGGGCACGAAGTTCGACGAGCGCATGGTGGACGACCTGCGCGGCAAGAACTTCAAGTCCTACTTTCTCGATTACAACTTCCCCGCCTTTAGTGTCGGCGAGGTGCGATTCGAACGCGGCCCCGGGCGTCGTGACATCGGCCATGGCCACCTGGCCGAGCGCGCGATCGAACCGGTGATTCCGTCTGTCGAGACCTTTCCGTATACGCTTCGACTGGTCTCGGACATTCTCGAGTCCAACAGCTCCAGTTCAATGGCCACCGTTTGTGGTTGCTCGATGGCGCTGATGGACGCGGGCGTGCCGATCAAGACTGCGGTAGCCGGTGCCGGCGTCGGTCTGGTCAAGGAAGGGGAGCAGTGGGAGCTGATGACCGATATTCTCGGGGCGGAGGACTTCCTCGGCGATATGGACTTCAAGGTTGCCGGGACCGCTGAGGGCATTACGGCGATCCAGATGGACATCAAGATCAACGGCATCAGCTTCGAGATCATGCAGCAGGCTTTGGAGCGTGCGCGTCAAGGGCGGTTGCACATCCTCGAAAAGATGAGCGAGGGTATCGCCGAACCGAGAGCGGACCTCTCTGACTACGCGCCGCGGATCGAATTCCTGAAGATCGACCCGGCGAAAATCGGTGCGGTGATCGGCCCGGGCGGCAAGACCATCCGCGAGATCGAGAAGACTGGGGCCACGGTCAACGTCGACGACGACGGCACCATCACCCTGTCGTCGGTTGACGGCGCGCAGGCCAAAGCGGCACGCGAGATGATCGAGTCGATAACGGCCGACGCCGAGATTGGCAAGAAGTACAACGGCAAGGTGAAACGAATCATGCCGTTCGGTGCCTTTGTCGAGATCCTGCCGGGCAAGGAGGGGCTGGTCCACATCAGCGAACTGGCCCACCGCCGCGTGGAGAAGGTCGAAGACGTAGTCGCTGAGGGAGAGGAGATCGAGGTCACGGTCCTGGACATCGACACCGGCGGAAAGATACGCCTGAGTCACAAAGCAACGCTTGCCAAATAGATCCGGCGTCAACGCCCGGGCTGGAGGAGACTATCGAATGTTACATTCGGTAGTCTTTTCAGTTTCTGGTCACGGCTGCATCGCCAAACGGCGACAGATCTAATGGAACGGGTAACCATAACGCAGATCGGCGCCCACGAAGGGGCCGACGTGGAGCTGGCCGGGTGGCTTTACAATAAGCGCTCGAGCGGCAAGCTCCATTTCCTCCAGTTCCGCGACGGGACTGGCATCATCCAGTGTGTCGTATTTAAGGGAGATGTCGAGGCCGCGCTCTTCGATTTGTGCGAAGAGCTGACGCAGGAATCGGCGCTGATTGTGCGCGGCACCGTTCGCAAGGACGAGCGTTCCCCCTCGGGGTTCGAGGTTGGCGTGACCGATCTGGTTTGCCTGCAGCGGGCCGATGCCTATCCGATCACGCCGAAGGAACACGGTACCGCCTTCCTGATGGACCACCGTCACCTGTGGTTGCGATCGACCCGGCCTCACGCCATCCTGCGAGTCCGCAGCGAGGTGATCAAGGCCTGCCGCGATTACATGGACCACCGCGATTTCATCCTCACCGACGCGCCAATCTTCACGCCGGCCGCCTGCGAGGGCACGACCACGCTGTTCGAGACCGACTACTTTGAGGAGAAGGCCTACCTGACGCAGAGCGGGCAGCTCTACATGGAGGCTACCGCCATGGCTTTCGGCAAGGTCTACTGCCTTGGTCCGACCTTCCGGTCCGAGAAGTCGAAGACGCGTCGGCACCTGACCGAGTTCTGGATGCTCGAGCCCGAAGTGGCCTATTGCGATCTGGACGGGGACATGGACTTGGCCGAGGATATGCTCGTCGAAGTCGTCGGGCGGGTCGTCGAGCGTTGCGCCCATGACCTGGATGTCCTCGAGAGGGATACCGCCTCTCTTGAGGTGGTGCAGAAGCCGTTTCCGCGATTGAGTTACGAGGAGGCGGTGGACATTCTGCACCGAGAGGGCAGCGACATCGAGTGGGGCAGTGACCTCGGCGGCGATGACGAGACGGTCATTTCACGGCAGTTCGACCGGCCGGTCATCGTGCATCGCTACCCAATTGGGGTAAAGGCCTTCTACATGAAGGAAGACCCGGAGGACCAGCGTCTCGCCCTGTGTATGGATGTGCTGGCCCCGGAAGGATATGGCGAGATCATTGGAGGTGGGCAGCGGGAGGACGAACTGGCCGTGCTGGAACGCAAGCTGCAGGAGCACCAGCTTCCGGAAGAGGCGTTCCGCTGGTACCTGGACCTGCGTCGCTACGGCAGTGTGCCGCACGCCGGTTTCGGCATGGGGATCGAGCGCCTAGTGACCTGGATCTGCGGTCTTCATCACGTGCGTGAGACGATTCCCTTTCCGCGAATGCTTCAGAGGTTGTATCCATGACGAAGACGGCAACAGAAAAGCAGGCTGAAGAGGGAAGTAGCGTGGCGGGCGCCTACGATTTCAACGCCTTGGAAGAGCGGTGGCGTCAGCGCTGGCTGGCCGACAAGGTCTACCGGTCTGTCGGGCCGGGCGAGGCGGGGTTCGACGCTGGCAGGCCGAAGTGTTACATCCTGGACATGTTCCCCTATCCCAGCGGTGATGGTCTGCACATCGGGCATCCAAAGGGCTACATCGCAAGCGATATCTTCAGCCGCTACAAACGCATGAAAGGTTTTAACGTTCTCCACCCGATGGGATTCGACAGCTTCGGCCTTCCGGCTGAGCAGTATGCGCTCGAGAACAACATCCATCCGGCCGAGGCGACCGAAGCAAACATCAACAAATACCGTCAGCAGCTGCAGTTCCTCGGACTGTCTTTTGACTGGGATCGCGAAATCGCCACGTCGCGCCCGGAATACTATCGCTGGACGCAATGGATATTCGTTCAGCTTTTCGACAGCTGGTACGACCCGGAGTTCGAGTGGACGCAGGAAGGGGGCGGGGGGCGCATGGGGAGGGCGAGGCCGATCGCCGTGCTGGCCGACAAGTTCGCCTCCGGCAAGAGAGTCCTGACTTCGGTTGACAGGCTTGCAGCGGGAAGCGACGCGGTCGCCTGGGGCGAGATGAGCCAGGCCGAGCAGGCGCATGTGTTGAACAACTACCGCCTCGCCTACGAAAAGGAAGTGACGGTCAACTGGTGCCCCGGCCTGGGAACGGTGCTCTCCAACGAGGAAGTCACCAACGAGGGCAAGAGCGAACGTGGCGACTTTCGCGTCTTCAAGCGCCCGTTGAAGCAATGGATGATGCGGATTACGGCTTACGCCGATCGCTTACTGGAAGACCTTGATGCCGACGACCTGCCTGATGGCAGTGGTGGCATCTTCGGACTACAGTGGCCAGAGCCCATCAAGGTGATGCAGCGCAACTGGATCGGGCGCAGCGACGGCGCCGAAGTGATATTCGAGGCTCTCGCACCAGCCAGCCAGGACGTTGCCTCTGAACTAGTCGTGTTCACGACTAGGCCGGACACCTTGTTCGGGGCAACTTTCATGGTAGTGGCGCCGCAACACCCGCTGCTGCAGGCAGGGGAGGACCGGTTTCTGGTGCCTGAGGCCTGGCCCGATGACACTCCTGAAAGCTGGAAAGGAGAGGAGGCTGGCCGGCCGCTACGAGAAGCAGTCAGTGCCTACGTCGCCGCCGCTGAGGCGGCGCAGGTTGGCCGCGAGGAGGAGCGCGAGAAGACCGGTGTCTTCACCGGGATCATGGCACGGAATCCGGTGAACGGGGCGGTGATACCCGTGTTTGTGGCCGATTACGTATCGATGGAATACGGCTCGGGCGCGATCATGGCGGTGCCGGCGCACGACGACCGCGACTTCGAGTTCGCCACCAAATTCGGGGTGCCGATCGTCCGGGTGGTGCAGGGCCCGGATGGAAACGAAGAGTGCTTTACCGGGGACGGAACATCGGTCAATTCGGACACCACCCACGACGGCCGGCCGAGTCCCTATGCCATCACCGGGTTGGCGACCGCCGAGGCCAAGAACCGGATAGCGGCGACCCTGGAAGCCGAAGGGAAGGGCAGGAGGGCCGTCAATTACAAGCTGCGCGATTGGATCTTCTCGCGGCAGCGATACTGGGGCGAGCCGTTTCCGCTTGCCGAACGCTCTGAGGGTTTTTCCGTCGCGACCGAAGTGCCTACTCTGCTGCCAGAGATGGACGACTTTCAGCCGGAGACCTCGGACGATCCGCAGATGGCGGTCAGCCCGCCTCTCAGCCGCGCCGGTGATGCGTGGCGACAGGTCCTGGTGGACGGGCATGCCTGCCAGCGAGAGCTCAACGTCATGCCCCAGTGGGCGGGCTCCTGCTGGTACTACCTGCGTTTCATTGACCCGGCCAATGCTGCGGCGTTCTGTGACCCGGTGAAGGAGAGCCACTTCATGCCGGTCGATCTGTACATCGGCGGAGCCGAGCACGCCGTACTGCACCTGCTCTATGCCCGTTACTGGCACAAGGCACTGTTCGACCTGGGCCACGTGAGCACGCCCGAACCGTTCCGCCGCTACTTCAACCAGGGCATGATCACCGCTGATGCCTACACCGACGAGCGCGGTGTTTACATCGACATCCGCGACGTGGAGCTGCGCGACGGAATTCCGGTTCAGGTCTCAACCGGCAAGAGCCTGAAAACCACGGCCGGCAAGATGGGTAAGCGCTATAGGAATGGCCTGCCACCCGAGGAGGTAGGTGCCGAACTCGGCGTCGACACCTTCCGCCTGTACGAAATGTATATGGGCCCGTTGGAGGCGAGTACTCCCTGGAGCATGGAAGGGATTCGCGGCATGCAGCGCTTCCTGTTCAGGGTTTGGCGCAATTTCGTAGACCAGGAGCGGTGTTCCAAAACTGGGGGAGAGGCTTCCGAGGATCTACTCAAGCTGTTGCATCGGACGATCGCAAAGGTGTCGGATGACGTGGAAGGGTTGCGTTTCAACACCGCGATCGCCTCGTTGATCGAGTTGAACAACGAGTTGGTCTCCCACGACCAGGTACCGGTCGAAGTCGCGCGCATCTTCCTGCTGCTCCTGGCGCCCTTTGCCCCGCACATCGCCGAGGAGATCTGGGATATCTGTGGTTTCGGTAGCGGCGATCTGAGTCTGCAGTCCTGGCCTGAAGCTGATCCCGGCCTGATCGCGGCGGAGGTGGTCGTGTTGCCGGTCCAGGTGAACGGAAAGATGCGGGGGACGGTCGAGGTGCCGGTGGGCGTGGACGAGGAGGATTTGCGGGAGATGGTGCTCCAGGTGCCCGGGATCAGCCGTCACGTGGAGAATCCGGACAAGATACGCCGGTTTATCGTGGTGCCGGGTAAAATCGTCAACATCGTAGTCTGACGCTACATAACTATCAATATGTAAACCAGTCGTCTGCGCCTTAGTTTAACGGGCCGGCCGCAGTTCTGATTGCATAGAACTGCGGCCGGCCCGTTAAACTAAGGGTCAACCTAGCTTGATGTAGTCGGACGCGTTGTCGGTCAGGCGCTCGCGATTCTCGTAATATCGCATCGTCGTCTTGAGATCTTTGTGGCGCAGATGCGCTTGGACTTGTTGGGGTTTAGCTCCACCTTCTATTGCGAGTGTGCAGCAGGTGTGCCTGAACATATGGGCGGTAATCGTTTGGGGCACTCCGGCGCGAAGCGCGTGTTTCTTCACGATCAGGTTGATTGACTGGTCGCTCAGAGGTTTTCCGTGCGAGCGATTCGGGGCCAGGCTGATGAAGATGGCACACTCTGCAGGGTAACCATGCGTGGTTAAGGTGTCGCGGTAGGCGTTGAGGTGATGGACGACGATCGGCTGCAGCTTGACGTCCTGTGCCACGCCCGACTTTGTCTCGAGCAGGGTCAGAACGTGAAACACGCCCTCCTGATGAATATCCTCCCAGCACATGGCGGCAACTTCGGAGCGGCGCAAGCCGCCGTAGGTAAGTAGTTGAAAGATGGCCATGTCGCGCGTCCGGCGCAGTTCGTGTTTCTCCACTGAGATGGCTGCCTGGATGGACTGGAGGGCCTGGGTCGCCAGGGCCTTGCCCGACATGGTCTCTTCGACCTTGTAGCCGCGAACGAGTGTTGAATCGGCCGGATTGTGCTCTAGGTGACCGGCAGCGACCATCATCTTGAAGAGTGCCTTGAGGCTGGACAGTTTGCGGTTGATAGTCGTCCGCTTGTAGCCGCGGTTGGCTAGCTCGTTGCGATAGGCTACGACATGCTGGAACGTGATGGGCTTCAAGTCTTCGAGCGTGGCTCGCTCGAAACCCAGAAAAGCGAAGAAGTTCCGGACATCCGCCTTGTAGGCCTGTCGGGTGCGTTCGCTCAGCTGGCCAGCGAGGAACTGCTCGAGCGGGTCCTCAGCCAGGGGCGTGATTTCGCTGCCTGACGGCACGGTCAGGGAATTGGCATCACTCATGGATTGTGTGTGGTGCTATGCTACTGCTGTAAGACCTGGGAGGACGGAAGGGAGAGAATGCAGGTATGAAGTACGGGAGGAACTCAAATATAGCAGGTTGATTTGATTCTGTCATCAATAGACTTGGTCGGTCTCTATCCTCAACTAACTATAACAGGTATTATCGTTAGTTAGAGATAGAGTTGCGCGTCGCCACTTTACATAATGATCCTTATGGGTCTTTAGTGGTATTGCCTGGCGGTCGGAATAGCCGATCAAAGTCGTCCATAGTTAGTTTTGCCATGGTCGGGGTGCCGCCAGGAGAACGGAACGGATCACCGGTGTAAAAGAGCTGGTCGACCAGGGCCTGAGCCTCTTCTCTGGCCAGGACTCTGCCCGGGGGCACGGCGGCGGCCCGGGCGAACTCGGCGGCGATCATGTCGCCCATCGCCGCCTCCGCATCGCCGGCTTCTGGTATACGGCCCAGCAACTGTCGGAACAGGCGCTCACGGTCCAATTCAGCTAGCTCCGGTGGCGCTGCGTCCAAGATTACTGAAGCAGGACCGAACGGACGTACCTGAAAACCGATTCCGTGTAACATGGGGCCAGCCCTCTCGACCGTCTGCATATCGCGGGCATCGAGGTCCAGATTCAACGGCAGGAGAAGCTGCTGGGAAGGCGGCGGGTCGCCCTTCTCGAACGAGGCCAGCGCGCGCTCGTACAGGACCCGCTCATGGGCCAGCCTGCGGTCGATGACGATCAGGCTGTCTTCAGTTGGGAGGAGAAGATACCGCGAATGGAACTGCCAGACAGTGCGCCCGTGCAGCCAGACTCGGGAGTCTTCTTTGCCGGCCTCCGTCTCCGGCGCTACAGTCCTCTTGCGCCGAGATGGCCCCCAGGTGATAGAGGGTGCCAGGAGATCTGCGAAGGTCTGCACTGCATCGTTACTCTTTGCTGGCGGCGTAGCCTTGAACGTAGCGGCGGGCTCGGCGACGACAGGTGGGGCGGAAGTGCCAGCTGAAGTCAACGCTGGCGTAGCGGTCGCGAAGGCATCCGGCAAGCCGAGGGCGTTGCGCACGGCCGCTGTGACCGCCGCCACGCAGCGTTCCTCGTCCGCGAAGCGCACTTCTTTCTTGGCCGGGTGAACATTCACGTCTACCTGCCGGGATGGCAACTCGATCCAGACCAGGAACAGCGGATGCTCATCCCGGATCAGGCCCCCATAGCCGGAGTAAACGGCTCGGGTGATCGTGCGGGATTGCACTGGTCGCTCGCGGACGATGATGTACTGGCCGCCCTTGGTGCGGCGGCAGTCCTCGGGGGCACAAACAATGACGTGCGCGGCTACCTCCCCATCCTCGTATTGTCCCTCTGACAGGCTGTCTTCCGTTTTATTGAGCAGGTCCACCGCGCGGGCCAGGCGGCTGCCGGACCGCAGGTCCAGCACTCGCCGGTCCTGGCTGGTCAGAGTGAAATCGACCTCCGGGTAGGCGGCCGCCAGCTGCATGGTCGTTGTCGTTACGAGGCGCATCTCGGTAGAAACCAACCGCAGAAACTTGCGGCGGGCCGGCGTGTTGAAGAACAGGCCGCGAACGGAAATCGTCGTGCCCACGTCACGAGCGCAGGGGCGCAAATCGCGCTGTACCCCACCTTCGATGGCCAGCAGAGTGCCCTCGTCTTCCCCCTGGGGTCGGGTTTCGAGCCGCAGTCGGGAGACGGCGGCAATGCTTGCCAGCGCCTCGCCGCGAAAGCCGAGGGACTCGATGCCAAACAGGTCGGATGCTGCGGCGATCTTGCTCGTGGCGTGCCGCTCCATGGCGAGGAGCGCGTCTTCGCGGCTCATTCCGTGACCGTCGTCAGCAATCTCGATCTGCTTGATCCCGCCCTCGACTACTTGCGCGGACACCCGGGATGCTCTGGCATCCAGCGCGTTCTCGACCAGTTCCTTGACTACCGATGCCGGACCTTCGATTACCTCTCCTGCGGCAATCTTCCTGATCGTGTTCTCGCTGAGTAGCCTGATGGCGGCCATCGTCACTTGCTTCCCCTGACCCCTACATCTCCGCCCAGATGGCTTCCCGCGCCTTTTCGTAGTCCTCGAGGCTGATCCTGCCGTCCCGGAATTCCTTTTCGAGTTCCTTGAGCCGACGTCGAGGCGCTCCTATCCCCTTTTTGTCCTTGTAGATCTGGCTGGCGACGTGCCAGAGCCCTAGGGTCAGCAGCAGACCGACCAGGATGATGCCACCCCAGTTCCGTGTCGGTTTGGAATCGTCGAACTCCACCTCGATTCCCCGACTCTCCCAGTAGCTTACCTGTTCCGGGGACACGTCGTGACGACCCGGCAGAATGAGCCGGTCGGCCTTCATCTCGGTACCTTCCTGCTCGGTGGCGATCGGCGCGCGCAACCTGAAATGGAGTCCGTCGAGGCCGACGATGATATTGGTGACCATCCCCTCCTTGATCAGACGCTGCAGTTGCTCCTGCTCGACGGGGACCTCCGGCCCCTCGAGGAGATTGAGTCCGAAAACGAGCGCCAGCAGGGCGAAGGCGAGAGTCAGGGACAGAGCTACCGGCGACTTGGTCGTCTCTTCATCCTCCGATTGCACGTGAAACCTCCTTGCGGCTGAGCTCGCAACCCTGCCGGGCGGCGTGGTTTATCCAGTCGAGCAGCAGCTGTGTGCCTCTAATGCGGTTGGCCCAGATCTCGGCGGCCCCGTGGCTGGTGTTCGATGCCAATTCGCGGTACTGCGCCTGCAGGCCATCCGGAAAACGAGATCTGTTCTCTTCGAAGCGGACGCTGCCACAGGCGCCGTGAAAATGAAGATCAATGCGCTCGTCGTCGGCCAGTCCGTTGACGGAAAACAGGCCCTCCACCCCATCGTAGAATTGAATCTGGGCAATAGCAACGTCCTCGGCGGGTCGGCTCGCAGCCAGGGCACGGCTCCTTGCGTATATCCTGTCGACGGTGCCGAAGAGCTCTCCGATCAGGGTGATTACCGGGATTCCGGCCGAAGCCAGTACTCCGCTCCCCCCTTCCCCAGTCGCTCTGGGCACTGAGATATGGCACTCGACATAAAGGGGGGGGCCTATGGACTCGGCCACGGCCCGAGCTGCTCGGCGACCGGTGGAGGAGTACAGCAGATCGGCGACGCCTGCGATTGGCACCCCGGCTCCGGTGCAGTGGGACACGAGATCTCGCGTGTCCCGGTAGCTGCTGGCGATCGGCATTTCGGCTACCACCCTCTTGCCGGCACTGCTGGCGATTTCGGCAAGGTAGCGGGTGGTCTGTGGAGGAGTGCACAAGACGACGATGGCGCTATCGGCATCGGCGACGGCCTCCTCGCCGGTGGAAAAGCGCCTGGATTGCAGCGGCGGATGATGCGGCTCAGGATCGCCGGCAACACCCGTTAAATGCAGCCCTTCGGTCTCCTCGATCGCCTCGAGGTGGGCTGCCTGGTTGATGTGGCCGATCACGGCCACGCCGATCGAGGTGCTGTTCATCCATCATCGCGGGGGCAGGTCGAGTTAGAAATAATAGCACGGGGTGTGTACGGCGGCAAACCAAAGAGTCCCCATCGACACTCACCGGATCCGCCCTGCTGGACTACTTAGACAGCTGCCCACGGTTTTCAAGGGAGTCGACCGTGGTATGAGCATCAGCAGGTCTGGGCGATTCGCGGCTTCTTTGTCGTGGCCATCACTGAGTAGCTCACCTCTGGCAAATTGCGACGGCTGAGTGAGCGGATTCGTAAGAGCGAGGAGCAAGCCGCCGAGCTGCAGCGTATGCCCAATCATGCTTCTGAGCAGGAACAGGAAGTTAAGGCGGAGAGCGAGCAACTAATTACCAAG
>CAYWBJ010000173.1:0-2993 GCA_964456165.1 uncultured Gemmatimonadaceae bacterium | reverse complement strand
GGAACTGAAGCGAATACAGAGAGGACGGGGTGCTTGGTTACACATGGTTATACGCCATTCATAGCAGAATACTTAGTGTGACAGTTCGGTCACGCCTTCCACTTCGGCACGAACGCGGAACGGCCGGCCGGTCGGCAACGTCGTTGTCTCGCCCCATACCACCGTCGTGTCCAGACCGGATTCCATCACGTGTCCGCCGTCGTCAGTACCGTACCCTGGCAGTGTTTGATCGGGCCTATATTTCGAAGTAGTTCAGTTTTCCATTGGATGCCCACGGGGTAACGCTCGCCTTTTCTCCAACCCGATTGTCGTTGGCCAGCCCGAACTTCATGGCGGAAGAGAGCTCGTCGCCGACCTTTTGGCCCAGAGTGACAATCTCAAAGAAGTGTGAATCATTCGCAGGCCCAGGAGCGGCCGGCCTGGATGTTGTCATCACACGAGCGCCGAGTCTGACTTCACCATCCTGCTTTTCCTGGTCGCTGGGTTTGGCTTCCGAAACCAGCCATTGCGGCTTGCCATCGACTAGATCGATAGGGTTGGCCGGTCCCATTTCGAACGTGGCATAGGCGTAGACAGCACCTTTTACCGGGCCCACTCCAACGACAGCCACCAGGCCGGATTCTGGGCCACAGCCAAAATGCAGCGGTTCGGGCCTAACGCCAACACTAAGTGAACCTCTGGGGGTGTCTATTTAAGTAGGCCTCGTCACGGCGCCAATGGGACGGATAGCTAGCAAAAAGGGTGTTGTCGATATTCCGGACGTGTCTTCTTGAAGTAGCTAGTAATCATGGGCTCATTCGTCTTCCCCGGTCTCTTCGGCCACGTCTAAAGGGCTCGCTAAGATCGCCACGTCATCGATCTTCCAGCTGCCGTCTCCCAAGGCCGAGATGGTGACGTAAGCGCCGTCCCGGACAGACTCGGGATTGGAGCCGAAGTACCCGGCGATATCGACCCTGTCCATTACCCGACCGTCCAAGGTCCAGTAAACAGTGTTGGCGTCATCGGTCAGGTAGAGTCCCCAACGGCGGCGGCAGAGAAACGCCTGCATCTCCTGTTCCGACCGGTGGGCTTTGCCTATCAGTTGCAGACAGGGCTGGCTGATGAAGACTTCGCCGCGGTCTACCAACTGCTCGTGTAGGTCCCTGCGCTCAGCGTCGCTCAGATGCTGAGGGGCTCCAGGCCCATAGCCATCCTTCGGGTATTTGTCAAAGTCCTCGGGCAATAGGCCGCGCACCAGGTAAAGGAACAGGCCATTGGGGAGGATCAGATCAAAGTGCAGCTGCACGGCCCGGTAGTTTTTCCCGTCGCCACCCAGTTGCCCTCGCAGGCTGCCCAGCGTCAAGCACCAACCCTGGACCAACCTCGACTCGCCTGTCGTCGCCGCTCCCTCGTCTCCCCGGTCGGTAAATTCCACCAGGGTTACTTCCACCCCGGTGCTCCCGGCCAGGCCCGGATTGCCGTATTTATCCCGTGTGATAATGCCTGCGAAACCTATATCCCCGGGCTCAGCTGACATGAGGACGCCGCCTCCGTCTTCCGTCCGGATATCGCCCTTCCACGTTGTCCACCGAGTCATGTCAAAGTGATCCGGCGGTCCGTGGTCTCTATCGAGATCAGCCGGGAACTGCAGTTTTAGACCTGGGGCTGTGGACATATCCGTTCCTTTTTTTGGCGGCGTACCGCAGTCCGCCGGCGGTTGTCATTCATAGTCTTCTCCCGGAATCTTCTGTTTGCCCTGGGCCCGACTTGTGTGGTGGCGAGTTGGCTGCGGAGTCGGCCGGCTGTCATACAAGCGCCGGTGACACGTACCGCTCGGTCTCCACAACCGGAGCCTTCTTTTCACCCTTGTAGTGATCCCGCAGGTAGATGGGATAACCCGTGCCGATCGGGAAGATCGCGCCGTCGTCCGAGCCATGTTTGACGTGAATGGGTTTGTCCGGCCGCGGCTCGATGTCGACCAGCGTGTTCCCCTTCATGCTCAGCGTGTAGCGATCCGGATAGCTCGGCAGGGTGTAGGTTTCCCTGGTCTCGACCATGGGGAACTCGACCGTGATGACATCGCCTCCGGCCACCCCGCTGATGGCCAGGTAGTTGCCCACCCAGTGCGTGTTCTTTTCCCGCCCGTTTACCTGGCAGCGGACGGCCGCTTTGTCCGCCCACAGCGGCACCCGCACGTTGACGGTGGAGGCCGTTTTGTTCCTGAGCTCCACCTTGCCTTCGTACGGCAGGTAGCTGTCCACGTCCAGCCAGGGTGAGGCGCGGGTCAGCAGCAGGTTCACCTGGGCCGCGCCGTTCTCGCAGCTGACGATGGAATCCCACGCGACGTGGAGGGCGTAGGCGGCGTTGGCGTTGCAGCACATCGTCCACCAGCCGTAGATCCAGGTCGGATCGCCGCCGCCCAGGAATCCACCCATGTTCCGCTCGATCACGCGCTCGGTCGTCTCCATGCGCGGGTCGATCTCGTGGGTGGGGCCGGCGGCCACCATGGCTTCGATCAGATCGCGTCGCAGGATCTGATGCTCGACCAGATCGTTGCGGACGTACTGGTCCACGTCGTCCCAGTAGTCGCCGGCACCGGCTTTGCTGAGGGTGGCCGCCAACCAGATCATATCCGCCGTGGCACATCCCTCGCTGCACTGCGGCGCGCTCCCATCCGCGGCCATGTAGATGTCCAAGTCTTTTTGCCCTGCCGGTGCTTCCAGCGTCCTGAGAATAGCGGGGAAATGCCCTATGCGGGCGATGCCGAAACAGCGGGCGTAGTCGTAGAACCGCTGCACGAAGCGCAGGATCTGGGAATCCTTGCGGACGATGGCATATTCCAACAGGCCCATCACGCCGAAGGTGCGTTCGTGGAAGTGGCCCTGCCAGTGCCCGTGTTCAGGACCGACCAGCATCTCCGGCCCGACGCTGCCCCAACAGGTGGGCTTCATGTAGAATCGTGCCAGGCGGTCGGCCAGATCCAACGCCTGCTCGTCCCCACTCACGGCGTACCA
>CAYWBJ010000172.1:0-2325 GCA_964456165.1 uncultured Gemmatimonadaceae bacterium | reverse complement strand
ACGGGGTCCTGGGCGGGGCGCGCCGGAGCGTCTGGCGTATTCTACGCTGTCATCCCTTCGCTCCTGCCGGGTATGATCCGGTCGACTGATCCGATGCAAGTAAGCAGGTCACGACGCTGATGGAAGACAAGCGGACGCTATTCGCATTTCTGCTGATCGGGCTGATCCTCCTGCTGATTCAGCCTTACTACGAATGGATGGGGCTGGCGCCGAAACCGGTTCCGGAGCAACGGGAAGAAGTAACGCCGGCGCCAACCGAAGAAATAACGCCGGCGCCAACTATTGAAGCGCAACCGCGAGGACAGGATCCTCCGGAAACGGCCGGGCGCCAGCCACTGCCGTCTCCGGTCCCGACCGCAACACCCGAGGCGTTTGTCGCGCGCGAGGTCGTCGTCAACACCCCGCTGCAACGGCTGGTGTTTTCCACCCGCGGCGGCGTGCTGATCTCGGCCCAGCTGCTCAACTACTACAAACTCGACGGCGACATTGTCGACCTTATTCCTCCAGGTGGGGCCGGGTTGGCCCTGGCCCTTAACCGTGGCGGCGGCGAGGAAGATCTCACCGGGATTGAGTTTGCCCCGGACTCCCAGGGTCTCAGGCTGGAATTCGGCGAGCAGGCCACCTTGCGGATGACGGCCGAGCTGGGCGACGGTCGCAGGGTGGAGAAGCGGTTTACCTTCTCGGCCGATCGCCACGGCTTTGAAATGGATCTGCGGTATGCCGGCTTTGCCGACGAACCCCATCTCCTCGTGGGCTGGCGACAGGGTATTGCCAACACCGAAGAAGACCCAGGCACCGATATGCCGGGTGGCTTTGTCGGGGCCCAGGCAATCGGCTCGGTGGCCTACATGGGGCCGAGCGGTGAAGAAGACCGCATCACCGTGGACGACGACGATCCGATGGTCTCGGAGAGGGGCAACCTCAGCTGGGCCGGGGTGGCGAATCAGTACTTTTTCCTCGCGTTGGCGCCGGTCGAGCCCGGTCACTACAACCTCGAGCTCTATCCCCACCAGGTTGAGAGGCCGTTTCTGTGGGAACGCTTCTCCTTCCGCGTTGGCGCCCGGATACAGGACAGCGGCAACCTGCGCACCATGGTGTACGCCGGGCCCCTGGACTACGAGGAGCTGAAATCGTACGACCTCGCTCTCGAGCAGGGAATCGACCTGGGATGGCCCATCATCCGCGACATCAGCAAAGTTTTGCTCGTGGTTTTCCTGCAGGCCCACGACTACGTGCCGAACTACGGATGGGTGCTCATTCTCTTTGCCATTGCCATCAAGATTGTGACCTATCCGCTGACGAAGAAATCGTACGAGTCGATGGGCAAGATGCAGGCGCTGCAACCGAAGATTGCCGCACTGCGTGAGAAACACAAAAACGACAACCAGAAGTTGAGCCAGGCGACAATGACGCTCTACAAGGAGGAGGGCGTCAATCCGCTTGGAAGTTGTCTGCCCATGCTTCTGCAAATGCCGATCTTCTTCGCCCTCTACCGGCTGTTCTACAATATCGAGCTCAGACAGGCGCCCTTCATCTCCTGGATCGACGACCTGTCGAGGCCGGACGAGATCATGATCGACGGCTTCGGTTTGCACATCCTGCCGCTGCTGATGGCTGGCTCCATGTTCGTGCAGCAGAAGATGACGATGAAGGACCCCAAGCAGGCGATGCTGGTGTACATGATGCCGGCTTTCCTGCTGTTCATCTTCTGGAGTCTGCCATCGGGCCTCGTCCTCTACTGGACCGTGTTCAACATCCTGCAGATTGTCCAGCAGCTGTGGATCAACAAGCAAAAGTTCCCGATTAGTGGTTCACCGGGCTGAGGGTTGACATCTGTAGTTCCCACCTAAGGTCCAGGCGCCCGCCGTACAGAATTAGCTGCTCTTCGGCATGCCCGACCCCACCACCATAGTAGCGGTCTCAACCCCGGCCGGCGTCGGCGCTCTTGGCCTGGTCCGGATGAGCGGGCCGCGGGCTATTGAAATCGGCCGCCAGATTTTCCAGTCCCGCCCCGCCCTGGGCCAGCGGCTGCGCCACGTCGAGTACGGGCGTATCCTGGGTCCGGAGGGGGAGCCGATTGACACCGGATTGGGCTGGGCGATGGCTTCGCCGCGAACCTACACCGGCGAAGACACGGTGGAAATCAGCTGCCACGGCAGTAGAGTAATTCTCGAGGGCGTCGTTGAAGCCGCGGTCGGTCAGGGTGCAGAAGTGGCCGGCCCCGGAGAGTTCACCCGGCGCGCTTTCTGCAACGACCGCCTCGACCTGGTCCAGGCTGAAGCCGTTCTCGACCTAATTCGCAGCCAGAGTCACGCCGGTCTCGAG
>CAYWBJ010000171.1:0-1574 GCA_964456165.1 uncultured Gemmatimonadaceae bacterium | reverse complement strand
CTCGGTTAGAGAGCCCTCTCTGCGCCCGAGATCTGGATGGTCTCAGACGATAAATGGCTGCGCCCCAGGGATTCGAACCCCGATAACATGCTCCAGAGGCATGTGTCCTGCCATTGAACGAGGGCGCAGCAAAGCCGTGGCGGAGAGGGAGGGATTCGAACCCTCGGTAAGGTCATAAACCCTACAACAGATTAGCAATCTGCCACCTTCGGCCACTCGGTCACCTCTCCAAATTTAGTTCCGTAGCCGCCGGGGATATCACGCACATGGCGGAGGGTGAGGGACTCGAACCCTCAAGGGCATAAGCCCGGCGGTTTTCAAGACCGCTGCCTTACCAATTAGGTCTAACCCTCCGGTATTTCTGGGCCTTACCAATATAATGGGGGCCTCCGGCAGCGTCAACCGTTCGCTCCCGCCTGCCCTACGCCGGCTCCTCGTTCTCCCCGCCATCGGCCCGTCCGTTGCCACTGGTCGAATCACCACCGACTGCCGCCGTCGAGCCGGCTTCTTCCTGGCCGTTGCCGACCACGCGGGTGACGTCGATGACTCGGTCGCCGTCACCGAGGTTGATCAGCCGCACGCCCTGCGTGTTGCGGCCGATCTGCGAGACCGACGACACTGGTGTCCGGATCAGGATGCCATTCTGGGTTGCGATCATCACCTCGTCCTCGTTGCCCACCTCGATGCAGCCGACGACACCGCCGTTGCGGTCGGTCGTCTTAATGTCGATGACGCCGCGTCCGCCGCGGTGTTTGCTCGGGTACTCGGACTGGTCGGTGCGCTTGCCGTAGCCATGTTCGCTGATCGTCAACAGGCTCCCGCCGTCGCCGAGAACGACCATGCCCACCACTTCGTCATCGCCGCGCAGCTCGATCCCCTTCACCCCAGTGGAGACCCGGCCCATCGACCGCACTTCACTTTCACCGAACCGCATCGTCAAGCCGTTGCGCGTGATCAGCACCACGTCCTGCCTGCCGTCAGTGATCGCCGCCCCGATCAGCTCGTCGTCGTCCAGAATCTTGAGGGCGATGATGCCGTCCCGGCGGATGTTGCCGTACGCGGAGAGGACGGTCTTCTTGACGACACCGCCCCGGGTGGCGGTGAACAGGAACTGGTCGGCAGCGAACTCCTGCACCGCAACCACCGCAGCGATACCCTCCTCCGGTTCCTGGTTATGCAGATTGACCACCGGGCGGCCGCGCTAACCGCGGTCGCCCTCCGGGATGCGGTAAACCTTCAGCCAATGGCACTGCCCCTGGCTGGTGAGGAACATCAGGTAAGCGTGCGTCGAGGCGACGAAGAGGTGCTGGACGAAGTCCTCGTCCTTGGTGCGCATACCGGTTACGCCGCGGCCGCCCCGGTGCTGGGTGCGATAGACTGCCGGCGACATCCGCTTGACGTAGCCGGTGTTTGAGATGGTCACCACCATGGCCTCTTCCTGGATCAGGTCTTCCAGGTCGAACTCCTCGGCCGAGTAGACGATCTCAGAGCGGCGCTCATCGCCGAAGCGCTCCTGGATCTCGTCGATCTCCTCTACGATCAGCTGCATCTGCAGGTCGCGGCTGGCCAGGATC
>CAYWBJ010000170.1:0-3336 GCA_964456165.1 uncultured Gemmatimonadaceae bacterium | reverse complement strand
GAGCCGACTGTGGTCCGGGCTCTTTCCTGGGGCCAGATCAAGCAGCGTTAGGCACTTCTGGCAGGCTGCTCTTTCCCTCGACCTAGGAAGGCAATGGTGGTTTATTGCAAGGATGGTGTCAGGGACCGGCACTCGCGACCTTTGCGGATCCGTGCAAGGGATCTCTTCACCCGCCCGCTCCCCATAACAAGGGAGAGAGCTGACGCGACGTGTTCAGCTGGCCACATCATCGGCGTGCGACGATTCGTCCGCATGCCCACGGTGACGACGACTAAGCTGCGCCTCCGCATCACTACCGCGCTCGCCTGTCCGACCCTCTCCGCCTTCGAGATCTAGCTGGCGACGATGGAGTAGTAATCCGCACCAGGCCACGATCCCGCGGAATGCTTGACCGGACGTTCGATGATCCCCTTTATCTCAAGGGAACTCAGAGATCAGGATGCTGGTGTGAGAACGCAGCCCACGACATTCAAACTGGCGATGGTCCAGATGGAGGTCCGAGGCGGCGAACGAGCTTGGAATACCACCCATGCGGTGGAGCTCATCGCGGAAGCTGCCGGCAGTGGAGCCCAGGTGGCGTTGTTGCCGGAGTGCATGGATCTCGGCTGGACCCATCCGTCCAGTTTGACCCTGGCCAGTGAGATACCCGACGGTGAGGTCTGCACGGCGCTCAGAGAGGCCGCGCGGAAACATTCGATCTACGTGTGCTCGGGCCTTACCGAAAAATCTGGTGCTCAGGTTTTCAATTCGGCGGTGCTCATCGATCGGCACGGTCAACTGCTTTCCGTCCACCGAAAGCTCAACGAGCTCGATATCGGCCACGCCTATTACGCCCAGGGCGATCGCTTGAGCGTCGCCGCCACGGAATACGGCTGTTTCGGTTTGATGATCTGCGCGGATGGGTTTTCCAAGGACCACGTGTTGCCGCGCTCTCTGGGCTATATGGGGGCCGACATCATCCTGTCGCCGAGCGCGTGGGCGGTAGCGGGCGACCACGACAACACCACAGAGCCCTATGGTGACACGTGGCGTCGCTCCTACACGCCGGTCGCCAGGGAATTCTCGGTCGCGATCGTTAGCGTGAGCAATGTCGGGTCGATGGTCGCGGGCCCGTGGCAAGGCATGAAATGCATCGGCTGTTCGCTCGCGATTGACGCATCCGGCGAGGAGATCCTCCAGGGCCCGTACGGCATCGACGCTGAATGCATTCTTTATGCCGACGTAAGTCCCGTGCCGAGACCGACCCGGGGGACCGGGTGGGCGGCAATCTCATCCTGAGGTGAGAGAAGCGCGAGCACCGATCGGACGATCGAGTGGCTGCGGACGAAGCCTGACGGTCGCCCGTTGTTCCTGTGGATGTCCTCCGCCGATCCGCACAAGTCATTCCCGCCGCCTAGACCGTACTGCGACATGTACGATCCCGCAGCGATGCCCGTGCCGCAGGAGAATAATGGGCGGCCAGTCGCCCCAGTACGTCCGAGCGAGCCAGGGGCAGTCCTACGGCGGATACGATACGCCGAAGGGATGGTCAGGTGAATACTATCGCGAAATCCTGGCGCATTAATACGGTCTGACGACGTTCATCGACGATTCGATCGGTCGCGTACTCGAAGCGCTGGAGAGTCTGGGACGGGACGAGAGCACGCACGTGGTCTTCACGTCGGACCACGGCGAAGGATTGGGCGATCACGGGATTGCCGCCAAGCCGATGATGCCGTACGAATGCGTGAACCGCGTGCCTGCGATGTGGAAGGACCCGTCGGGCGCATTCGGATCGGCATACGCGGGCGTGATGTCGCATCTCGATCTCACGCCCAGGTTCATAGAGCTGGCAGGAGCGGAAACACTACCGGGAACGGAAGGCCGACCCTTCGCCCGCGTCCTGACGGGCGGGGAGTCGGCTCAACGCGTGATCGCCGTGTCGTCAATCAGCGAGACCTCCGAGTACCCGGTGCCGATTGGCGTATTCCACGCTTAGTTCATTGCGGGATTTTCGCGGGGGATCACCGCATGTTCGTCCGCATACCCGTTCCGCTCACAAAACCATTCGCCGCCCTGCGTTCGGCTCTCACGGCTAACGGCCGCGCGCGGCGCTAGCACCGAAGTTACTGGCGAACAGACCGAGCAGGATAAGGTTGCAGATAAATCTGATACTCTTTAATGCGTGCCCCCCGTTTTTCAAAAGACCTGCAAACGATTCGCGGTGGCTCGTCAGGCGTTCGGCGGCGTGCGTGGGCCGTTGAGAAACGTGCCTAGCCAGCGGTAGCGGACCAGAGTCTGATAGACCAGCAGCAGTAAGCCCGTTACCGCGAGACAGATCAGGGCGAACTTACCCAGGCTGGGCAACGGCCAATCCCGCACGAGCAACTGGGCGCCGATGATCAGCGGCACATGCGTGATGTAGAGCCAGTATGAGGCATCGGACAAATAGCGCACTTTGCAATTCGTGCTGCTGAGATAATCGCGAAACGCGCCCATCAGCGCGAAGCTCAGCAGCCAAGCGAAGATTGCCTGGAGGGCGACACTGAGCAGGCGGGCGGCGTCTTCGGCCAACCAGTCGGCGGCGAAGCCGAATGCGCCGGTGGAAAATTCGAGACCAAGGGGAAAGACCACCAGCAAGCCGAGCGGCAGTTCGAGTCGCCAGCTTTTGCCCAGGCGTCCCTCGCCGTCCTCGCACTCGAAATAGAGCGCGCCGAAACCGAAGAACAGAGCGTAAAAGAGCAAAACGTGCGGCAGCGGCAGCAGACCGAAAGAGGTGTCGGGACCGAAGGAGCGGAAATAAAGACCCATATACGACTGCGGCACCATCGTCAGCGGAACCAGCCACAGGTAGCGTGCCGGCGAGAGCACAGTCCAGGCGGGCAGGCCCTTCCACTGTACGCGCTCGACGACGAGGGCACAGACGGCAAAGGCGCAGACCAGCCAGCAGAGGAACCACATAAACCACAGATGGTGGAAAATGTTTTCGTTGAACCAGGCCGCGGGGATCAGCTCGCCTGCGGTCGCGAGTTGAGCAGCAGGTGCTCGGCCGACCGGTATGTGGTTCACCTGACGCGCCAGCAGGTCGATGACGGCGCGCCGGCCGGCTTTGACCTGCGCCTCGTCGATTTCGATCTGCAGCCAGCCGGCAATGTCCCTGGAGACTTCCCAGTCGACGTCAGCGCTCTGCACCGCCACCATCCTTCTGCTGTTTTCGATATCGATGCGGGCGCCGTGTTCGAGGAGCAGCTTGGCGATGTCGACACGGCCGAGAAAGGCGGCAGCGTGGAGGGCGGTACTGCCGTCTCTGCTGAGTCCGTCGATCGCGGCGCCGCGCGCGAGCAGCCGGGTGACGGC
>CAYWBJ010000169.1:0-36585 GCA_964456165.1 uncultured Gemmatimonadaceae bacterium | reverse complement strand
CGACACCCAGGTCTCCTACGACCTGGACCAGTACCCCAACGCCTTTCAGGTCCTGGAGCGATCCTTCGTCCTCCGCCGCCTGGTCCCCCCCAACGGCCCGGACCAGCTGGATGCCTACGTCGCAGCGCTAGCGAAAGTCATCACCAACAGGAACGAGTCGCAGACCTGTATAGCCATAGCGGAGAATACATCCCCATGGAATCCCGCAATGCCCGTCTGGCACCTGCCCTGTAACCATCACCGCCGTCGCGGGCAGGGAGGTGAAAGAAGGTGCGGGGCCTCAGGCGCGCCAGTGCCTGGTGGGCGGATTTGGAGGCACGCGCATCCGAGATTGCAAGACGCACCGAAGGCGACGTCCCCGGCCGGCTCTCCCTCCGAACTCTAGTGCGCCGTCAAGGAAGACAAACATCACGCCCCACCGATCGGCTCCAACCCATCCAAAATCCGCCGCTCATTCACATCTCCCAGCCGCCACGGCACCACCGAACCGTCCGCCCGAAACCGATCATAGTAACCATCCGGTCCGTTAGCCGTCGGCATGAACACCCGCTCCGATGGCGCCGCCGCCAGCTCCGGCGCCGTCAGCGCCGCACCCGATTCTATGTCGACCACCTCGATCCTGCTCACGTCGTTGCTGCCCAGGCCGCGCTCGCTGGCGTAGACCAGGTACGGCGTGACCAGCGGGTCCAGTCCCATCAGGTAGGTGGCCACCGCGTCGACGTGCACCTCGTTCTCGCCCACAACGCAGATACCAAGCGGGTAGTTGTCACCCTCGTTGAAGGCGGTGCCGTCGCGGCCGATCAACCCGTCGACGACACAGAGCCGGGGAATCCCCAGTGCCCGAAAAGCGGCCAGGGTGTCGCAGAGCTTCCGGTAGAAACGGTCCTCGAAGACACTCAGGCCGTTTTCCGTCAGCCGCCAGGTGTCGTCACCGAGGTCCTTATCGACCTCCTGGATCGCGCAGAGGTGGCGCTCCGGCCGCCCCAGGATAGCCCATCAGGTTCTTCACGTTGAGCGTCGAGCAGCCGAGATTGTGGCACTTGGTCAGCGGCAGATTGAAGAAGAAGCTGCAATCGGTGACGGCGATGTAGACCGGAAAGGACTCGAAGACCTCGGCTCCCGGCACTTCCACCGATCGGGTATCGGTGTCGTTGAACGGCAACAGCGCGACCCCGCGCGACTCGACCATGTCGGTGTAGCCGGCTCCCTTCCAGGTCTTGTCGTCATCCGGATTCTCGCCGGACTGCCCATCACCGATTACGATGCGCTCCGGCCCCACACCCTGCTCCACGAGCGTGTCGACAACGCCGGCCTGGAATCCCGGATGGGTAACGATACGCTTCACCGCCGGGAACAGAACAGTCGCGTTTGGCTTCAGCAACACTGTGCCGAACGCGGGCAGCTCGAACTCGAGCCCTGCGAGGGGCCCGGCGGCCAGCGACGGGTACTCCTAGAAACCAGCTCCCTTCGCCTCGTTAGGCCGATAAAGAAGATAGACCTTGTCGGCGTGCAGCCGCATGCCTCCTCCCCGTGTTGGCGCGCACTGAGCGCTGAAATATCGGGCGCCGATCCGACGACGGAAATCGATTTCCCTGGTTGTCCGGTGGCGGCGAAACTCGCTTATTTCTCTCGCCCGCAACCAGCTGGAGAAGAGACCATGAAGATCCTCAACGCCACCTGCACCGCCCTCAACATTCCCTTCTACGCCAAACGGGTGACCACCGCCATGCAGCGCGCCAACACCCACGCCGAGCGCCTCCACTTCTACAAGATCGAGACCGACAACGGCCTTGTGGGTTACGGCGACAGCGAGGGCGGCGCCTCCGTAGAGCACCTGATCGGGCGGAATCCCTACGCCATCATGAACGACGACAGCATCGGTTTCGGGGCGCAGGTCGCGGTGCTCGACGTGGTCGGTAAGGACGCGGGCGTTCCGGTCCACGCCCTGCTCGGCACCAAAATCCGCAACCGCTGCCCAATCTCCTGGTGGGACATCGACATGCCGCCGGCCGACTGGGCGGCCGAAGCGAAGGAGTCGATCAAGCGCGGCCACACCTGTTTCAAAATGAAAGCGCGGCCGTGGCGCGACATCCACAAGCAGATCGAGGCGGTGGGCAGAGTGGTGCCGCCCGACTACAAGTTCGACATCGACTTCAACGGCTTCCTGCTCACCGCCGCCAACGCCGAGGTCCACCTGCAGCGACTCGACGAGCATCCCAACGTCGGCATGTACGAGAGCCCGTTCTACCTTCAGCGCGACCTGGTCGGTGCTAAGTCACTGCGCCAGCGGGTGCGCAAACCGGTCATCGAGCATTTCAACGAGCAGGTGCTGCACGCCCAAGCCAGCGACGGCTTCGTGGTCGGCGGCGGCGCCACTGCCATCCGCAACATGGGGGCCCTCGCCGCGTCGTTCAACAAGCCCTTCTGGCTACAGCTGGTCGGCTCCGGGCTTACCACTACCTTCGCGGCCCACATCGGCTCGGTGCTCTCCCACGCCCAGCTGCCCTCCATCACCTGTCATGAGCTGTGGAAGACCAACCTGCTGACCAAACGGATCGAGGTGGTCGACGGCTACATGCCGGTGCCCGACGGTCCAGGCCTCGGCGTCGAGATCGACGAGAAGGCAGTGGAGAAATACACGGTTCCCGACGACGAGCCGATCCCACGCAACGTTTACCGCGCCCGAAAGCGGATCCTGCGCGTCGTCTGGCCCGGCGCCGGCGGCCGCAAGCGGGTGCGGGAGTTCACCGACGAGGGCTATTACCAGACCGCCTTCTACGACGGCTCCATTCCCGGATTCGAGCCGGACGTCAATCTCGAGGTAATCGAGGATGACCGCAGCGCCGCCTTCCGGCGGCGCCACGCCAAGGTCCTCGAGAGCCAGGCGTAGGCCAGCAGCCGCGCAACCACAGGAGAATTCCGGATGGCAGACGAACTGGAATGGTTGGGACTGGCCGGATGGGTGCTGCGCCAGGAGGACGGTCCCGACATCGCCATGGATCCCTACGAGCCGGAGATCGTCGCCAACGCCTGCGACGTCGGCATCGAGGTATTCGACTACCGCACCAGTGCCGACACGGTCCTGGTCAGCTCCCTCACCGACCGGGCGCACAGCTTCGCCAGGGCGGTCAAGGGCCACACCGAGGTCGTCAACACGCTGGACATCGCCCGCGGAAACTCATCCTACGAGGTCAGCGGCCAGCCGGTCTACGCCGTCCGCGCCGCCGAGGCTCCGCATCACCCGGAGGGGCCGGACGACAACGCCCTCTACTGCTTCAACGCGGGTGGCCTGTGGTACCTGCACATGGGCGACGTCGGCTACGGTCTCGAGGCCGAAGAATTGGCCCCGTTCGCGGGCCGCTGCGACGTCCTGTTCGCGCTGGTGGGGGAGAACCTGACCCTGCCGCTGGACGAGCTGGAGCCGATGATTGAGCTCCTGCAGCCGACCTGGATCCTGCCCATGCACTACAACCTGCCGCCGCTCTCGGCCGGCATGGTCAAACTCTCGGCCTTCCTCGAGAAGCGGTCGCGGGATCCGGTCGTCCACGTGCGCAGCAGCCGGGTCGAATTGCCGCTGCCGCGCCTGTCGCAGGAGCGGCCGACCATCGTGGTGCTCGAGCCGTCGGGCTACGAGCCGAGCGAGTTGAACTAGCCTACCTCAATAGCAGGAGCTTCCGAGTCTCGGTCCGGTCGTCTCCCTCGAGCTTGTACGCGTAGATCCCGCTGGCCAGCGCCCGGCCACGCCCGTCGGTCCCATCCCAGGTGACCGTGTAGGTTCCGGCCGGATAGTGGTCGTCGACGAGGCGTCCCACGAGTTGGCCTGACAGGTTGAACAGCAACAATACCGCCCTGCCGGCCGCCGGCCAATCGAAGCGAATCGCCGTGTTCGGATTGAACGGGTTGGGATGGTTCTGGTACAACCGCATCGACGCCGGCAGCGGCCCGGCGGACAGCGCCGTCGCCACGTAGGTCGGCGTCGCCTCCGTCATCGCCGCAAAGACGTCGAGCTTGCCATAACCCCAGTAGTTGTTCGGCAGCGCCCCGAAGTAGTCGATCTGGTTGGTGAACTCGTCGTCAGCGGCGGTGGAGAGCAGGGCATCCCGGATCTCCTGGTTGCTGGCGCCGGGGAACCGCTCCAGGTACAGGGCCACGGCTCCGGCCACGGCAGGCGTCGACATGCTGGTCCCCGACTGCATGATATGCCGACCTTCCGGCGCCAGTACGACGTCGAGGATACCGAGAAACTCGAGGATCGCCTCGGTCGTCTCCGCATGACGCGAGTGGGCCGAGATGACGTCCTGTCCGGGGGCCGTTATCTCGGGCGTGAGACGGCCGTCCAACGTTGGCCCGGTGCTCGTGAAGCCCGCCAGCTCTCCAGCCTCCATGAAGTCTTCGACGGGTATGTTGGCGTACGCCCCGACCGCGATCACGCTGCGGGCGGTGGCCGGCAACCCAACGGAGTAGTCCCAGTCGGTGGGCAGGAAGCGATCGCCCTCCGCCTCGATGCCCAGTTCCGTACCTGAGGTGCCGAGCTCAGCCCACAGGTCGAGCCGCCCGCTCCCCCGCGCCATGACGCGATAGATCTCGGACCCCGTGATCGTGCCCGTGTTCCAGGCGATGCCATCGGTCGAGTCGCGCACGAAGGCGACAAACACCACCTTGCCGTTTGCCAACGGCTGGGCCGCCCACTCGACAATGCCGGCGAGGCGGCCGTCACCGTAGAGCAGCGAGTCCCGCTCCGTGGTCTTGGCCCGCGCCAACCCGCCGGCGCTACGCCATGGCGTCTGTCCTTCGTAACCGAGCGGTTCGAACTCGAAGAAGTCCGCCCCCATGCCCTCGAAGCCGATGGCCAGCTCTGCCCCTGCGTCTGCCGTTCCGTAGAGTCCGATGTCGATCGGCAACCCATGGCTGAAGTCCTCTCCCGCGACCGCCGCCTCGATCCACCCCAGCGCCAATGCGTCGACATCCATGTAGAAGTAGGTCCAGACCGAGTCCGCTTCGAGCTCGAAGCCACCCCAGTGGATGAAGTCGATTCCCTCGTTACCGGCCGCGGCGCAGAAGGCCCGACCCGGCGTTTCCAGCAGGGTGTCCAGCGCCTGCTCGACCAGAGTGCTGCCGTCGTGGGGCCCCATATGCGACCCGGCACTGAGGTTGATCACCGCCGGCTGCTCCCGCCGCTGGGCCTGGCCGTAGATGTAGGTGGCAGCGTCGATCAGCGATCCCTGTAACTCCGGGTCGAACTGAGTGAAGAACTCGTGGGCCGCGGGATCACCCTCCTGCTCGAAGGGAAACTTGACGACGATCAGGTCCGCCTCTGGCGCCACCCCTCCGTAGCGGCCCACCGCAGAACCGTTGCCGGCAGCCGTACCCGCAACGTGGGATCCGTGGCCTTCCGTGTCCAGGCCCGGATCGGGCGCTTCTCCCCGCAGGACGGCCTCGATACGCCCCCGCGTCCATTCAGTGCCGTAGCTGTAGCCAACCGGCGGCGGCCCGGATGGATCCTCCATGTCCCAGATCGACAGTATGCGACTGCGGGTGGTGTCGACCGGATCGCGAAAGTCCGGATGCAGGATGTCGATCCCCGTATCTATGACGCCCAGAATCACCCCCTTGCCGGTATAGCTCCGATCGAGGGGGTCCTCTCCAGCCTGCACCCGGTCAGCGCCGATGTGCGACCTGAGGATATCGTTGGAATAGGAAAGCGGCGCCTCCTGCTCGATCCGTTCGGTCGCCGGGTCGACGACCAGCCCGCGAACCGCCGCCAGCGGCACCCGCGCCGTCAGGATGTCGCCGACGACCGAGCCGACCTGGCCCCCGGCAGCGGTGATCGATGCTGCCAGCGGGCCGACGTCACCCCTGAGCAGGATCTGGGCCATTCTGGATGACGCCTTGCCGGCAACACCGGGTCGCTCGGCTCCCGCCAGCGCCACCTTGAGCAGGGGATCCAGGACAGTCTCTTCCGTTGCGTGGGCCGTCGCCACGACAACCAGCTGCACATTGACGAGGGTGATAAGGAGTATCCGCAAGATCTGGCGCGTCCTTTCCGCCGCGAACGCGACCCCATCGAGGATCAGAGAAGGGGTCAAGGCCGGGTTCCCGGCAGCTGTCCCTCGCGCATGAACGCAGCGAGGACGTTGGCGGTGATTCGCGACACGTTGTTGTCGCAGCCGTTCCAGGGCAGCGCCTGGCCCCAGGCAATCGAGCTAGCCGACCAGACAGCGCCGTCGTTCGGCGTGGTGAAGTAGGTCATGTCGGCGCGGACGTGGTGGTGCTGCGTACCACCATGCCCCGGGTAGTTGAAGAGAATCTCCTCGACCACGAGCTGATAGCTATCGGCGTGGCCCTCCGAGGAGGCCAGGATCCGGGTATGCGGGGGCGTCCCCAGCGCCAGGTCGTAGCGGTCCAACTCGATGCCGGCCGCCCCCCCGAGTCCCAGGCCGAAATCGCCGATTATCTCCCCTTCGACGCCGGCGAAGATCCACGCGACCTCCTCGTCGTAACCGGCGGGCATGCGGCGATAGTGTTTGCTCTCGTCAAACCCCTCGGCCGAGAAGCCGGTGCCCACCAGCTTCTGCGGCGGCCGGCCGCGGTTGCGCCAGATCCCCGAGCGCTCGCCGTTGCTGGCCATGTAGTGCTCGCCCGGCAGCGCCTGCCAGGCCCGTGATCCCGATTCGAGCTTCCGCACCTCCATGCAGGTCGGATCTCCCTCTCTGAAGGCCGAGACCCAGTAGTAGCCGTTTCCCGACAGGTACATCAGGCGGCCGCCCTGCTCCAGGTAGTCCTCCGTGCCGTCGAGCATGCGCTCGGTGTAGTACTCGGCATGGGTGCCGTTGAGGACGACCTGGTACGGGGTCAGACAGTCAACCCCTTCCCGGTGCAGATCCTCGTCCGTGATCACGTCGTAGTCGTAACCCTTCAGCTCGAGCCAGCCGACGATCGACAGGTCGGCGGGAAAACCCCAGGGGACCACCGTCGGCGCCATCCGATACCGGGGGCGCATGTTGAGCACCGGTCGCAGGCGGCTCGAGTAACAGACACCGCCCCCGTCGGAGTGTTGGTCGTAGGTCGACAGCCCGTACTCGGGCCGGCCGGCAAGCTCCAGATCGCTGTCGTGGAAGATAGGCGGATGGCAGTTCACTATCTGCCCTGCCGGAATGCTGACCCCCAGTCTCTCGTTGGCATAGGCCAGGTATGTGCAGGTCGGCATCAGCATGGCGATCGGGGCAGTCGGCCGGCGCGGTCGCACGAAGAAGGTGATGTGATCCTCGGCCGTCCCCGACCTGAGCCGCGCGGCGTAGACTCCGCTCTCGATCTCCGGCACCGTCATCGCGAGCGTCGGCTTCCAGCCGCAGTCGATGATCGCGTCGTCGTGGAACCAGACGCCGCCGTATTGGGCCGGGGCAAGCCGAAAGCAATCATCGCGCCCACTCCAATTGTAGCCGGTGACGGCGCGGACCGGCCGGTTGTATCCCATGCCGTGCAGCTTGTTCGGGCCCCGGTCGAAGAGCTCGTCACCGATGCCCTTGTGGGTGTAGCCGGCCGTCGTGTCCCAGTGGGCTACGGCGCCGTCCGGCATCTCCGGCTCTGCCGCCAGTCCCAGCAGTTCGGCCTCCGTCAACGCTCGACCGATGACCCCGCTGCGGTCGATCTTGCCGTTGAAGAGTCCGGTAACCCACCGTTCCTGCTCCTCTGCCTCGTCGTGGTAGCCGGCCCAGAGGAACTGGACTCCGGCGTCGGCCGCTTGCACGTCCACCCGCCCACTGCCCCGCCCGGCCAGTTCCAGGGGCGCGATAGAGGAGACCAGGTTGCCGTAGCGATTCCGCACCGGCTCCTGCAGCACCGTGAGCACACCGCCTTCCGGGTCGAATACGGCGGCTGCGAAATACCACTGCCGCGGTCTGAGGGAGACGCCGGAATCCACCACCTCCACCGCAGTGCCATCTCCCAGCCAGAAGGCCAGCTGTCCGGCGTCGTCGATACCGAGGCCGTAACCGCAACGCGCTGACTCGAGCCAGCGCGTCAGAATCCCCTGCTTTCCCTTTGCCGGCGTCGTCGGCCAGATGAATGACCACATGGTGAAGGCGCCGTCCTGGTGCAGGCAGCCCATCGCGTCGATGATCGCCACAAAGTTGCCCTGCTGGGTGCGCTGGGAACCGACGGAATGCACCCCGTCGATGGGCCCGGCGACCGAACGCTCGATAAAACCCGGCCCATCGGGGTTCTCGTCGCCGTGAACGAGCCGGACCAGCTGGACCTCCGCCTCCCCGGCACCTTCCGCGTGCACCATGAAACGGATCTCCTGCCCGGGCTGCACCACGAGGTGGTCCGCATAGCCGGTCAGCACGGGCTCAGCCATTGTCGTCGCCATCCATTTCGAATGCCTCCCGGATTCGCAGTTCGAAGAGGGCGTGGATCGCCGTGGCTCGAGCGGTGAAGACGCGATCGTCGACATCGGCCGGAGGGAGATCGCGACGCCCGCTCAGGGCGACGATCTTGAAGGCGCGATCCGGTTCAATCTCGAACAGCACGGGCTTGTTCTGCGCCGGGCGACTGCGCAGGTAGCGCAACACCCTTGCGAGATCGTCACTGTGCTGTCCCACCGGTTGCCGGCGGTGCTCATCGATGAGCTCGGGAGTGATCAGTTTCGCCAGCTCAGTCCGCAGGCGGGCTTCGAACCGGTCCCGATAGAGCCGGTCCTGATCGGGGACCGGAACAGCGAATTCTGGCATCGAATCCTCCATGTCGCGCCTATCGAAAAACAGGCAGATCCACTCGTGGGCGACCACGAGCGATCTCCATCCCCGGCACGGTTCCGTCAGAGGGTGAATCCCGAACTTTCCTGTCGCGCCGTCCGGAATCCTGGATGCCGAGATGCATAATCGGGCACGGGAAAAACAATAAATACCACCTTAAAAAACATAAAAACAACATATTAAAACGCATTACGGAACGCATATTTTCCTGGCATCCCCGTTGCAGTCTGACTATCATTACAGCCCGACCTGACGGATGTTACGCCTCCGCTAATCTGAGCTCGCCATGGCCAAAGACCGCAGGATCATCAGCAACGACGACGGCTGGATCATGAGCAACATGACCGGCCCGGTGACGCCGCAGAATATCGGCGAGCTGATGGTCGGCACCTACTCCGGGTCGCCGATCGGCGCTGTCTCCTGGTGCGTCGGCAACTCCGAGACCTACGAGTACGAGACCCAGGTCGGCGAGCGGACCGGCGAGGGATACGGGCACTTTGAGGACGAGCGCAACCACTGGCTTTGGGAAAACATGCACAGTCTCATCGAGTCCAGCGGCGGCCCACTGACCGAGATCGGCCGGCAGTTCCGCGAGGCGGGCATCGACTTCTTTCCGTCGATGCGGATGAACAGCCACTACGCGATCGACTTCCACTCGCCCAGGCACGGCCGCTTCCGCCGCGAACACCCGGACTGGCTCATTGGCCAGCCGCACGAAGTGATCCCGGCTCCCACCCTCGAGTACGCCATCGCCCGCGGCGTCGACTACAAGTTTCCCGGGGTTCGCGATCACCTCACGGCCGTCATCTTCGAGCTCTTCGAGCGGTTTGACGTGGACGGCATCGAACTCGACTACTACCGGCATCCGGCCTTCTTCCGCATCGAGGAGGCCTACGCCAACCGATACCTGATGACCGACTTCATCCGCAACATCAGGCGACGCATGGACGAGGTCGGCACAGAGCGCGGCAAGCACCTGGATCTGCTGGTCAGGGTGCCGAATACGGTCTACGACGCCAAGCGCATCGGGCTCGACGTCGAGGTCTGGATCCAGGAAGGCCTGGTCGATATCGTCGCCGCCGGCGGCGGCTTCATGCCGTTCGACCAGCCGCTGCGCGACTTCGTCGAGGCCGCCGCGCACAGCGAATGCCAGATCCTCGGCAGCCTCGAGGCGCTGCGCTGGGCATTGGACGAAGAGCTGCTCTATGCCATCGCTGCGCGGCACTGGAACGCCGGTGTCGACGGGTTCTACCTGTTCAACTACTTCAATGCACCCGGCGAGTGGAAGAAAAGGGTCTTGGGCAACATGGTCGACAGCCGGAAGCTGCCCGGCCTGAACAAGCGTTACGAGCTCGACCACTCGGACCGGGTCGGCGGCAAGGACGGCCACGGCGGCGCCTTCCGCTACGCCGATCCCTGGGCCTCCCTCCCTGTCTTCATGGAGGAAACCCGTCCCGGCGGCGGCACGGCCTTAGTCATCGAGGTTGCCGACGATTTCGAGGCGGCCGGAGCCAACGGGGTGCTCGGACCCTGCACCCTGTCGCTGGGTTTCGACAACCTGAACGACGACGACAAGCTCGACCTCCGGGTCAATGGCACCCCCCTTCCGTGGGACGGCCGCACGGTGTCGACCACAGGCTGGGGGTTCACCGTCTTCGACGGGGCAGTCTACCACACCACCATGGCCGAGGAGCGGGTCGAAGGCACTTTGGTCGCTTTCGCGGTGGACGAAAAAAGCCTGAGGAGCGGACGAAACGAGCTGCTCGTGCGCCTGATTAAGGGTGCGAGCCCTCACCCCCACTCGAGTCCGGTTACGCTGAAGGAGGTCCGGCTCGAGATATCCTACCTGCCTGCTGACTAACCCGCAGTCTCCAGCTTCTGCCACCGGTGCGGAGATCTAGGGGGCTTCTGCGCCAGCGCCTCCGCCCAGAGTTGATCCCACTCGGCGTGGTCGGTCACTTCCGACTCGGGATTCACCCGGCTCCGGGCGACGAAGTCGGGGTAGAACGGTCGCCCGGTAGGGGTGCCCGTCTCCTGGTAGCGCAGGTCCGCGCTCCACCGCACGGTGTCCGACTCGTTGGGTGAGGAACGGTGCGGAATCTCCTTGTGCATGAAGAGCACGTCCCCCTTCCGCATCGGCAGGGTGAGCACTTCGCCCTCCGGCATCACCGACGCCACGATGGTCGTGCCCTCACCCGGTTTCGGGTGATGCTGCAGCAGCCCCTGGCCGTGCACCCGCGGCACGATCTGCAGGCAGCCGTTCTCCGGCGTCGCATCGCAGAACGGCAGCCAGACCGTCAGGATGAAATAGGGATCCGCCTCCTCCCAGGTCACCCCGGCGTCCTGGTGCCAGGGGACCACATGGGCGTCGGTGCCCCCTGGTGTCAAGCCCTCCGGGAGCTTCGGGCGGATGTGCTGGCGCGGGCTGCAGATGATCTCCGGTCCGACGATGCGCTCGACCATGTCGAGCAGGCGCTCGTTGCGCAGGAACTCAAAGCAGGCCCTGCCGCGGAACTGCATGATGTCGAGGCCGCGGTAGAGGTCGTTGTACTCGCCGCAGAGCAGAGCCAGGCGCCGCTCGAAAGGCGCATCCTCGTGGAGTTGCGATATCTCACCGGCTGCCAGGAGCTCTCTTGCCCGCCCGTCGATGTGGGCGGCATACTCTTCGATGACCGGGTCGAGATCGGCGTCGTTCAGCCCCCCTTCTACCAGCAGGTAGCCGTCGTCGTTGAACTGCTGGACCTGAACCTCTGTCAGCGACATTTCTCACCCTCCAGGTTAAGCGGCGTCCGCCAGCAGGGACCGCAGCGCCTCCACCAGGCGGTCGCAGTCCTCATCGGTGGTCGGCGCCGACAAGGCGTTGATTCCCTTGTTGCGCCAGTAGATGTCCCGGTTGAGCATGCTGAGAAAGAACCACTTGTGCAGGGACGCGTCGTCCCGGGCGGCCTCGCGATAGTTGCGCGGGACCTCGTCGAGGAAGTAGATCCGGAAGAGCGAACCGATAGTGCAGATGCAGGCGCTCAGCCCTGCCTCGTCGAATACATCCTGCAGGGCCCCGGTCAGCCGCTCCGTGCGCGCGTTCAGTTCGTCGTACTGCTCGGGCGTCAGATGCTGCAGGGTGACAAGCCCGGCGCTGAGGCTCAGCGGATTGGCGTTGAGCGTGCCCGACTGCCAGACCTTGTCGGCCGGCCGCATCGGATCGAAGCGGCACATCACCTCTTCGCGGCCGCCGAATACGGCCGCCGCAGTACCGCCAGCTACGACTTTCCCCAGCGTCACCAGGTCGGGCCGCACCCCGTAGAGGGAGTGGGCTCCACCCGGATGCACTCGGAAGCTGACGATCTCGTCGAAGATGAGCAGGATGCCGTGCTTTTCGGTCACCGCCCGCATCTGCTCCAGAAAACCAGGGGCCGGGGGCGTCAACCCTGCCGAGGTGGAGAGCGGATCGATTATCAAAGCAGCCAACTCGTCGGCCTGCTCCTCGATAAGCGCAACGCTGGCCTTCGCGTCGTTGAACGGCAGGACGATGACGCTCTCGGCGCTCCCCGGCGCCAGTCCCGATGTGGATACCACCGGGTTAGGTGTCGCCTCGGGTCCCAACTCCGGGCCGAGCGGCGGCGTGTAGCTGACCATGACCTGGTCGTCGATACCGTGGTAAGCCCCCTCGAACTTGGCGATCTTGCCGCGTCCAGTGTGGGCCCGGGCTGCCCGCAAGGCGTTGAGCACTGCTTCGGTTCCGGAGCTGCAGAACCGCAACAACTCCAATGCCGGCATGCGCTCCTGCAGCAACTCGGCCATCTCCACTTCCATGGTCATGGGCTGCGAAAAGGCCGTACCATGAACCACCTGCGCCTGCAACGCCTCGACGACCGCAGGATGAGCGTGCCCCAGCATCAGGGCACTGGCATTGTTGACGAGATCGAGCAGCTCGTGGCCATCCAGATCGCGCAGGTAAGCACCGGCACCGCTTTCGGCATAGATGGGAAACGGATCGACGCTGATTCCGGTCCGCGTATTGCCGCCGGGGAGCGTAGCCCGCGCCCGGCGATGCATGGCGACCGACCGCGGGTTTCGGTCTGCGAATGCCGCTTCGACGCCGTCGAGGGAAGCTAGCAGGACCTGCGGATCGAGGCGTTCGGAAATAGTCTGGGTCATGATTGGTTCACCCTGGCTGTGGAAGCGCCCGGCGTCCGGTCGCCGCGGTAAAGTTCGGGATTTAGCGCGGTTGCGGTCAAGGAGGATGGCGGCTTTGCCGGAGCGCTGACCCTGGTTTATCGTATGCCCGTAATCAACCGGAGAGCCCGTGCACGCCTTCTACCTCCACGGCCGCAGAGACCTGCGGAACGAGCAGGTCGATCCGCCATCCCCAGCCGCCGACGAAGTTCTCGTGCGCTTCCGCGCCGGGGGCATCTGCGGCAGCGACATGCACTACTATCACTATGGCAGCAACTCCGGCTTCGACCTGGTGCAGCCGCTGGTGCTGGGCCACGAGTTCGCCGGCGAAATCGTCGATGCCGGCCGCCATGGCGACCGTCTGCCGGTGGGCAGCCGCGTCGCCGTCGATCCCTCCCGGCCCTGTCGACAGTGCCGCTACTGCGTGGAGGGCACCTACAACCTCTGCCGCGCCATGCGCTATTACGGGTCGGCGGCCACAGTGCCCCACGTGGACGGCTGCTTCCGGGAGCTGGTACCGGCGCTGGCCGAGCGCTGCCACCTCCTGCCGGACAGCATCTCCTGGGCCGAGGGCGCCCTGCTCGAGCCGCTGTCGATCGCCCTGCACGCCGCCAGCCGCGCCGGCGACGTGGCCGGCCGGCAGATCCTGATCTCCGGGGCCGGACCAATCGGGCAGTTGCTCGGCATGGTCACGCGGCACCACGGAGCCGCCTCGATCACGGTCACCGACGTGCGACACAATGTCCTCGACCTGGCCGCCGACCTGTGGGCCGACGATGCCATCCTGGTCGGGGCCGACGCCGAGATGGATGCGGCCGCCGTACACCGTGGTGGCTTCGACGTCGTCATCGAGGCTTCCGGTGCCACCGCCGCCCTTTACGCCGCCTACGAGCGCTGCAACCCCGGCGGCCTCATCCTGCAGGTCGGCAACCAGCTCGGGGACGCGGAGCTGCCGGTTAATCTGGCCCTGGTCCGCGAGCTCACAGTGCGCGGCAGTTTCCGCTTCGCCCACCAGTTCGGGCGGGCGGTCGAATTGCTGGCCTCACGCCGCATTGACGTCAGCCCCCTGATCACCAACTCGCTCCCGTTCTCCTCCCTGCCGGATGCGCTCGAAACCGCGCTGGGAGCGACATCGCTCAAGGTGGTTCTCGAGCACCCCTGACCCAGGAGGACAAGCGGATGAAGAACGACACCAGCAACCCGTTTTCGCTGGAGGGACAGCTGGCCCTAATCACCGGCGGTGGCACCGGCCTCGGGCTCGGCATCGCCCAGGCCTTCGTCGCCCAGGGGGCCCAGGTGGTCATCAGCGGGCGCCGGGAAGAGGTACTGCGGAAGGCGGCCGCCAACCTCGGCGAAGCAGCCGACTACCGAATCCACGATGTCACCGAGGCCGCCAGCTCCTCATCACTGGTCGAGTCCATCGAAACCGACCACGGCCCAATCAGCTGTCTGGTCAACAACGCCGGCAACCAGATCAAGAAGCCGACCGAGGAACTGACTGACGCGGAGATGCTCGAGGTGCTCAATACCCACGTACTCGGTGCTTTCTCCCTTACCCGGACGGTGGCCAACCGCATGCTCGCCGGCGACGGCGGCAGCATCCTATTTACGGCATCGATGGCCTCCCTTTTCGGCATCCCCAACATCACCGCCTATGCGGCGGCCAAAACCGCCCATCTGGGCATGGTGCGAACGATGACCACCGAATGGGCAGCGCGGGGCATCCGCGTCAACGCCATTGCCCCCGGATGGATTCTCACCGACCTCTCACGCGCATCCCTCGACACCGATCCCGAGCGCCGCGACAGAATCCTCGCCCGCACGCCGATGGGCGAGTTCGGCGATCCCCTCGACATCGGCTGGACCGCGGCTTTCCTAGCCTCGCCGGCTGCCAGGTTCATCACCGGCATCTGCATTCCGGTCGACGGCGGTGCCGCCATCGGATTCTGACCATGGAACGAGTCGCTTTGGTACTCAACATCAGGGAGGGACAGCAGGAGGAGTATGCCCGCCGGCACCGTGAAGTCTGGCCTCAGGTCCTGCGCGATATGGAGAAGGCCGGCTTCCGGCAGATGAATATCTTCATAGCCGGACGCCCGCTCCTTCTCTACATGGAAGTGGACCATTACGCCGAAGCGGTGCGCATTCTCTCGGACTGCCCCGAATCGGTGCGCTGGGAAGAGCAGATGGAACCAATCATGGAGAACGCCGAGGGCGGTTCCTACGATCCCGCGAACCCCTACCCCGTCAGCCTGCCCGAGGTTTTTTTCTGGCGCCGACCCGATTGAACGCCGGCACGCAGGCAGTTGGCTATTCCGGTACGTACTCGTGCAGGTCCGCGATCCAGTTGTAGCCCGGTTTGTCCCCCCAGGCATGGGCCCCACCCATGACGAAGATGCGCTCGCCCACGGCCGCAGTAGCCATCCAGGCCTTCTTCACCGGCATGTCGGTCTCCGTCGACCAGGTGCCCGAGTCGATGTCGTAGGACTCGACCGTGGTGTGGTAGCTCTCAGTGCCGCCCCAACCTCCGAACACGTAGATCTTCCGACCGATCGCCAGGCAGCCCGGATCGCAGCGGCCGGTGGGGATGGGAGGCAACTCGGTCCATGCGCCGGCGTCGGGATCGAAGACGTTGAACTCGTGCCGCGCCCCGTCGGTGCCGATCCCTGTAACGGCGTAGATCCTGTCCTCCACCGTCGTGACGCCGGGTCCCTGCACCCCCACCGGAAGCGGTTTCCCCAGCGACCAGCGGCCGGTCTCCGGGTCGAACACCTCGACCCGATCGAGGTGCAAATGCTCCCTCTCGGGCTCGGTGTTCATGCAGTTGCCGCCGATGGCGTAGATCTTCCCCTTGCAGGTGGTGGCCACCAGGCCGGCGCGCGGCTTGCTCAAGGGCTCCACGGCCGACCAGATCTGCGTCTCCAGGTCCAGGACCTCGACGCTGTCGCGGATTTCGAAAACGTAGTCGTCCCCGGAATCCTTCCTCTCCTGCTCCGGACGCACCCGCTTGCCGCCGCAGGCGTAGATCCTGCCGTCGTGCAGCGCCGCGCCGAACCACCCCCGCTGCGTCGGGATCGGCGGCCCCTGCCGCCAGGTGTCGGTGGCAACGTCGTAGATCTCGACCACGTGGACCGTCTCGTCGCCGACGCCGGTGATCGCGTAGATCTCGCCGTCGACGGTGATCGACTGCAGGTCGTGGCGGTTGGTCGGCATTGGTGCCCGCTCTATCCATTTGCCCATCTCTTCTCTCCTCGTCGCGTCGTTTCTGCTACTGTGCCAGCGGATCGCCCTTCAGGGTCGGCAGCGGCTCCGGCCGGACCAGTGCCCCGCCCTCCTCGTAGCTCTCGATAGCCGCGAAAGTATACTCCAGCGCCGCCAGGGCGTCACGGCCCGAGGCCCGCAGCTTCTCCTTGGGCACGCCGTTAGTGACATCTTCCAGGAAGGCGTGAATCCGGTTCGGGAAGGTCGTACCAAAGTCGGTGGTTCCCGACTCGGTGACTACCGGCGGCGGCGATGCCCCAAGCTGCAGATTCTCCGGCTGCGCCGCGGCGTTGGGATCGGGCGCCGGGAAGTAGGTCACCTTCTCGACGCAATTCTCAATGCAGAACGTGCCCCTGGAACCCCCTACCTCCAAAGACCACCAGCCGCCGAGCCCAAAGGTGTAGTCACCGCGCTGGCTCTGCAGGTAGCCCACCGCCCCATTGACGAAGCGCATATGGATGCTGTTGACGCTGACCATCAGGTCGCCGGCGTGGCGCCGGAAGCCGGGGCGGTCCATGAAGGCCTGGACGTGGGTGACGTCACCGCAGAAGTAACGCATCACGCTGAACGGGTGGTGCAGGAACGCCTTGACGTGGAAGTAGGGGAAATCGGTCGAGCGGGGCGCATCGGAGGGCTTGTACGAGGCCTCGCCGCCGGCGAACCCCATGCGATGCACGCAGTAGCCGAGCTCACCGATCTTGCCCGCGGCGATGTACTCCGACGCCCTGTCGGCCGGCTTCGTGAAGTAATGGTTGAGATTGCAGCCGAGATAGAGGTCGAGCTCGGCCGCACGGGCCACCATCAGCCGGCCTTCGCCTATGTCATTGGAAATCGGCTTCTCGACGAGCACGTGTTTACCGGCCTCTAGCGCCTCCATCGTCGGCTCGAAGTGCCAGCTGCCGTTCTCGTTGCCGCCGGTGCAGACGTCGACGATATCGATCTCCTCGTTCCCCAGCACCTCGGCCAGCGAGGTGTATGCCTTGACCTCGAACTGCGCCGCCAGGTCGTCAGCTCGATCCTTGCGCACGTCGCAGACAGCGACCAGCTCGGACAGCCCGTCGGCGGCGTGACTGGCCGCGTGCTGGCGGCCGATTCCACTCGCTCCTACCACCACAACTTTGAGTACCATTGGGTACCTCCAGACTTAGTCGGCGAGCGACACCACCTTGCCGCTCTGTAGTGATTCGATGGATGCCAGGATGACGCGCAATCCCTCCAGGGCATCGGCGCCCGAGCCGTCGATCTCTTCCGGCGCAACCCCCGCGGCCACCTGCTCGACAAAGCGGTGCAGGCGCGCCCGAAAAGTGTCGTCGAAACCGCGGTAGCCGCCTAGCACCGGGTTGGCAAACACCCGCCGCTCCTGGCTGTCGGCCGGGTAGAGCGTCGCCTGCTGCCACATGTCCTCGATGACGAAACGTCCCCCGGAGCCGGCGACCTCGCAGCGCTCCATGGGATGTCCGCGCGCGATGTCGTAGCTGCTCGTGAGATGACCTACCGCCCCACTGGCGAACTGCATGTTGATCGAAGCAGTTGACCAGATGGTGCGCCCGGGCGCCTTGGTGGCAAAGCAGTGCACCCGGTCGACGGGACCGCCGAAATGCCGCATGAGGTCGATGCTGTGCGGATTCAGCGCCTTCAGGTGATAGACCTCCGACTCGGGATCGTCGAAGCGGCCGATCCACAGGGACATGTTGATGAACAGCGGATCGCCGAGCCGGCCTTCCGCGACCCAGCGCTCGGCCTGGTAGGTGGCGGGAGTGAAACGATGGTTGAAGTCGCTGCCGAAGCACAGCCCCTGCTTGCGGCCGGCGGCAACCATCTCGGCGGCGGGACTCAGCTCGTCGGAGATCGGCTTCTCGCAGAGCACATGCGCCCCGGCGGCGAATGCCTGCATGACCGGCCGGTGATGATCGCTGCCGTACTCGTAGCCGCCGGTGGCGACGCTGACGATGTCGGGCTTCGCCGCCGCCAGCATCTCATCGACAGCCCGGAAATGGGCGACGTCGAGACGCTCGCCTGCCGCCTGCGCCCGCTCCTCGACGAGGTCGCAGACGGCCACCAACTCGCACAGATCATCTTCGGTGTAGATGTCGGCGTGGAGGTTGCCGATGGGTCCCAGCCCAACCACACAAACCCGCTGTTTCATCACCTGTCACTGCAGTTGTGGTGTCGACCGGTGATAAGTAACTGATGTGACGACCGGTGGCAAACCGCGGAGCCGGTCCACCCGGCACTCAGCGCATGATCTGCAGCGCGGAGATCTCCCCAGCGCTGCGGCCGGAACCGGTGGCTGCACTGCTGTCGACCCGCAGCCGGTAGAGGTAGGTGCCGTTGGCCAGAGCGGCGGCTGGACGCCACTCAATCTGGTTGTAGCCAGGCCGGGGCGTGGCTGCGATCTGGTCGACCATCTTGCCGCTCAGGGCGAAGAGCTGAAGCTCTACCGAGTCCGCCGGGTTGAACAGGTTGAAGGTGAAGTAGCCGCTTCCCTGCATCAGCGGGTTCGGATGGAAGAGCAGGTCCGAGACCACGGCAGCGGCCGGATCGCCGACCCGCACGACGACGCGTTCCGCCGCGGAGTTGTTGACGTTGTCCCACGCCTTAAGGCCGATCTCGTATTCGCCCGGCGCCAACGCCGGCATCCCGTACTCCAGAACGCCGCTGCGGTAGTCGGCGCGGTCGTTGACGAAGGCATAGGTGACGGGGATCGTCTCGTCGTCGATGGACAGAACGATGTCGTGACCGGTCTCCCCCGTGATGTTGATCCCGCTGGCGTCGGTGATGGAGGCTCTCAGCACCGGGCTCCTGGAGACCAGTTCGCCGCTGCGGAAATCCCGCTGTCCGCGAAAGCCGATGCGAATCTCGGGACCGGCGCTGTCATCACCCCGCGCGTCGCCACCCCACAGGGTTATGTTGTCGCGGAAGCCGGTCGCCGCCAGTCGGCCCGCTGACTCGACGTAAGCGCTGCGCCGCGCCTGTCCGCCCTTGTAGGTAATGTCGCGCGGCACCATGAAGCTGGCGGTGAACTGCCCGTCGGCCACGGTCGCCCGACCACGGAAGAGCGGGCCACCCGAATTAAGGAAGGTGGTTCTCCCGATATTGCTGCGGACACGCGAATCGAAGAACTGCACGAGCGCCTCCCCGCCGTAGTCGGAAACCACGGCGCCATCCGGCGTCATCACCCGACCCTGAACGAGCACCTCCTGCAGCGCCCGCAGCGTGTCGGGCAGCTCGAGCTCGACGCGATAGGGAGGGATGGCCAGACGCAAGGCCGGGTCGCCGAAGAGCGAGTAGCGCTGGACGTTGCGCGCCCCGCGGTCGTCGCTGGTCACCACCAGGCCCTTGGCGAGCATGAGCGCCAGGCCCACCGGCACGTGCGTACGACCGGTGGGAAACAGCTGCCGTTGGAAACCCCGGACCAGCGCCATGTTGCTGGCATGGAAGCCCACGCGCGTCGCGGAGATGATCCCGATCACCCCGCCGTCCGGTTTCTTCAGCAGCGCTTCCGGCATCGACTCGCTAACCGGGTCGTCGAAGACTCCGACCTGGCTGGCCGCCGTGTACATGAAGGGGAGCCGCCCGCCGTTCCGCAGATCTCCTAGATCGCGGGACAGCACGAACATTTGCTCGTGCGCGAGCACCTCCGGATTCCCGTGGCCCACGTAGATCAGGACTACGGCGCCCTCGTTGAACAGGCGCACAAACTCGTCCCGGGCCCGCGGCTTGGTCATCCCCTCCAGGGCGAAGCGGCCGATGTAGTGTTTCACCTGGTCGAGTTCACGCGGCAGCAATGCCACCGAGATCAGTTCCGCACCGCTGACGAAAAAGGTTTCGGCCAGCTCCCGGTCGGAGGGATTGACCTCGTCGTCCGCCACCATCAGCACCCGGCTCTGCCAGGGACCGGGCTCCGGTCGCTGGTCGTAGTTGATCAGCTTGTCGGCCAGCTGCTCGGCCTCCATCCGGCTCCGCACCGAGAGCCGGCCGATGGCCATGTCGGGCAGGTCGTCGTCACCCCTGAGGCGTACATACCATTCGTCGAAGGTGCTGTCCCCGTCCTGGAAAGCCGGGATCCAGTTACCGCCGCTGGCGCCCGAGTTGTTCTTGTAGTCGTAGGTGCCGTCGCCGAACAACGTCACGAACAGCGGCGCAATCGACCAGCTCTCGGCGGCGTAATGCAGGAAGCTCCTTATTGCCATGGGATCAAGCCGGCCACCCGAGAACTCGTCGTAGACGTCCTGCACATCCACCGCCATCGCCGTCAACGGCGGACCGAAGCGGTCGTCCGTCCCGCGCCACGCAGCCAGGCGGCGGGCGGCCGGGAGGAACTCCCGGTGCGCAATCACGACGTAGTCGGCCCCGGCGGCGGGCGACCTGAGGGTCACCGGGGAGTCGAGCTCGAGGCGATCCGGCTCGAGCCACCGCGAAGGCTCGGCCACCAGGTAGCGCCGCGGGATGTTACCCCCCACATCCTGGAAGGTGACGGTCCCCGAGTCCCTGTCGAGCTCGAAATCGACGATCTCGGCGGTGGCACGGGACACCTCGAAGATCCGGAGCCCCTCACCCTTGAATCCGGAGATCCGGAACTCGGCTTCGCCATTGAACACCGGCGCATCGAAGTAAAGCGCGCCGGCAGCGGCCTGCAGGCGCCGGCCGTACTCCAGCTCGTACCAATCGAAACGAGTCAGGTCGGTGGTCTGATGGACCAGCCGGAGCTCGTTGCCACCCTCGCGCGCGCCAGCGGCAGCCTCGACCTCCAAGACTTCCGGCGAGTTGCCGGTGTAGGCGATTCGCGCCACAAGGGCATCGTTCCAGTGCACGTCGAAGCGGTGGGTGGCCCTAGTCCAGCCTAGGAATCCGAGCCGGATCCTCACGGGGTCCCGGGTCGCGCCGGCGATCGGGATCTGGTAGCTGCCCTCGCCACCGCGGAAGTCCTCCCAGTACCACCGGTAACCCGAAGGAATGTCGAAGGTGCGCAGATACACCGCGTTCTCCTCTTCCCGGTGAAGGCGGTGGCGGTAGGTGTCGACCACCAGCCTGGCCCCTTCCGGTCGTCCCACCCGGCGTTCGGCCCGCAGACCGGTCCGATCGCCACCCCATTCGAGCCAGTAGACGTTGTCCCGGGTGTAAAGGTTGGAGCGATAGCGGTAGGCCCGGCCGCCGTAGCCCCAGCGGGAGACCGGCTCAGCGGCAAACAGCAGCTGATCCTCTGGTCCGAACGCGCCGTCACCGCCATCTTCGACGAGAATGGCCTGTTCCTCCAGCTGGTTCCGGCGGCCAGGAAGGGTTTGGGCCAACACGTCGCCCGAATCGTAGAACATCCGCAGGCCGGCCGGTTCGATCCCGCTCAAGTCCAGCCCCAGATCGGCCAGAGCCGTCCCGGTGATGCGGTATATCCCCTCCTCCTGCAGGATCACCCGCACCCGTTTAATGCCAGAACCCTGCAGGTTCACGCGGGCTGCGCGTGGCGTGCGGCGGTAACGCCAGGGTCGCGCCTGCTGGTAGTTGATCAAACCCTGGTAGAGCGCTTCTTCGTGGGACCGGCCGCGCGACCGTCCCCCCACCCCTCGACCTCCGGTAAAGTGGAGGTCGACGACGACCCGATGATAGGTCTGCAGCCGTTCGCCGCTGAGCCGTGGAGCGAAGAGCAGGCTCGCGACCCGCTGGTCGCGCATCATGCCCGGCTCGCCGATCCGGGCCGGTCCATCCGCCTGCCCGGCTCCCGCGAGTTCCTCTACTTGCGCGTCGGTCAGGTCAAGTGCGGCTCCCTCCACCACCTCCAGCAGTTCGAGGACCACCTCGCCATCGAGGGGCAAGCCGACCAGGACCTCCTCCAGTCCGGGCCCGGACACGGGCGCCTCGTAGACCAGCCGCAGGGACGCAACCCCGGCATCGACAACACGCACGACCGCGCGAGCAGGGGACGCGAAAAGAGCTGCAGTCGCAGACAGGAGGAAAACTGTTAGGAGGCGCACCGTGGATTCTCTACAGGCCGATGAAGTCCGGAAATTGTGGAGGAAATCGGAGGGATTCGCAACTCGATTCCCCATCCGTGCGGGACAATCATCCGCTCCCTCTCGCCAGCAGAAACTCGGCGATCTCGTTCTTGCCCGCGCAACGCGCCCATCTTTCGGCGGTGGCACCGTAGCAGTGGTCCCGGGTTTCGAGGTTGACGCCTTTGCCGACCAGGTAGGCGATCTGCTCCATGCGGCCGGCGAAGGCACGCTCGTGCAGGACACTACCAGCTCGTGCCTGCTCCACCAGGTGTCGAGGTCGGCGGCAACCGCCAGCAGATGCTCCTGGGTTCCGTGATATTCTAGTCCGAGCAGGAGAGGCTCTGCCTCGAGAATTGCCCGTAGCTGCCCTGCATATCCGTTCTTCAGAGCCGCATGCAGAGGCAGCGCGATCGCCCGGCGCCAGATCAGCTCGGGATCATCGTCCATTTCACGGTAGGAGAAGACATGCCGTCCGCCAGCCGCTGAGACCGGGCTAAAAAAAGAGGTTACGGGCTTGCGCGGTTGCTGCTGCAGGTGGGACAATCTCCTGCTGCGGGCGGGAGGCGCCCCGCTGTGGGCGCTGCCGGAACATTACCAACGCGCGGTTGCTGGTCAACCGACGAGCAGTATGGCGCTGCGTTGGGATCACGGCGCGGGTCGCACCGGTCAGCGGGAGACCCGCGCCTCCCCCCGGGCCGTGCGCCATACGTCGTCGGGTGACGACGCCCGGGAGACATCGCCGGAGTAGGTCACCAGCAGGGCGCCGTGGGCCCAGCCGAAGTTCAGCGCATCCTGTGGCTCCATACCTTCGAGCATGCCGTAGAACAGCCCGCCGGCGAACGCGTCACCCCCGCCGATCCGGCAATAGACCCCGATCTCCCTCGTCGGAGCATCATAGATCTGGCCGTCGTACCACATCAACGCCCCCCACTGATGCAGGTCGGCGGAGACCACTTCGCGCAGGGTCGTCGCCACCAGCTGAATGTTGGGGAACTCCTCGATCGCGTTTTCCAGCATCGCCACAAAGCTGTCCCGCTTGCCTTCGAGTCCTTCGCCTCCCGCTTCCGGCCCGTCGATGCCCAAGGTCAGCTGGAAGTCCTCCTCGTTCCCAACCACCACCGTCGCCTCGCGCACAATCGAGCGGAACAGCTCCTGGGTTATCCCGTTGGCCTTCCACAGCGCCTCCCGATAGTTCAGATCGACCGAGACGACCGTGCCCGCCTTCTTCGCCGCCCGCGCCATCTCGAGCACCAACTCTCCGGTAGTCGGCGACAGCGCCATGAACAGCCCGGTCACGTGGACCCAGCGCACCCCCTCGTCAGCGAAGTAATGGTCCCAGTCGAAATCGCCCGGTTCGAGCATGGCGCCCGCCTCTTCGGCCCGGTCATAGTAGACCTTGGGGCCGCGCACGCCGACCGCGAGATCCGACCACATGATGGCATGCCTCGGACCGGTTATGCCGTTGTGGACGCAGTCCTTATAGATCGGCGTGATGTTCCGCGAGCGGATGGCGCGGATGATTCTCATGCCGGGAGGCGAATTCAGGACCAGCGCGGTGAACATCGCCGTCGATTTGCCCCAGTTCGCGGGGCCGCAGACCACGTTGTACTCGGCGCCCGTGGCCTCGAAGAGGAAGCGGTTCGTCCACTCCGACGGCTCGCGCCCCTCGGGGATGGCGCGTTCGTTGACGCTGCCGAGGGCGGCGAGATCGTATATGCAGGTTCCAGCCTCTCTGATTTCGAGCATCGAGTGGTAGCCTCCGCGTGCGTGATCGAGGTTTCGGGCGCGGCATTCAAACGCAAAAGAAAGTGGTCATTCGCCGCTTCGGCAACAAACCACAACGGGGTGGTGAAACGCCCTGTTACACCTGCATACAGAGCCCCGCCCGTCCAGGTCCTCAAAACCTCGACTGTATCGCGGTGGAAGGCCCGGAACCGCCGGCTAATTTGCGGCGTCGAGGCACCCGGATCGGAAGTTGTGCTCAGGATAGACTTTACTCCGTCCCCACCGACGCGATTCTTAGACCCCGACTGCCACCACACCGGAACTGACACGCGTTGAACCGGACCGCTCATCGCAGCCACATCCTAACTCTGGATGTGGATACATAGGTGGGAGCAGGTCAATCGTCGATGCGTTGCCGGTAACCGATGCTACCAGCAAGGTAGAGAAGGCTGCCCTGAGGGAGCGGTAGACGGCCAAGTACGGCTCGAGCTGAGCGGGCCGTCACCTGTTGCAACGCCGAGAGCCACCTCGTACGTTCTTTAACAGCAGCCCCAGTCACTGTCCCGCGGTATCCGGAAGGAATCGTTTGGCGCCCATCAGGAAGTTCCTTTCGGAATGCACCGATTTTGCCGACGACCGCACCAACCGGCAGAATCTGCGCATTCTGTTGTGGCTGCTGGCCACCCTCGGACTGTTCGTCACCGTCTACTCGATGCTCTTCCACTGGCTCATGGCCGAGGAGGGGCGGGAGTACTCCTGGATATCCGGCATCTACTGGACCCTCACGGTGATGTCGACCCTCGGCTTCGGCGACATCACCTTCGAGGGAGATGCCGGGCGCCTCTTCTCCATGTGCGTGCTGGTCACCGGCGCTGTCTTCCTGCTGGTGCTGCTACCCTTCACCCTGATCCAGTTCTTCTATCTGCCGTGGATGCAGGCGCAGGCCGCCCTCAGGGCGCCCCGTGAGTTACCCCGGAACTTGTCTGGCCACGTCATCATAGCCCACGATGACCCCGTCGCCAACGCCCTCATCGGCAAGCTCCTGCAGTACGGCGAATCCTACACGCTCCTGGCACCAAACGTGGATGCGGCCGGCAGCCTGACCGACCGGGGTATCCGCGTCGTCGTAGGGGAGCCCGACGACCCCGATACACTGGGCAAGGTCAATCTCGACCAGGCCGCCCTGCTCGTCGCCACGTCGACGGACGTTATCAACACGAAGGTGGCCTTCACCGCAAGACAGCGGAGCAAGAGGGTACCGATCGTGGCCACGGTGCGGAACCCTGCCGCCGTCGACATCCTCGAGCTCAGCGGCTGCAACCGGATCCTCGAGCTTTGCGCAATGATGGGCGAGGGCCTGGCGCGGGTGGCCCATGGAGGCAACACGGCCGCCCACATCGTCGGCCAGTTCGACGAGCTCCTGATCGCCGAAGCGGCGGCCACCGGCACGCCGATGGCCAACAGCACCCTGGAGGAGATCGACCTGCGGCGAACCCTGGGCATCAACGTGATTGGGATCTGGGAGCGCGGCAACTTCTCCACAGCGCGTCCCAACACCCTGGTCAAGAGCAACACGGTCCTGGTCATGGCCGGGACCAGGGGCGACTTCGATCGCTTCGACGAGGCCTACCGCGACTGCAACGAAGCGGGCGGACCGGTAATCATCATCGGTGGCGGCCGCGTCGGGCGCTCAACCGCCCAATCCCTGCTCAAGCTGGGCCTTGACTACGTGATCGTCGAGCAACTCCCCGAGCGAGTGCGCAACCCGGACAAGTACGTCGTCGGCGACGCCGCCGAGCTCGCGGTCCTGGAGCAGGCCGGCATCGCCAAGACATCTACGGTCATCATCACCTCCCACGACGACGACACCAACATCTACCTGACCATCTACTGCCGTCGTCTCCGCCCCGACGCCCAGATCATCAGCCGGGCAACGCTGGACCGCAACGTCCACGCGCTGCACGAGGCCGGCGCCGACTTCGTGCTCTCATATGCCGCCATGGGGGCCAATGCCATTCTCCACTTCCTCCGCCACGGCGACTCGCTCATGATCGCCGAAGGGCTGGACGTCTTCAAGGTCAAGGTCCCCCAGTCCCTGGCCGACTGCACCATCGCCGAATCCTCCATCCGGCGGGAAACCGGCTGCACGATCATCGCTCTGGAGACTGACGACATCCTCGCGGTCAACCCCGATCCGATGGTGCCTATGCAGGGCAATGCGGAGATGGTTTTGATCGGCAGCACCGAGGGCGAAGAACGGTTTTTCGAGCTCTACGGGTCCAGGTAGGAATCAGCGATCAAGGAAGCCGCAACGCTCGCCTCCTGCGCCTGGCTGCGGGAACCAGGCGCTGCACCAGTCCGAGACGCTGCGCTTCCGGCGCGTCGATCCGGCGTCCGGTGAGGATCAGGTCGAGGACATTGCCGAAGCCGATCGCCGCCGGCAGTCGGAAGGTGGAACCAGCCGCCGGCAACCATCCCATGTCGATCTCCGGCTGGCCGAACTCCGCGTCGTCGGCTGCCACCCGCAGGTCGCAGGCCAGTGCCAGTTCGCAGCCCCCCCAAGCGCACAGCCCTGGACTGCCGCTGCCGTCAGGCGAGGGAAATCGGCAACCGCGTTCATCAGGCGATTTCCAGCCGCGCCAGATCGGCGAACAGCAGCCCGTCCATGGCATTGAGGCGGTCCGGCCGATTCAGCGCGAGGTGGCCGAGCTCTTCGTCTGCGGAGAGCAGGGCTCTGCGTGCCATCAGGATCCGTCGGCGATGCGTCTGCCGGTGAGGTGCTCGGGGGAGCCTACCCTTTTCATCGTCCCCCCCGTGAACGGACCTACGCCGAGGCGGGCGGAGACCAGCTCTTGAGCTGGCGCTTGAACGCCTTCCTGAGGGCTGCGGCGATCTCCCGAGCGTCGGTGAAACGGTCCGGGAACGTGGACAGCTCGTAGCCTCCGGCGATCTGCTCCGGGCAGGCGAACAGCTCGCGGCCGGGCGTGGCCGTCTCCAGCCAGCAACCCAGCACCCGTTCGGCGAATTCCATGAAGTCGACGAACTCGGGCGTCTGCTTGCCCTTGGCGTTGAGGACCGGAATCTGGGCGTGGTGGCCGTTGAACGGCCGGAAGTGGAACTGGTTCGCCAGCTTGATGAGGTCGGGCCGCTCGGCAAGGCGGTCCCAGTATGGCGGGCTGAGGTGCTTGACGACTGCCGGATGCGAAAAATCCCAGGTCATCTTGAGGGGACGTCCCTCCGCCTTCTCGAAGCCAGCGGCAAGGGCGTAGGCCTTCTCAGGGGTCTCGGTGCAGGTGTCGCGGTGGACCTCGATCGACACGTCGAACTCCAGCTTGTCGGCCCCCGCCATCACCTTGCGAGCCAGGGCCACCGCCTGCCGCGTCGGAGTATCGTGGTCCAGCATCTGGACGGTGACGCAGCGCGCCCCCAGATCCTGGAGCGCCGACAGCTTAGGCATCACCTCTTTCGCCCCACCCATGTCGGAGGTGGCGACAAAACGCAAGCCAGATTTCTCGATCTGCTTGCGGTCCACCATCGTCACCCGTCCGGTGAAGCCGTCGAATCCGGCCTTCTTGATACGGCGCAGCTTCTCCTCGACCGGCCACTCCCCGTTCTTCTTGCTGCCATAGCCCATGAGCGTACCGAGGGAGCACATCTGATAGATTCTGGGCATGGGCCTCTTGTGCTTCTCTTCCTTAGCCATATTCAAACCTCCTGATTTGCGATCGGAACAGCCGCAAACTAACCGGCTGTTGTTACAGTCTGGTTACGAATCCAGCTCTCCCGCCATGCGCTTCATATGATTCTGGCGCGGCTCGCGGGCCCGCCGCAGCGCGTAGGATGACACCTCGATGTGGCTCACCACGTCCGGCGCCGCGCGCACGAAACCCTCGGCACTCGCGGTGCCGGCGCGCCAACCGTAGAACCCGACGTTGACCTCGACCCGCCGGCGCGCAAACTCCGGGCTCTGCCCCTGGCTGGCAAAAGCCGCCTCGGCCTCTATCCGCCGCTCCGTCCATGCGGTAACGTCGACGTAGAAATCGATCTCATCCGGCTGGAAGTAGACCCCAGGATAATAAACCGCGGCGACCGTGTGCGGGATCTCCTCGCAGCCAAACTCCGGGATCGAAGCCTGCTGCTGCGCCTCTGCCGTGGCATAGGCCGTTTCCAGGTGGTCATCGTGGCCGCCCCGGGGCATGCCGTGCGGTCCTTCCAGGAACGGGCGCTGTGAGATGATGATGTCCGGTCTTACCTCGAGAATAACCTCCCGGAGCATACGCACAACCTCAGGCGTGTTCTTGAACGGCTTGTCCCGGAAGCCGAAGATGCGCACGTCCTCGATTCCGAAGATGGCGCATACCCGACGCAGCTCCTCCTCCTTTGCGCCCATGTAGTCGGCGGCCTGCTCCTCGACGATCGACCGGTCCCGCTCGGCCTCCGGCTTCAGCAGCTCGTCGTGCAGCTTCTCGTTGTGGGTAAGCCCGCCTCCAGTGACCGACACCACGCTTACCACGTCGCCCATCTCGACGTGAACGCCACAGGTCGCGGCACAGTGGGTGAAGTCGTGGGGATGGGCGGTTACGACGAGGATCTTGAGTGGTTCGCGCTCGGCCATTCTCTTCCTTCCGCAGGTAGGGCGGCGGCGGAACCCGGCCGCCGCCGCAGATCGGTTACAGTCAAACGAATCAGTCAGTCAGGTACCGCAGGCCGTTGGCGAAAGCGTCGACCAGTCCGTCGACGTGATCCTCCTCCATCGCGGTTGACAGGCAGCACATACCCAGCGTTTGACCGAGAAAGTACCCCTGATCGAGCAACGAGTGAAAAAGCGGATGAGCCAGGGTCTTGTCGGCCGCCGCCATGGCGCGATAGGTATAGGGCATCTCGTCGGCGAAGAAGATGCTGAACAGGGAGCCCAGCACCAATGCCTGGCCTCCGACGCCAGCGTTGGCGAAAACCCGGTCGAGGCCCTCCTTCAGCCGCTCGCCGAGGCCGTTGAGATGGTCGAACGCCTCCGGCGTCAGCTGCTGCATGGTCGCCAAACCGGCCACCATCACCAGGGGGCTGGCGCTGAAGCTGCCGCTCTGGAAGAACCCAGGCGGCTCCTTGGTAGGGTCGAACAAGTCCATGATGTCGGCGCGCCCGCCGAACGCCCCAGCCGGCATGCCGCCCCCGACCACCTTTCCGTAAGTGGTCAGGTCCGGGTCGATGCCATAGTACTCCTGCAGCCCGCCGCGCCCTACGCGGAAGCCGACGATCTCGTCGAAGATCAGTAGCAGGTCGAGTTTCCGCGTCACCCCGCGCACGAAGCGGACGAACTCGGGCCGCTGCGCCATGGTGCCGGCCTTGGGATCGAAAATCACGCAGGCCAGATCGTCCCTGTTCGCGGTGAGGATCTTCTCAACCGCAGCCTCGTTGTCGTAGGGCAGCATCACTACGTCCTGGCCGGCGTAGGGACTCATACCGCCGGCGGTCGGCACCGAGTTCGGTGCGTCGGCCGGTCCAGCCTTGTCCAGCGGCGGCGCGACGCTGATCTCCACCGCGTCGTGCGAGCCGTGGTAGCCCCCCTCGAACTTGGCGATCTTGCCGCGCCCGCTGAAACCGCGAGCCAGGCGAATAGCATGCAGAGTCGCCTCGGTGCCGGAGTTGCAGTAGCGCACCCGGTCCAGGCTGGCCACCCGGCTGCACAGCTCGATACAGGCTTCGGCCTCGACCCCAGCCGGCGCTCCCAGCGCGACGCCCCGCGACAGCTGGTCGGCGATCGCCTTGACGACAGCCGGGTGGTTGTGCCCCAGTATCAGGGTGGTGTGGTGGTTCGCACAGTCTACGTACCGCCGCCCCTCGACGTCGTAGAGGTAGCAGTCTTCGCCCCGTTCCATGACCAGCGGAAAGGGCGGGTAGTAGAACGCCCCCTTGGCCGGACCGGCCATGGCCTCCCGGCCCTTCTCGAAGTAGGCGGCAGACGCGGGGTTGGCGGCGCGGAATCGATCTTCCAGCTCTGCTGTCTTTTCCTCGATGTTGGCGACTGGTGTCATAGTTCCTCCGAATGACTCAGGATGAGGGAAGGTGCTCTGCGTAGAACCGGGTCCAGTTGCGGAACATCACGTTGGCCACGTCCTCTTGATTGTAGCCCCGCTCCCGCAGGATGGCGACCAGCTTCCGGTAGTCGGCGACCGAGTCCACGTCGGCCGGCGCCCCGTCGCGGCCGCCCTGACCGTCGGTGTCGCCGCCGATTGCGGCCTGGGTGGCATTGCCGGCAAGCTGGCAGACGTGATCGACGTGATCGGCTAGGTTCTGGAGTGTCACGTCCTCGCGCGCGAATACCTCGCGGCGCTCCGGATGATGGCCACCCCAGTCCAGGTTGCCCGGCGGATACAACATCCAGGTGTCCATGGAGACACCGATCACGGCGCCCCGGTCCAGGATCGCGCGCAACTGCTCGTCCGAAAACTGGCGCTCGCCGGGAACCAGAGCGCGGCAGTTCTGGTGGCTCGCCAGCACCGGGCCGTCGTAGCGATCCAGCGCCTGCCAGAACGCCTCTTCGGCGGTGTGGGTCAGGTCGAGGATCATGCCGCAGGCCGCCATCTCGCGCAGCAGTGCCGGCCCCTGATCGAGCAGGGGTCCGGGACGTCCGGTACCGTGGGCATAGGTGCTGACTCCGTAGTGGGCCAGACTGGCCACCCGAACCCCGGCGTCGAACCACTCGTGGATCTGCTCGGGCCACAGCACCGGGTCGGTGCCCTCCAGGCCGATCACCAACCCGACCGGCCGCGCATCGTGGACGTCGCTGGCCTCCCACTCGGCCACGTGAGCGGCCAGCTGCGCACCGTCGGTCAGCACCCGGGCCTCGCCGCGGGCGTCGAGGATGCGGTAATAGGCGATGCAGGCCTGGCCGGCGGCGTAGGCGATCTCCGACGAGCCGAGCCACCAGATGGGACTATTCGGGCGCCGGATGCGACAGGCGATCTTGACCAGCGCCGCGGTCATCCCGGCGGCGCGGCATTCCGGCAGGGAGGCCATCGTGCCGTCGTGCGGACGGTGCGCCTGCTCCGACTCCCTGCTCATCATCCGAACCTCGGCCAGCGGCAGGGTCAGGTCCCGATCAAGGTCGAGGGCCCCGTAGGCCATCGGGTAGTCGCCATCGAAGATCAGCATAGGTGTCAGAGTTGTTGCCAGAGCGGGTCGAGTTGCTGTTGGTTATAACTACAATAATCGCAGTTGCCGTCCGGCTGGCAAGATCGGCCGAAGCCAGGAGAAACGCCCGTGATCGTCGACTCCCACGCCTACTGCTTCGAGCCAGCCGACAGCCCCCGGGGCTACGCCAGCGGGACCGCGCACCTGGCCTGGGTGCAGAAGGCCCAGGCCCGCCATCACCAGCCCGCCTTTCGCCTCGCCGACGGCGCTCCCGGCCCTTCCCACGTGGTCGACCCTGACAATGCCGGGCTGGACGCGCTGCCCGACGTCAACTTCCGCATCGACAGAGAGGCCGGCCGCGTCCTCTGGGACCACGACGGGGAGACCTTCACCAAACACTTCTATCCCCCCAACCTGCGCAACCTGGAGTTCACCCCTGCCAGCCTCATCGGCGAGGCCGACTACGCCGGCGTCGACGTCCTCCTGCTCCACACCAATCCGATGCTGGGCCGCAGCCACGACTACCAGGCCAAGTGCGTGCGCGCCTGCCCAGAGCGGATATTGTCGATGGCCCACGTGGACGAATGGCGCATCCACACCGAGGTCGACGCGGTGATCGCCGAGGTCACCCGGAGCATCGCCGAACTGGGCCTGCACGCCATCAAGTTCAACTCCAACGGCTACACCGTGAGCCCGGAGGCGTGGGACGAGGGCCCCTACCGCCCATTCTGGGATGCGGTAACGAAGCTTGGGGTGCCCATATTCTTCACGCTCTGCCTAGGACCGGAGCGCCCCCGCGAGGCGGCCCCTGACAAGACCGGTCGCGAGAGCTACCTCGGGGAACTGGCGATCCTCATGCGCTGGATGGAGCGTTATCCCGATACCCTCGCCAGCATCACCCACGGCTTTCCCTGGCGCGTCTACATGGAAGGCGAGGGCTTCGACCTTCCGGAGGCAATCTGGAAGCCGTTCACCAACCCCAACCTTAGCCTTGAGGTATGTTTCCCGGTCCGCATCGGCGACCACTTCGAGTACCCCTATCGGCAGGTCTGGCCGACTTTGGAGGCGATGGTCGAGCGGATCGGGGCCGGCCAGCTGATGTACGGCACCGACATGCCGTTCCAGAACCGCTTCTGCACTTACCGGCAGTCGATCGATTGGATACGGAACCAGTTTGCCCCGGCCGTCGGCCTCAGCGCCGCGGACCTCGCTCTCATCCTCGGCGGAACCGCGGCGCGGGTCCTGGGGATCTCCGGCCGGCAGGGACGCCGCGCGATAGCGTAGAAGCGGACCTCAGGCGCCCGCCCCGGGGACGCCCATCTCGGCGAATAGCTGTGCCATCTGCTCCCTCTCCGCGCCCGAGATGCCGCGGCGCGGTGGACGTACTGCCCCCCCGTGCAACCCGACCAGGTCGACCCCCGCCTTCACCGCCGCGGCGTCGTCGCTCAACGCCCGCTGCTTCTCGAGCGACTCGCAGACCGCCTGCAGCTCCACCATGCGATCCCAGTCGCGGCGCTGCGCCGCCTCGTGCAACTCCAGCTCCGGCTCCGGCCAGTAGTTGGACTGGCCCGATGTGAAGGCTTCGATCCCCATCTGGTAGCGCAGGTGCAGCACACCGGGGTCGTGGCGCTTGTTGCCGATCCAGACGAACCGGTCGCCCATCTCTTTGATGGCACGAAACAGGTTGTGAGGACTGATGCAGGGATCCTTGATTGCGACTAGCCCCTCGATCTCACCGAGCCGGCGGAAGATCTCGACCGGCCAGCGCTGGGTGTTGTAGGGCATGACCGGCAGGGCCGCGTGCGAGCAGAGGACCCGGTAGTACTCCACAACGTCCCCAAGATCGTCCGGGATCTGGCCACGGATCAGCGGCGGCATCGCCAGCACAACCTCGATCCCGGCCTTTTCGTATTCGGCCAGCAGGTCGACCGCCTCGGCCAGGTTGGCCGGGACGGTGGCGACCACCAGAGCGCGGTCACCCACCGTCTCCAGCGCGGTGCGGGCGATCAGCAGCTGCTCCGCCGGGCGCAGCGCTTCGAACTCGCCGGTGCCACCGCCCATGGCCACCACGCGCACGCCCCGCTCGACTAGGAACTGCAGGTTGCTCCGCAGGGCGTCGGTGTCGACCTGGAGCAGATCGTCCGCCCTAAAGGGGGTGACCACGTAGGTGTGGATGTTGCGCAACCGGAACTTCAGCTCGTCGGGAAAACCCATTGCTCTCCTCTCGCGGTCAGATGTCGTCGAAGGGATACAACTGCCGGCCCAGGCGCGCGAATGCCTCGCCGCCGCCCGGAGGGTCGTTCACCCCGGGCTCGGTCACGGCGTGGATCGCTCCGGCCCAGGGCTCGAAGCCGGCGCGGAAGTGGACAGTGGACTTGATCCCGATGTAGCGCATCCGCTGCGGATCCAGCCCCATGGTGCGCGCGAACGCCGGCCCGAACGGCTGCTCGCGCACACTAACCAGCAGGACGTGCACGCCGGCCTGGATAATGTAGGCGGATGGCCCCATGCTGCCGCTCAACCCGGCGTTGCGCGGACCATCATAGGTGAAACTGCCGTCCGACAGCGCCTTGACGTACGCCCGCATCGTCACCGGCTCGCCCTGCAGCGGCGAAGACTTGCCGCCCACGGCCAGCTCAATGGTGGCACCGACGCCGGCACGCTCACAGGTCGCCACCACTTCCGGATCGACGATGTAGAGCACGCAGGCGTCCTGCAAGTCCGCCTCCACGAACGTGCGGAGCACACCAGTGCTGTCGCCGGGAGCGCCGCCGCCAGTGTTGTCATTGCGATCGGCGAAGATCGCCGGATACCGCCCCTCCTCTTGGACCTGGCGCAGACAGTCCCGGGTGTCGCGGGCAGGTGCGTGCCAGGCGGCACGACGAGCGAAGATCCACTGCCCCAGCTCGTCGGCAAACGCCTGCGCCAAGGCTCGATCTCCGTCGGTGGCGACGTAAACCGAGGCGCCCATGTCCGGGATATCGGCCAGCGGAAAACAGGTGGCTATGGAGGCGCAGAGCACCTCGGGCCGCGCTTCGATGGCCGCCAGCCGTTCCATCGCCGCCGCCATTGGCGGCTGGGCGGTGACCTGATTCATTCCCCAGACCAGCGGGATCCGGTGCAGAGCCATCTCCGGGCGCGCCCCATCCCGGAGGATCCGCATCAGCACGTCAGCGCACTGCAGACTGCGCTCCACCATGTCGATCTCGGGATAGGTCTTGCGCCCGATCAGGACATCGGCGCGCTCCACCATGGCAGCCGACATGTTGGAGTGGATGTCGAGCTGGGCGACGATGGGCACCGCCGGCCCTACCAACTCGCGCAGCCGCCCGAGGATGTGGCCTTCGCCGTCGTCGATCCCCTCGACCACCATCGCACCGTGCAGCTCCAGCAGTATGCCCTCCACCGGTCCGGCAGCCTCGATGTGGCGCAGCATGTCGTCCATCATCTCGTCGAAGATGGACCGCGGCGTCGGGGCGCTGGGGTGGGCGTTAGCGAAGATGGTGGGGACGAGGTCGAAGTCGTGCAGCTCGGCAGCCTGGATGAAGCCGCCAACGCAGGTGGCCGAGCCGGTGAATTTGGCAATCAGCTCTTGGCCCTGGAGATAGCCGAAGCGCTCGTCGCGGTAGCTCTCCCAGGTGGTCTCGACCGGCGTAAACGTGCTGGTTTCGTGGTTGATCGCGCCCGTGACGATGCGCATGCCGCGCCTCGATGCTCAGACGCCTGCGGCCGCCACGTCGACGCCTGCGACGAATGCCGCCAACTCGTCGACGCTAGCGAACACCGCGTCGACCACCTCCTGCACTTGCGCGGCCGTGATCGTGAAAGGTGGGCTGATGGCGATGTGATCGCCGCGCTCGCCGTCGATCAGACCGGGCGCGCCGGGCATCACCAGGACCTCGCGGTCGAAGAGAGCGTCTACCATGCGGGAGGTCACCCCAAGGGCCGGGTCGAAGGGGGTGCGGCTCTGCTTGTCGGCGATGAACTCGACGCCGGTGAGCAGGCCGCGACCGCGAACCTCGGCCACCAGCGGATGGTCTTCCAGCGGCTTGAGCTTCTCGAGCATCAGGTCGCCCATGTCGCGGCAGCAGCTGATCAGGTCGTGCTTTTCGATGTAGTCCTGCACCGCCAGCGCAGTAGCACAAGACAGAGCGTTGCCGCCGTAGGTATGACCGTGGGTGAAGGCCCCGGCGGCCGCAATCGGCTCGAATACCCGCTCGTGTGCCACGGTCGCGGCGATCGGCGTATACCCGCTGCTGAGTCCCTTGCCGGTGGCCATGATGTCGGGGACCACCTCCCACTGATCGATGCCAAAGCTGGTGCCGGTGCGACCGAACCCGGTCACCACCTCGTCGATAATCAGCAGAATCTGGTTGCGGTCGCAGACCTCGCGCACCATCGGGAAGAAGTCGGGATGGGGGGCTACACCGCAGGCGGAGGTGCCCAGGATCGGCTCGACGATGAAGGCGGAGATGTTCTCCGCCCCCTCCTGTTTGATTACCCGCTCGAGCTCCTCGACCTGGTGCAGGTGACAGCGGCTGCCGTCGCAGAGGCGGCAGTGATACGGGATCGGCGCGCTCAGGTGGGGAAAGTCCAGCAGGTAGGGGGCGTACTCCCGGCGCCACGATGTGCGTCCGGACATGGACATGGCGGCGATCGTATTCCCGTGCCAGCCCTGCCATCGGGAAATGATCTTGTACTTCTGGGGGTTGCCGGTGGCCAGGTGGTACTTGCGCGCCATCTTGAGGGCCGACTCGGTCGCCTCCGAACCGCCGGAGACGAAGAAGACCCGGTCGAGGCCGGCCGGCGTCATCGCGGCGATGCGCTCGGCCAGATCCAGTTGCGGCTGGGTGAGGAAGCGAGCGTAGGTGAAGGTGACCTTGCGCGCCTGGGCGCTCATGGCGTCGGCGATCTCCTCGACGCCGTGGCCGACGCTGACCACGTGGACCCCGGCGCAGGCGTCTAGGTAGCGCCGGCCGTCAGTGGCCACCAGATGCACCCCCTCACCGTGGGATATCTGTGGCCAGTCTCTCTTCTGGGCGCGGTGAAAGACATGCTTTTCGGACATGGAGCCTCACAGTATGCCTGCCGTTTATCCGGCGCGAGGGGTCTGAATATAGCCGGCTCAGCAGGGCTGGACAAACCGCCGCCGGGGTTGATAAGTTCCGGCCACGGCCCACCAGTTGAGGAAAGATGACCATGGCCTGGAACCCACGCGACCACGCCCCGGAATGGCCCTTCGAACACCAGGAAACCGCCTTCGCGTTCGATGCGGCCACCACCGCGCTACTGGTCATCGATATCCAGCAAGGCCAGATCACCCAGGACCCGGATGGCAACCTGGCGCGGGACTACCCGCAGATCATCCGCTTTTGGAACGATCAGATCGAGACGCGGGTGATCCCGAACACCTGGCGCCTGCAGGACTACTTTCGGGGGCGGGGCATGCCAGTGGCCTTCACACGCAACGGGGCCGTGACATCCACGGCGGCGGAGACGACCCAGCGCCTGCGCCCCGCCTCGTTGCGGGTCGGCGGCGACCTCGGCTCGCC
>CAYWBJ010000168.1:0-10895 GCA_964456165.1 uncultured Gemmatimonadaceae bacterium | reverse complement strand
CGATACCTTCGTCGGTGACGATACGGACTACCGGGTTCTGGCCGATAACGGCGCACTTGAGGTCGGTGATCTTCATTCTTCTGACTCGCTCCGGGGAAAACCGCGGGCAGAGTCTAAGGGCTTGATCGGTGGCTGGAAAGTGGGGGTGCCTGGGGGCGCTGCCGATGGTGGCTTAGCTTAGGGCTGACTCCCTCGACACCCGATGGCTGTGATGATCATCGACTCCCACCTGCACGTCTACGCTGACGACGAGAGCCAGTTCCCCTACGTGGCCGGCGGCAAGCCGTCGCGCCCGGCTTCGGTGGAGTATCTCCTGCCGCTGATGGATGAAGCCGGTGTCGACCGGGCGGTAATCGTCCAGCCGCGCACCTACTCCTGGGACAACCGTTACCTGGCGCACTGTATCGAACGCTTTTCCGACCGCTTCACCGCCCTGGGACTGGGCGACCCGGTGGCCGCCGACGGACCGGACAGGCTGGAGGAGCTGATCCGGGAACGGGGTTTCAGCGGCCTGCGCCTGGAGTTGGGCTGGGAGGAGGATCTCGACGACTTCCACAGCGAGGACCGCTGGCCGCTTTGGGAGCGAGCCCAGGAGCTGGGGGCCGTCTTCGGCATCCTGGGATCGCTGAAGGATCATTCCTGCGTCGAGCCGATGGCGCAGCGCTTCCCCGGTGTCAGGATCCTGCTTGACCACCTCAACGGCCTGCCGCTAGATCCGGAGAAACAGGAGCCGCTGATCGCGGCGACGCTGCGGCTTGCACGCTACTCGAACGTCTTCGTGAAGGTATCGAACCTGCAGGGTAAGTCAGGGGAGGAATATCCGTTCCGCGACACTTATGACCTGGTCCGCCGCATCTACGATGTCTACGGCCCCGAGCGGCTGCTGTGGGGGACCGACTTCCCGGGCGTCATGGCCAGCTGCGGCTACGTCAACGCGGTCGAGCTGGTGCGGACACACATGCCGTTCCTAACCGACGATGACAAGGAGTGGATCCTGCACGGGACGGCGGAGAAGGTGTTCCGGTTCAGCCGTACACCTCGCGGATGACCTTTCGCAGGTACCTCACAGCCAGTGCGATGCCCTCCTCTGGAGAGCAGGTGTTGCGGCCCTCCGAGCCTTCGTAGACGATCGACACGTTGCCGTTGTAGCCGACGTCCTTCAGGATGCCGAAGATGCGGGGGTAGTCGAGGTAGGTTTCGACCCCGGTGTCGATCTGGAAGATCTTGGCCCGCACCGAGCTGGCGTAGGGGGCGGTCGGTTCCAGGTAGTCGCCGTAGAGGTCGACCTTAGGGTCGAACTGGCCGCGCGGATGGGAGCCGATGGCACCCAGCCACTGGCCGGTGTCCCAGAGGAAGGTGAAGTTGTCGCGGTCGACCTCGTGGAGGATGCGCAGCGCCTGCTCGGCGGTCATGCAGAAGCTGCTTTCGTCGTGGTTCTGCAAGCCGAGCACGACCCCGTTCTCCTCGGCGTAGTCAGAAAGCGCGGTGAAATCCTCGATCATTGGGATCCACAGCCGCTCCCGTTCCGGGTCGGTTTCGGGCCACTTCTCGCGGGCGAAGACCCGGAGCATCTGTGCTCCCATTATGGCAGCCATGTCGACGTCGGCGCGTCCCTTGGCCATGCGTTCCTGGCGCTGCTCGGGCGGTCCCACGAGGCTGCCGCCGCCCAGGTAGCCGATGGGCAGGCCGGCGCGCACGCACATCATCTTGGTCTTCATGATGAAGTCCATGTCGCGCGGCATGCCGCCGAGGTGGAAGTCGATCACGTCCAGGTCGAGGTCTCCGGCAAAGGCCACTTGCTCCTCGAAAACCTCGGCGTCGGTGGCGCGCGGCAGCCAGCCCAGCTTGATCATACGAATCTCCTCTACGCGTAAGCCCTGCGGATGCACTCGCGCAGATAGGTCGCGCCCATGGCGATGCAGTCGTTGCGGTCGAAGCGGTTGCGGGGTGGGTCGCCGCCCTCGAAACAGATCGAGACGGCGCCGTTGTAGTCGGCGTCGCACATCATCCTGAAGATGCGCGGGTAGTCCAGCCACTCTTCGTAGCCGTTGTCGATCTTGTAAATCTTGGCGCGAAGGCAGGTGGCATACGGAGCCACCCGGGCGTGATGCTCGCGGTAGATGTCCAGCTCGGTGTTGTGCCAGCCGCGGGGTGAGCCGCCGCGGGCGCCCTCCCACTGGCCGGTGTCGAGGATGTAGGTGAAGTTGCGCCGTCCCACGTCGTGCAGGATGCGCAGGACCTGGTCGGCGTTCATGGCGAAGCTGCCGTGATTGTGGTTCTGTAGGCTGACGACCACTCCCCGGGCCGCGGCGTAGTCGGCGAGCTCCTGGAAGTCCTCGATCATGGGCTGCCAGAACAGCTCCTGCTCCTCCTCGGTCTCGGGCCACTTGTGGCGGGCGAAGACGTGCACCACCTGGGCGCCGACGTAGGCCGCCGCGTCGGTGTCGCCTTTGGCGCGGGCAAGGCGTTCACTGCGCTGCTCGGCCGGACCGACGAGACTGACGCCGGAGGCGAAGTAGCCGATCGGCAGGCCGGCCCGCAGGCATTTGTACTTGAGATCGCGCAGGAAGCCTCTCTCCTGGAGCGTGCCCATGACGTGAAAGTCGATCATGTCCAGCTCGATTTTTTTGGCGAAGGCGACCAGACCGTCGTAGGTGTCGTGATCCTGGGCACGGGCCATGTACGAGAGCTTGAGCATTCTCTCCTCCCGAATCAGTGGTAGAGACCGGCCAGGTCGATGACCTGACGCAGGTGGAGGGCGCCAAGGCGGATGCACTCGTAGGCGTCGAAGTGGTTGCGCGGTGGTGCCCCCCCTTCGAAGCAGATCGAGACGTTGCCGTTGAACCGGTGCCGGCGCAGGATCCTGAAGATGCGGGGATAGTCCAACCATTCCTCCCAGCCGTTGTCGATCTTGTAGATCTTGGCGCGCACCAGGCTGGCGTGGGGCGCCACGCGCTCGATGTGGTCGCGGTAGATGTCGACGGTGAAATCGCGCCAGCCGCGGGGCGACCCGCCGATGGCGCCCTGCCACTGCCCGGTGTCGAGGATGTAGGTAAAGTTGGGACGGTCGACCTCACGCAGGATGCGCAGGACATTGTCGGCGTTCATGGCGACGCTGCCGTGGTTGTGGTTCTGCAGCCCGAGTACGACGCCCTTGCCGGCGGCGTAGTCTGCGGCCTCCTGGAAGTCCTCGATCATGGGTCTCCAGAGCCGCTCCTGATCCTCGACCGTGTCGGGCCATTTGGCGCGGGCGAACACCCGCAGCATCTGGGCCCCCATGAAAGCGGTCAGGTCGATGTCGGCGCGTCCCTGATTCCGCCGCTCGCGGCGTGCCTCGGCCGGGCCGACGAAGCTGCCGCCGCCCATGTAGCCTATCGGCAGGCCGCCGCGGACACACATCGCCTTGATCTTGGTCAGGAAGGCCGGGTCTCTGGGCATGCCGCTGAGGTGGAAGTCGATCACGTCGAGGCCGGCGGCAATGGCGAAGTTGACGTGCTCGTCGAAGATCTCGGCGTCGGTGGCCCGGGCGAGCCAGCCCAGCTTGATCATCCAGCGCTCCGTGTCGTGAAAGATGGCGGCATACCGTCCAAAGGCTAGGGCCCATGGCCGTGCCGGTCAACTGGAGACCGCCGCGGCTCCCTCTTGCTGAATCGCCTGGGCCGTGCCATAGTTCAGATCGGGCGCCCGATGGCGCCCGGCTACATCACCACCACCGGACCCCCATGCCTGTGACCATTGACGGCCCTGGAGCGCCACCACCAGCCGCCCGCATCCGCTTCACCTACAGCGTCTGCGTCGGTGCGCTGCTGTCCCTGATCATCAGTCTCGGTTTCGCCTACTGCCGGCTGGCGCTGGCGACGGCCGGCATGTCCTCGGACTACATCACCGCCGGTGCGGTGGCGGTGTTCTTTCTGCTTACCGCCTTTCTCAATCCGCTGATCAAGCTGGCTTATCCGCCGTGGGGGCTGCGCCGCGCCGAGCTGGCGGTGGTCTACATCATGCTGATCATCGCCTCGACGATCCCCACCTGGGGTTTTTCGGCCAACCTGATCCCGATGCTGCCGGCAGTCTACTACTTCGCGACCGCCGAGAACAGCTGGGCCGAGCACATCCACCCGCACATTCACAGGTGGATGGTTGTCGATGACCACGATGCGGTCACCTACTTCTTCGAAGGACTTCCGGAGGGGGCGTCGATACCGTGGGCGGCATGGACTACGCCGCTGCTGGCCTGGCTCACCTTCATCGTCGCCATCTACCTGATGATGATCGCCCTGATGGTGCTGGTGCGCCGGCAGTGGGTGGATCACGAGCGTCTGCTGTTTCCGCTGGTGCAGCTGCCGCTGCAGATGATCGAGGAGGGCCGCCCGGCGGAGCGCTTCGGACCTTTTCTCCGGAATCCGCGGATGTGGCTGGGTTTCGCCATCCCGTTCTGCCTACTGAGCACCTACGGGCTCAATTTCTACTTCCCGATCGTGCCCAGGGTCGAGCTTTACACCGTCATAGTGCCTTTCCCCGATCTGGGCGCGCTGGAGGTCCTCCTGAGCTTCACCGTTCTCGGCCTGGCCTACTTCCTCAGCTTCAACCTGGCCGCCAGCCTGTGGGTGTTCCACCTGCTGGCGCGCCTCCAGATGGGGGTGCAGTACGCCGTTGGCTACCGGCTGACAGGGGAGATCGAGCATTTCATGGAAGGCACGCTAATGCTGGCCTACCAGGGCATGGGGGCGATGCTTGCCCTCATTGTCTTCGGGATCTGGACCTCTCGTGGCCATCTGAGCGAAGTGGCCGGTAAGGTGTGGAGGCCCAGGGAGAGCGAGGTGCAAGACCGGGAAGAGATCCTGTCCTACCGCGCCGCTGTCCTGATCCTGGTGGTCTGCGGCGCCTACGCCACCGGCTGGCTGACGCTGAGCGGGGTGCCGCTGTGGATCACCGTCATCTTCCTGCTGATGGCCTTTGGCATCTTCCTCTTTATGGCCCGTCTGATCGCCGAGAGCGGGCTGGGGTTCATCCGCCCCCAGATGACGGCTCAGCCGATCATTATCAACTTTTTCGGCACCAGCACGGTTACGCCTTCGGGTATGTTCAGTCTTGCCATGACGTTCTCGTGGGCGGGCAACATCCGCATCCTGCTGATGGCCTCGGCGATCAACGGCATGAAGCTGGCCGAACGGGTCGGCGCGCTGAAGCGGCCCCTGTTCTGGGCGATGGTTGTGGCCATCGCCGTGAGCCTGCTGTCGTCGGTCTGGCTAGTGATCGCCCTGGCATACGAGCACGGCGGCATCAACCTGGAGCTGCGGACCTTCCAGGGGATGTCCAAGGCGCCGGCCAACTTCTACCTGATCAAGTACCTCAACCCGGTGAGTCTGCTGGAGCCGTTTGACGTCATGTTCCCGCGGCTGCTGCTCACCGCCGTGGGCGGCGCTGTGATGACCGCCCTGATCTGGGCCCACCACCATTTCCTCTGGTGGCCCGTGCACTACATCGGGTTTGCCGTCAGCGCCACGAATATGACGTCGGCGAGCTGGTTCAGCATCTTCCTGGGGTCGCTGCTGAAGGCGACGATCATCAAGTACGGCGGGATCGCGATGTACCGCTCGCTGCAGCCGCTGTTCGTCGGCTTCATCCTGGGGCAGATTTTCTGTGCGGCGTTCTGGCTGGTGATCGACCTGATGACGGGTGCCACCGGCAACACCGTGCCCGTATTCTCACACCACTTCTAGAACCATCGCGCGCCCCAGAAGTACGTCAAGACGGAGTCTTCCAATGCTCGAAAAGCTGTCCCCCAGTCTCTACCTGTTTCGCGACACCTGCAACGTCTACGTCATTCGCGATGGCCACCGGGCCCTCCTCATCGACTTCGGTACCGGCGCTGTGCTCGACGAGCTCGCCGATATCGGCGTGAGCCAGGTGGATTGGATCCTGCATACCCACCACCACCGGGATCAGTGCCAGGGAGACCACCTGGCCAACGAGCGCCGTATTCCGCTCGCGGTTCCGGCCCACGAGCTACCCTATTTCGAGGAGGTCGAGGTCTTCTGGGGGGCGCGCCAGATCTACGACATCTACGACGTCAGACAGACCTTCTTCACGCTGGCGAAGAGCGTGCGGACGACACGTGTGCTCGAGGACTACGAGACCTTCGAATGGGGCGACTTCCGGTTTTTCGTGCAGCCGACGCCGGGACACACCCTCGGCCATATCGCGCTGATTGCCCGGATCGACGGCGCTGAGGTCTGCTTCAGCGGCGATCTGATCGCGGCGCCGGGCAAGGTGCAGGCGCTCTACGACCTGCAGTACGCTTACGGGGCGGGAGACGGTTGCGATTACATGGTCTACTCGCTGGCCAAGCTGCGGGAGCGCGGCTGCGACCTGCTCTGCCCCTCTCACGGCGCGCCAATGCGGGAGACGGGGGCAGCGCTGCAGGCGCTGGAGGACAAGGTGCGCGCCTATATGCAGCACCGCTGGGGCATCGACCAGCCGACCCACGATATCGTCCCGCGGGCGATCAGTCCGCACCTGCTGCAGATCCCGGGTTGCTCCAACACCTGGATCATTGTGAGCGATTCCGGCAAAGCGCTGTTCGTCGACTATGGCGCCCAGAGTTTCACCTTCATGTACTCGTTCAACATCATGTTCGAGGCCGGCAACCGGCTGCGGATGCAGGAGCACAACCTCGACCTGCTGAAGGCCAAATTCGGGGTCGAGAAGATCGACCTGGCGTTGCCCAGCCACTACCACGACGATCACGTCAACGGGTTGCCCTACTTGCAGCGCCACCACGGCACTCGGATCTGGTGCTTCGAGAACATGGTAGACATCATGCGCCATCCCCACGGTTACAAGTTGGGTTGCACCTATCCCGAGCCGATCGCGGTCGAGCGCGGCCTGGGACAGGGGGAGAGCTTCGAGTGGGAAGAGTACCAGTTCCAGGTCTTCCACACGCCCGGACACGCCGACTACCACATGGCGATGTTCGGGGAGATCGACGGCAAGCGGGTTGCCTTCTCCGGGGATGAGGTGAGCCAGCGAGCGGAGGGTTATGGCTCCAACAACATCTGGCGCAACCACGTCCACGCGAACTCGCACGAGATCACAGGCCGTCTCTACCTCGAGCACCAGCCGGAGCTGACCTGCCCCGGGCATGGCGGTCCGTTCGAGATGGAACCGCAGGATTGGGAGGGTTTCAACAGCTGGTGCCAGCGCGAGCAGCAGCACTGGCGCCAGCTCGCTGCACCCGATAATCTCGAGGAGGCGGTCTATCCGGACTACGTCTTTCTCTATCCCTACCAGGCGCCGGCGGCGCCTGGCAGCAGCGTGCGCATGCAGGTCTGGTTCGAGAACATCTTCACGGAAGAGTCGACGCTGGAGTACGAGCTGGTGCTGCCAGAGGGGTGGACGGCAAGCCCGGACCGGGGGCGTGTGACGGCCAAGGTGGGGCAGAAAGCGATCGTCGACTTCGAGCTGGCGGTGCCGGCCGACCAGTCCACGGACTACCGCCGGCAGGCCTTCACACTCGATGCCACGATTGACGGCCGCCGGCTCGGGCAGCTCGCCGAGGCGGTCGTCGACTTGCGGCCGGAGCTGGACTGGGGCACCGATGGAGTGTCTCCACGTCCCTCGGCTGCCGACGCCTCCCCGGACACCCGGAGCTAGCGAAGCAGGCGCCGGCCATGGCGCCGCCACAAGCGCAACCACAATTGGAAGGAGCACTGATTGGCCGAGTTACCACGACGCAAGATGGGCAGGACCGGAATGACGCCGCGGGCCCTGGGGATGGGTGCGGCTTTCGTTTCGTCCGGCAGCGAAGCCGAGACGATCGCCACCGTCGAGCGCGCCCTCGAGCTGGGCATCGACTACCTGGACACCTACGCGGGGCCCCAGGAGATGCGCTGGGGTCAGGCGCTGGCCGGCGTCCCGCGGGACAGCTATTACCTGCAGGCCAAGGTCGGTCCGCACCCGGATCGCCGGAAGGACTTCTCGGCCGAGGGCACCCGCTGGAGCGTCGAGGGTAGCCTGGAGCGGATGGGCGTGGACTACCTCGACGCGGTGCTGGTGCACGACCCGATGGAGATCGAGGACCCGCTAGGTCCCGGCCGCGCTTTCGAAGAGCTGCAGAAGATGAAGGAAGAGGGGCTGCTGCGGCACGTGGGGCTTGGCGTGCGCGATCACGAATTCCACCAGGCGGCAATCGAAGCGGGCCACGTCGAGATCGTCCTTACGTTTCTCGACTACACCCTGCTGGATCAGTCGGTGGCGAACACGACCATGCCGCTGGCCCGGCAGCGCGGCGTCGGCCTGATCCTGGCCAGTGTCTTCGGCATGGGCCGGCTTACCGGCGTTGAGCCGGACCGCGAGGCCGAGCCGCGGGCCCACGCCATGTGGCTGTGGTGCGAGCGGAACGACGTGGACATCAAACACCTGGCGATGCAGTTCTGTCTCGATGCACCCGTCGACGGCATCGTCATGAGCGGTCCCGCCAACCGCCAGCAGCTCGAAGATGCGTACACCGCCGCTACGCAGGAGCTGCCGGCCGCGCTCTGGTCCGACTTCGAGGTGGAGTTCGGCGTCGGCATCGCCACCTGAGCGCGGATGCCGGGCACGCTCGACGCCCTGGTTCTCATCGCCCTCTCCTTCCTGACCTCGGCCTGCACGGCGACGGTTGGACTCGGCGGCGGCATCGTCCTGCTCGCCGTCATGCCGTCGTTCCTGCCGGCGGCGGCGGTGATCCCGGTACACGGCGCGGTGCAGGTCTCATCCAACTTGAGCCGCATCTGGTTCGGGCGGCACCACGCCTACTGGCCGATCTTCTGGGTGTTTCTCGCCGGCTCGGTGATCGGGGCCGCGAGCGGCACGCAGCTGGTCGTCCGCTTCAGCCCTGACAACCTGCCCCTGATCCTGGGCAGCTTCATCCTGCTGGTTACCTGGTTACCGGTGCCGCAGCGGGCGTTCAGGGTGCCGGGCCATTTCACCGTCCTCGGGCTGGTGCAGACCGTCCTCTCCCTTTTCGTCGGCGCCACCGGGCCGCTGACCAATGCCTTCCTGTTGCGCGAGCGGCTGGAAAGAGATGTGCTCGTGGTCACCCACGCCCTCTTCATGACCGCCACCCACCTGCTGAAAGTTGTCGTCTTCGGAGTGGCCGGGTTCGCCTTCGCGCCGTATCTGCCGCTCATCGGCGGCACTATCGTTGCGGTTACGGCCGGTTCCTACGCCGGAACCTGGCTGCGGGGTCGCCTGCCCGAGCGGCTCTTCCGGGCGGTGCTGAAGGCGCTCGTCACGGTGCTGGCGCTGCGCATGATCGTCGCCGCCCTGATGGCCGGCTGATACTGGACCTTACCCCTCAGTCGCTCGGGCGCTGGCGGTAAGGGGCGAACCGCCTCTCGCTGGCAAATGCTTTCAGGTAGATGCGCTCGCCGTTGAGCTCGTGCGAGACGTTGGCTGCCAGCACCCCCACCAGGCTGTTCATGGTGCCGGCGAACGAGCTGCGCAGTCCGCTCTTGTCTCCAGCGGTGGCGGCGGTGATGAAATCGCGGTTGATCGCCAGGGTCGAGTCCTCCGCTTCGGGCAGCGGCAGCGGGGGGCGGAGATCCTCGGGGGCGGGCTTCGACTGCGGCGGGTAGTGGCCTTCGTAGTAGTGGGCGACGGGGCCTTCCGGATCGAGGGTGAGCTGGCCGTGGTCCCGCATGGCGATCTGGTAGGAGGCACTCCGGTACACCTTGCGCAGTCGCGACATGCGCAGGTTGCCGACGGCGCCCGACTCGAAGCCGTAGGTGACGGTGTAGGCGTAAGGATTATCGCCGCCGTCGTGGATGTCGTCTTCCTCACGGGGCACGTAGGCGGCCTGCACCCACTCGATGTCGCCTCTCCAGTAGCGCATCAGGTCGGTCTGGTGGATACCGGCCTCGTCCACGGAGGTGCCGTACCAGGTGCTGTGCTTCTCCCAGACTCCGTCGCGTGGACCGCCGCGACGGGCGGTGTCCGTGTGCTTGACCGAGTGCATCTCGAGGAAGCCCTCCGATACCATCGTCACCATCACCATCCGTTTGTTGCGCAGAAACTCGTGGGCGGCGGTGGCAGCGGCCTCGTAACGCCGCTGGAACCCGCCGGCGGCGACGACGCCGGCGGTGGCGATGGCCATCTCCATCGAGAGCGCCTCGTCGAGGTAGAGGCTCATCGGTTTCTCGACGAACACGTGCATCCCGCACCTGGCTGCCTCCACGGCCTCGCCGGCGTGGAACCCCGGTGGGATGCAGAGGTAGAGCGCGTTGATCTGGGGCGTCCGCATCAGCTCTTCGAAGCTGGTGAAGAGGCCGATGCCGTCGGGCTCGTAGCCCGGCACGAAACCGCGCAGTTTCTCCGCTTCCAGGTTCTCGGGACGTGGATCGGCGAGGGCGACGATGCGCACGGCGCCTTCGGTCTGCAGCTGCCAGAGGGCGTGCAGGTGCTGCAGGCCGCGCTGACCCAGGCCCAGTACTGCTGCTCGCAACGGTGCCATTAGGCGATCTCCTTCAGGCGAAGTCGGGGGAGGGCAGGGCCACCGGCACGCGGTCGCTGTGCCAGGGGAAGGCATAGGTAGGCGTGCGGGCGAACCGGCGCAAGCCCAGGTCCAGGCGCGCACTCGTCGCGGGTGGCAACTGCACCTCTAGGTGGGGCCCGTCGACGGCCTGGGCGGCGGCGCCATCCAGCTCCACCGCGGTGAAGGAATGCTCAGCGAAGGCGCCGGCCTGCACGATCAGCGTGCGGCTTTCGGGCCCCACGTTGACCAGCTCGACGCCGGCCTTGTCCGCCTGCAGGTCGTAGACCAGGGCGGCCACGTCGGGAGGTAGGCCGGCGCGGCGAGCGTCAACGTCGAAGTAACGCACGGGCGCCCGCAGCAAGCCACCGTTGTAGATGCTGTG
>CAYWBJ010000167.1:0-7738 GCA_964456165.1 uncultured Gemmatimonadaceae bacterium | reverse complement strand
GGCAATCGCCGGGTGGCCGTAGCAGGATTCTTGACCGCCAGCGCGCCAGCGCCGTTCGTGCTGTCGGACCGCTGGCACACCGAGCAGACGGGCAGGATCGACCCATTGTCCGATCCGATCGCCGGCGGATTCCGTCGATCGAAACCCGACTCTTACGGGACATCATCCACTTGGAACTGAAGCGCCTTTACCTGTGCGTGCACGCCCTGAGCTGGAACTACCGGGAGGCGGAGCTAGCTGACCTGGATGACGCTGGGCGGGAGAGCCAATTCGGCATGGGCGACCACTGGCCAGGACGGGTCGAGCAATGCCTGGCCCTCGACCGCCGGCTTCGCCAGAGCCACTTCGAGCTGATCCGCAGCGCCGCTCCCGACGACGGCTTCCTCGTCCTCGAATCCAACCCCGACCTGGTCGACTTCGCCCAGGATCACCTCGGCGATCGCTGCGTGGTCTGTCGGCTTCCGAACAACCTGCAGCAATGCTGCGAGGCCCTGGGTCCGGCGTTCACCGCCGGGCTGCAGGAGGACGAGAGAGTGGCACGAGGCATTCGAGGCTGCCCGGTTCCCGCCGTCGAAGTCAGTGCCTGGGGACGCTCCAAAGCCTGGGCGCTGGACCTCTTGAGTCAGCTGGGCGAGCGCGGGCACGCCTTCGATCCGGCTACAGTCCAGGTGCTGGCCCTGGGCGAGAACTGGGTCGGCTGCGGCGCCACCTTTCCGATTCACATGGGCCGCGCCCTGGGCCTGTCCCGCCCGATCGAGCGCCGCTTCGACTGGATCAACCCGGACTGGAGCCCCATGTTGATGCAGAGCGAGGTAGTGGATCAGGACCTGGAGATGGCCGGGCACGTGCGCCTCTTCATCCACAAAACGACAGACGCCGGCCCGACCTATGGCCGCTACGTCGCCCAGTTCTGGGAGGGCCTGCGCGGCCTGGCGGATCCACCGCACGCGGTCGAGGTGGAGTTTCCCCCTGGGTCGGTGATGGAGTGCGACCTGATCGGCTGGCCCACCTGCCGATCCCGCGGCCTGATCGAATACCCCCGCCACCATTTCCATGGACCGATGACCATGGACGCCGGCTGCGGCGCCCACACCACCCATCACGCCACGGTGGCGATGGCCGCGAGCGAGCTGCCGCTGGAGGAGTTCCGCGCCGCCCTCCTCGCCGGCCGCGTCGTCATCAAGCGGGAAGGCCAGTCATGACCAAGGCAATCATCATCGGCGCCGGCCGCGGCAGCCGGCTGAACGCCCTCACCGATGACCAGCCCAAGTGTTACACCCCGATCGGCGGCCGCCGTATTCTCGACTGGACGCGTAACGCCTTTGCCAGCGCCGGCCTGGCCGAGCAGGTATTCATCGGGGGGTACCGGATAGACATGATCCGCGGAGACTATCCCGAGCTCACCTTCTGCCACAACGCCGACTGGCCGAACAACAACATCCTCGTCTCGCTCTTCCACGCCGAGCCGCACTTCGCCGGCGGGTTCGTCTGCACCTATTCCGACATCCTCTTTCGTGCCTCCGTGGTGCAGGAGGCTATGCGGCATCCCGGCGACATCGTCCTCTGCGTCGACACCGACTGGCGCCAGCGATACACCGACCGCACCTTGCATCCCGAGCAGGATGCCGAGAAGGTCACGGCCGAGGATGACCGGGTGATGTGCATCGACCGCCACATCCCGTCCGACCAGGCCGCCGGCGAGTACATCGGCGTGGCGAAGTTCACCGACCGCGGCGCCAGTCAGCTGCAGAACTGCTATCACAACAGGCGCACAGAATTCGCCGGCAAACCCTGGCGCGGCGCCGAGCGGTTCGAGAAAGCCTATCTCATCCACCTTTTCCAGGATATGATCGAGCAGGGGATCGAGATCAACCTGGTCACCACGCATGGGGATTACATGGAAATCGACACCGAGGAAGACTACGACCTAGCCAACGTCCAGTGGCCCGACCGGTGGAACGATGCCGGCTGAGACCACCCTGTTCCCCACCAGCGTCGTCGGCTCCATGCCACGCCCCGATTTCGTCAGGGAGCTAGTCGCCGGAGACGTCGATCTACCGCCCGAGGCATACGAAGAGCGCATGGCAGCCGCGGTGCGCTACGTCGTCGCCCTGCAGGAGCAGGCCGGTCTGGACGTGGTGTCGGACGGGGAGTGGCGCCGCCGCAGCTACATCGGCGTCATCGCCGAGCTGGCACACGGTTTCGAACTGAGCCGGTCCGCCGACGGACGCCCGATGACGGTGGTGGTGGAGCCGCTGGCCCCCAGGGATCCCGGCTTCATCGCCCGCGAGATCGCCTTCCTCAAGGCCAGCTCCAGCCGGTCGATCAAGGCGACCCTGCCGGCACCAGCCCTTTTGGGCGAGCGCCTGTGGGATCCCGAGAAATCGGCGAAGGCTTACCCGGCGCGCGACGACTTCGTCCGTGCCTGCGTACCCATTCTGCATCGCGAAATCGAGCTGTTGCTGCGGGAAAACGTCGACATCATCCAGATCGACGACCCCCACCTCTGCCTCTTCGTCGACCCCGACGTGCGGGCCGCCTACGACGACCCGGACAAAGCAGCCGATTTCGCCGTCGACACCGTTAACCAGCTCGTCGAGGACATCGATTTCGCGGGGGCCGGGGCCAGGGCAGCCGTCCACCTCTGTCGCCGCGCCGGGGCCCGGGCCCGCAACGAGCTTCGCCACAGCGGCTCTTACGACCTGATCCTGCCCCAGCTCAACCGCCTCGCCGTCGATCATCTGACGATGGAATACGCCACGCCCGGCGCCGGCGAGATGGCCGTTTTGGGGCAGCTGCGCGAGGACTTCGAAATCGGACTCGGCTGCGTCAGCTGCGCGCCAGGTGAGATCGACGCGGCCGAGCAGATCGTCAAGCGGGTCGAATCGGCCTGCCGCCACCTGGCGCCGGAGCGGATAACGCTCAACCCCGACTGCGGCTTTGCCCCTGGATCGGCTGCGGCTGTGAGTCTGGACGAAGTCTACACCAAGCTGAAGAGCGAAGTTGAAGCCGCCCACCGGCTGCGAGAAAAGTTCGGATAACAACAATGCCAGAAACCCGTTACGAAGACCGTACCGACAACGTCGAAGAGAAGCTGCGGCTGCTGCGCCAGGCCTGTCGCCGGGGCAGCCACGACGTCGCCATGTCACTCGTCGAGTCACTCAAGGAGACGCTTGATTTCGAGCGCCAGAACCACCGGGATGCTGACGTCCACCCCCTGCAGTCACCGACCCGGCCCGTCGACCGGCTGCCGGCGCCCTGGGCGCGGTGGGCAGCAGGCTGGGCATTCTACAAGCTCCTCGAAATGACCGAGGATGCCGGCATCGACCGCGACCGCGAGCCGGTGGAGATCCCGCTGGAGTTCACCACGACGGAAACCACCGACCTGGGACGCGAATTGCGCGTCGCCCGCCTGGACAATACCACGCTCCGCGAGATCCCCTCGCAGGTGCATGGCGAGTGGCGGCGGGGCCGGCGGCGCGGCTGCCGGCTGCTGTTCCTGGCTGACGTGCCGGCCCGGGGGCGATCCCACTACCTGGTTCTTTTCGGCAATCCCCATTCCGAGCGGCCTGATTACACGACCGATCTGACGGCAACCGGCAGCGGTTACGCCCTCGATGTCGCCAACAACCACTTCACCGCACATCTCTCCGAGCAGATCGGCCAGTTGCAGAGCCTGGACTACCGCCGTGGCTTCGGCGCCGTACCCTACGGCGCCAACCTCACCCTCAGCACCGGCGGCGAAGGGCACGGCGAGCCACCCAACATCGACTGGGGACCCGACTACACGGCAGACGGCAACTACCAGAAATTCCGCGTCACCGCCTGGCCGCGATGCCCCAACCACGAGGTCACGCGGGGACCGCTCGGAGTCTCGCTGCGGCGCTGGGGGTTCCCGCAGAGTCCGATCCACCCGCTCTTCGCGCCAAGCCGCCTGCACGTAGACATAACCTACACCTTCTACGCGGGGCAGCCCTGGTTCCTCAAGCAGATCCGCATGGAGGCGGTGAAGCCGGTGGAGATCGCCCACATCCGCGACGACGAATGGCTGTTCTGGGGGTTGCCGTTCACTGACGCGCTATGGATCGATCAGGATGGCCGACTGCACGAGGGCGAGGTCCCGGCAGAGAAGACCGACGATATGTGGGGCGCCGGCTTCTTCAACCAGACCAGCCGCGATGCTTTCATCGCCCTGCGCCTCGAACACCATGCCGAGCGGTTCGGGCCGGGCAACCGCGGGCGGATCCACCACAACGGCGCTCCCGGCCTCAACTACTTCGGGCGGGGCCAGGTGTGGACCCGAAGTCCCGTGCAGGAGCCCGTCACGCTGAAGGCCGGCACCACCTTCGTCCAGCGCACCGCCTATCTGGCCACCCACTATCCGGCCGCTGGCGGCGCTCAGCTGGTCGAGCGGACGCGGCACAAGTTGCTGGCGCCGCTCCAGGCGCGCCCCGGCCGCCTGCCGCGCGCGCCGAAAACCCGAATTGAAGGTACCCTGGCACGGACCGGCGAGGCCGCAGTCGGCCACGCCGGCAGGAATGTCGTGTCGCTGAAACAGCGCGTCTGGGCCGCCCTGCGCGAGGTCAGGGACGACCAGCTGATGACCGTCGACGGCAACCTCGCCGACCTGGGATACATCCGCGATATCAGGATCGCCGGCGACACCGTCAACGTTCTCCTCAACATGCCCCACGCCGGCCGCCAGGCCTTTCAGTTCCACGCCAACCCCATCCGCGATCGTCTGCTGCAAGTCGACGGCGTCGGCGAATGCGTGGTCGACTGTACCTGGGATCCGGACTGGTCGCCCTCACGCATCAACGACGCCGGACGCCGAGCCCTACAGCTCTCGTTCTGAAGCTCATCGTGACGGCGCGCAGCCAGCAGAACTGACCATGCGGATCGATGCCCACGTCCACCTGTTCACCGATGGGAAGCAGCCGTTCCCGTTCCGGGACGACATGACTACCGAGCGCTCCGCTTACATCAGTCCGGCAGAGGAGCTGATCGCCTACATGGATCGCGAGGATATCGACCGCACCGTCCTCATCCAGTCGGCCTATCACGGCTACGACAACAGTTACCTCTGCGATTGCCTGCGGCGTTATCCGGATCGCCTCCACGGCGTCGCCCTTATCGATCCGCGGCGAGCTGATGCCGCCGGCGAGTTGGCACGCCTCTATCGCGACCACGGCGTCCAGGGTATGCGCCTGTACGCCATCCTCGATCCCGACGCTTCCTGGCTGTCGGCTGATGACCAGCACCAGCTCTGGGATGCGGCGCGCCTGATGGGAGTACCCTTCACCTGGTTCGGCCACTGCGCTCAGATCCCCATGCTCGAGCCCATGCTGCAGCGTTATCCGGAGGTAAAGGTAATCGTCGACCATCTTGGTGAGCCGACGATTTCGGAGGGACTGGACGGCGACTTCCAACTGCTGCTGAAGGCGGCCCGGTTTCCGAATCTCTACGTCAAGGTCACGCGGCTGAAAGGGCTCTCCGCCCGGTGCTGGCCGTACGCAGATCTGCATCCCCTTATCCGCGCCGCGCTCGAGACCTTCGGCGCGCGGCGAATGCTGGCCTGCACCGGGTTTCCGGAGAATGCGCAGCGCGGCGCGGCAGTGGGATTCAGCCTGATCGAGGAGGGTCTCGAATTTCTGTCCGCGGAGGACAGGAGATGGATACTCGGCGACACAGCGGATTCGCTCTACGGCTGAAGGCAACATCTTGCAATCAAAAGGTTCAGGCCCGCTTCTCTCCCGACCCCGGGAGCGCACGGTCCGGATCCCAGTAGCCGTGATCACTGTAGATATTCGAGACTCCCTCGCCCTCCAGCGATGCGCCGTCCACCTCGGCGCCATACTCGTAGGCGACCTCGCGACCTGGGTAGGAAGACTGACGACGTGCTTCGATACACTGGTGCAGGTAGCGCCAACGGTTAGCCTGGTAGTTTGAGCTCCCGGCGTACGGTTCTAGAGCAGCGAGCGAATAGAACCAGTAATAGAGCGTGCGACGCACCGAATCGGCGTGTGTCGTCGGCGAACCGTGCACCAGTCGCGCGTCGTGCAGCAGGACGTCGCCAGCATTCATCACTAGCGGCACGGCATCCTCAATCCCGGACGGCACGCAGTCCCGCCTCTGCAAGGGGCCGGCTTTCTCGTCGGGCCAGAGGTTGCTGCCGGGAATGGCCCACAGACAGGTCTCCAGGGTAGCGTCGTCGAGATAGAAATCGACGTTGTAATTCTGCGGCGGTCCCGACCAGTGAGAGCCGTGGTCGCGGTGCCAGGCGACCTGGGCGCCTTCGCCCGGCATCTTCAGGACCATGGACTCGCCGATCGACAGAAAATCCCGGCCGCTGATGCGCTCCACCAGGCGCAGCAGGTCTGGGTTGCCCATCAGCCAGCGACAGGCTTCGCTGTGATGGGTCATGAACTCGATACGGGACAGTACCGCTTCCCCATCTCCGACGGAGGGCGCGTAATAAACGCCCCGCTCATTCCGGCCTTCGCCCAGGGCGTATTCGATCACCGTCGCCGCGTCAGCCTGGAGCCGCTTCAGTTCGTCCGTTGCGAGGAATCCGGGAATGCGCAGGTAACCGTTATCCCGGAAGAATGCCACCTCCTGATCGTCGAGGATTGTCCCAGCCTCCTTGCTCATAACGCAGCCTCCCATTCCCGTTCATAGCGGTCGAGCTCGGCATGTTTGAACGGCTCGATCTCTTCGAGCTGCAGCGGCCACTCGGACGCGGGCAGATCCCAGGAGGCGAGCATGCCCGCACCGATAGCGGTGCCCTGCGTGTCGCGATTGACGAAGCAGCGCTCGTGGTCCAGCAAACCCGCCACCAGCCGGCAGTACCATTCGTTGTTGGCAAACCCGCCGTCGATAATAAGGTCACCGTCAGTCCGTATCAGCCGGCAACTAACCACGGTCATCAGCGCCACGTACAGTGTCGCTCGCGCCGCGGTCTCTGCCCCCCTCTTCGGCTCAGGTCCAAGCGTCCGACTTTCTCTGCCCATGAAAGGACCTCCCGGCGTGAGCGAGGGGAGCACGAAGCTGCGCTGCTCCAGCACGCGCAAAAGGTCGGATGCGCCGAATTCTGTCCCAGCCCCTCCTCCGCCAGTGAGCAGATCGAAGTCCCGCCCGCCCATGTAACGCGCTGTCGGGAGCGGATTTCCTTCCACGTCGACCATGGCCATGGTGTCGCGTTCCGGATCGAGGGCGTCGAGCGGCATGCGGGGACTCATGATCACTATCCAGGTGCCCGTGGATACGAGGCTGAACGGCTTGCGATAGCCTCGCAGGTAGAGCGCAAAATTCGAATTGGAGTCGTGGATGCCAGTATAGACCACGCACTCTGGCGGCAAGCCCGTGACTGCGGCCACCTCCGCGCTGACCCGCCCGAGGGACTCGAATGCGGCACGCATCGGCGGGAAACGAGCGCGCCATCCCTGTCGATCAACCAGGTCGGTAAAGCGGCGCTGCCCTGGATACCAGAGATGGGTGTGGCACCCGACCGAGGTAACCTCGCTCACGACGGCCCCGGACAGGCGCCATGCCCAGTACTGGGGATAGGTGAGGATGTTGCACGTGCGCGCGAACTCCTCGGGAAAAGCGCGCTGCTGCCAGAACAGCTGCCGGGCGAGGTTGAGTCCCTGCGGCAGGTCCGGCGTCTGCGTCTCCCGAAACGCGGGAATCAGCGGCTCGAATTCCCGCCTGATATCCTCCGGCACCTCAGCTTCGTAGT
>CAYWBJ010000166.1:0-6765 GCA_964456165.1 uncultured Gemmatimonadaceae bacterium | reverse complement strand
GATGATGGCGCGTCCGCAGTAGCCGACGACAACCGTCACCTCCTCGATCCCGTAGCGATTCATCGCCGAGAGGGCGTTCAAGAGAATGGGCCTTCCGTTCACCTCGGTCATGCACTTGGGCATGGTTTCGGTGATCGGCCTGAGACGAGTCCCCATGCCCGCAGCCAGGATGACGGCACCTCTAACGGCAGCCATCACCTTCCTCCAGAATCCAGCATGGTATCGACCGGTTCCATGCGAGTTGTCATACGATCAACCATACATCTAACGGTGCGCCAACATCCCGGGGCCGTCAAACCGCCGCTCGAAGGACCAGCGGGAGCGGGAAGTGATGCGTCCATGAGAGGCGCTGAGGCATCCGCATGATTATGTGACGGATCTGTTTCCGTTCAGGTATTCTTGTCCAGCAAGGGCGTTGGCGAGCAACTCCGACGCGTCGAGCTTGCGGATGCGTTTATCCGTGACCACCAACACGCGCCAGATTAGAGCAGTGGCACCCGGAACTCGCGTATAGCGTTTCCCGGCATTGGTCGCGCAACCGTACCGAAGCTACCATGATAAGGGAGATAAACAACGCCGCGAAAAGGGCAGGGAAATTGCTGTCGGAGGCATCCTCCTGCTCGCAGCGCACCGCGCGACTGCTCCCCCACCCTTCACAGCGCATTCGAACGAATCAGTAGGCCAGGATGCCGCGCTCGAGATGGCCTCGCAACTCCTTCTCCACGTTGTAAGGCAACGTAAGGCAACTGAGTAGTAAGGCAGCTGACGATCGTCGTGGCGGTTGCGCGCCAGGAAGGTCTCCAGGCGCTGCCCAGCACCTGATACAGCGGCTCGGTCTCTGGCCAACGGCGATGGTAGGCTGCCGCCGTGGAGTTGCGCACGATCGGCATGGGTGCCCGTACGCAAGCGACACACCAGGCGACCTGACCGGAGTGACCGGCAACTTATAGGCGCAAAGCCTGAATTGCTTCGGGGCTATCGCTATGTGTCGGGCGAAACAGAACCGCCACCCTACCGTATGTGGAAGGGCGCAACTGCTCAGGGCATTGGAGGCAATGGTTGCAACCGGTGCCTGCTGTCGATACCCTATCAGCAGACCAACGGAACCAGGCCAGGATTCTCATGAAGAAGATCATGTTCACCAAACACTTGGAAGGACTCGACGTTCCGGGTATCGCAGCCGCGCTCCAGGTCGCCACCGTGGAGGGCGCCGACCTCTGCGTCCGCGACGGCTACCCGGTCAACCCGGACAACATCCACACCGCGCTACCGGAGGCGGCGAAAACCCTCGCTGCAGAGGGACTCACGATCCCGCTCGTGACCGCCCCCGGCGACTTCACCCGACCCGACATCGATTACGCCGAGCGTTACTACGGCGCCTGCAGCGAAGCCGGCGTCGGCCACGTCAAGCTCGGCTACTGGCACTGGAACGGTGACGTCCACTACTGGGATTTCCTCGACCAGGTTCGCGGCTGGATGGACGGCTTCCAGCAACTCTCCGAGAAGACCGGAGTGAAGACGGTCGTGCACAATCACTCCGGTGCCTCCATGGGCCTCAACTCCTGCGCCGCCATGAACGTGGTCAAGGGCTTCGATCCGGCACACGTGGGCGTCTTCACCGACTGCGGCCACCTGTCGATCTGCGGCGAGCCGATCGAGATGGCGGCCGACATCGTCCGCGACTACGTCGCCGTCTTCGCGCTCAAGGACCTCGCCCGCGCCGGCCAGCTCGGTGGCGGCACCACTGGCGCTGGTTCCGTCAAGGTCGTCCGTTTCGGGCACGGCTTTGTCGACTGGCAGGCCGTGGCCAAGGGAATGAAGGCCATCGGCTTCGATGGACCGGTAAGCTTCCACAGCGAATACGCCGGCGAGATGGTCGAGACCGTGGTGGACCTCTGCCGCATCGACGTCCGCTTCTTCGATCAGGTTCTTGCCGGCGCCGGCTGATTCGCGATGACAGCGACCGAGCAGGGCAAGCTGAAGTCGCTGATCGAGGACGGTTTCTGTCTCTTCGACCAGGTTCTCGATGCTGGCATGGTGGAGCGCATTGCGGCCGCCTCCGACCGACTGCTGGACACCCAGGAGGCCGCGCACTTCGAGAATAACAGGTCGACCGGCAGCATGGTCAGCGTCTTCGATGAACCGGCCTACGCCGAGCTCATCGCCTGGCCGAGGGCGCTGGAGGCTCTGCGCTCGCTGGGGTATGACCGCCCGACCTTCATGTCGGGCTACGTTATCAGCAAGCCTCCTCATTCGCCGCCCCTATTCTGGCACCAGGACTGGTTCGGTTGGGATCATCCGCACAGCTACACTCCGGTGCCGCAGCAGCTCTTCCTCATGTACTACCTGGTCGACACTTCGCGTAGAAACGGCTGCCTTCGCCTGATTCCGGGCAGCCATCTGAGACGCCATCCTGTGCACGACCTCATGGAGGTGGCCCACAACGAGGAGATCCAGAGCGCCCGGGATCTGTCGAACCCGATCTATGGTGAACAGCCCGGCGAGATCGACGTCTGCGTCCGCGCCGGCGACCTCGTGATCGGCGATAGCCGTCTGCTGCACTCGGCCCGGGCCAACGAGAGCGACGCCAGGCGCACCGTGATCACCCTCTGGTATCATCCGCTTTTCTACGGGCTGCCCGAGCCGATGCTGGCTCATCTCGGCAAGCGGCGGTTCGACAAGAACGACTGGTTCGCTGCACTGCCAACAGCCATGCAAGGTAGCTTGCTACCGCTTGTACCCGTCTTCGACGGGCACGCCGATCCCATGGAATGGAGTCGGACGCCCACGCAGGAGCTCCGCTAACCGCCGCGCGCGAGTCTGGCCCCACGCCATCCGCATCCACCGCACTGCAGGATCTGCGCCATGACAGCCCGAAATCCCGCCAGCGCCCCGGTTATCCGCGAACAGGATGTCGCCTGCACGGCGCGCGACGGCACGATTCTGCGCGCCGACGTCTATCGCCCCGACTCCAAAGGCCCGCTCCCGACGCTGCTCAACCGCACCCCGTACGACAAGGCGACACGGAAAGAAGTCGCCATGCGGCTGGCCGAGCGTGGTTACCTGGTTGTCGTCCAGGACGTGCGCGGGCGCTACGCTTCCGGCGGCGAGTTCCGGCCCGGCTTCTACAGCGCCGATCACTGCGACGCAGAGGATGGTTACGACGCGGTCGAATGGGCGGCTTCCCTGCCCGGCGCTTCCGGCCGTGTCGGTACCTTCGGCAACTCCTACGACGGCTGGACCCAGCGCGTCCTGGCACCGATGCGACCGCCGCATCTTCAGGCCATCCTGCCCAGCGGCATCGCCGCCAACCTGCTCGACCGGGAGCTTTCCGGCGTCCTCCGTCTCGGGCGCGTTCTCTGGTGGTCGGTCAATACCCTGTCCGTCGACGCCGGACGCCGCCTCAACGACCCTGCCGCTCCACCGACCCTGGACGAGGCCGACCGCGTCTGGGTCGAGCGCGATCGCAGCAAGTGGATGTGGTACCTGCCGCTGATGGAGATCCCCGACCACGCCATGCCCGGAATCGGCCACCACTGGCGCCGCTGGCTGTCCGATCACACCACCGACCACTTCGGCTTCGAGCAGAGCCACGGCGAGGTCGACGTGCCGGCCCTGAACATGACCGGATGGTACGACCAGCAGATCGGGGCTATCCGCAACTTCACCGGCACGGTCGAGAACGGCCGCAGCGGGCGGGTGCGCGACAGCCAGTATCTCATGGTCGGTCCGTGGACACACACCCTCGTCGACCTCGATCGCCAGGTCGGCAAGGTCGACTTCGGCCCGGAAGCGGCGCGGGACTACGTCGACATCGCCGATTGCTGGTTCCGGCGCTGGCTGAAGGACGAGGAGGAAGCGATCGCCGACTGGCCGCGGGTCCAGGTCTTCGTGATGGGAGCTAACCGGTGGCGGTCTGCCGACACCTGGCCCCTGCCGGAGACCCGCTACAGCAGCTATTACCTGCACAGCAACGGCAACGCCCGCTCCGTCCACGGCGACGGACTTCTGAGCCAGGAGGCGCCGGCAGACGAGCCAGCAGACGAGTACGACTACGATCCCCGCGACCCGATGATGACCCTGTTCACGCCGGCCGGCCAGCAGGTACCGCTCGACCAGCGCGCCCTCGACGGCCGACGGGACGTCTTGGTATACACCACGCCCCCTCTCGAGCTGCCGTTGGAGGTTACCGGACCTGTCGAGATGCGGCTCTGGGCGGCCTCGTCGGCCCCCGACACCGACTTCGTCGTCAAGCTGCTCGACGTCTGGCCCGACGGCTTCGTGCAGGAGCTCTGCCACGGCATCGTCCGCGCCCGCTACCGTGAATCCTACGCAGCGCCAACCCCGATCCGCCGGGGACAGGTCTACGAGTATCGCATCAAGGTGAATCCGACCAGCAACCTGTTCCAGCCCGGTCACCGGATCCGGCTCGACGTCTCCAGCAGTGATTTTCCCAACTTCGACCGCAACCACAACACCGGCCTCGACGATTACACCGACGCCAGCCTGCAGACGGCTCGCCAGACCGTCTTCCATGATGCGGAGCGTCCCTCACAGGTCATGCTGCCCGTTATCCCTGCCTGACCAGGGCCGGCTTGACGGCCGCAGACCCGGGGTTGTTAATCACTGGTAAGTCAGCAGCGCACGCAGCCTATAAAATATGGAGTCACAGTAATGGGGAGTGCCCTCGAATACGGGGTGCAGAGCTACTGTTTCCGCCACTTCAAGGACAACGCGGAGGTGGCGAAGAAGGTGAGGGAGATCGGCGTCGACAGCATCGAGGTCTGCGCCGTTCACGCCGACTTCGGCGATCTGGAAGGCTGGCGGGATGTCGTCAGCACCTACCACGACGCCGGCGTTGCCATCGTGTCGATCGGCGTGCAGAACTTCTCCGGACAGGAGTCGGACCGCAGCTTCTTCGAATGTGCCGCTAGCGCCGGCGCCAGGCACATTTCCTGCCACTTTCAGGTGGACAGCTTCACGCAGGCCATTCCCATGGTGCGGTCCTGGTGCCGTGAGTACGACATCCGCGTCGGCATCCACTGCCACGGCGGTTACGCGTTCGGCGGGCAGCCGCCGGTGCTCAAACACCTGTTGTCACTGGGCACGCCCGAAGTGGGACTCTGCATCGACACCGCCTGGGCGCTGCAGATCGGTCCGAATTTGGGGAACCCGGTGCAGTGGGTGAAGGACTTCCCCGGGCAGACATATGGCGTCCACTACAAGGACTTTCTCTTCGATCCCGACGGTCGCTGGCACGACACCATCGTGGGCCAGGGCACCCTAGACCTGAAGGGATTCGTCGACGCCCTTCAGGCCGACAGGTTCGACGGCATGGCGGTGATCGAGTACGAGGCCGACGTCGAGAATCCAGTACCGGCCCTCACAGAATGCGTCCAGGTCATGCGGGACCTGGTCGGCTAGAGAGGATATCTCATGACCCAGTTCAGCGTTCCCGTGCGCTACTACCAGGACTTCGAGGGGGGCTACGACCACGCCTACGAGACGCTCGACGTCGAGCTCGAGCGCAGCTGCTTCTTCCTCGTCGACGTCGACGGCGGCTACTCCTTCAAGGCGGACGGCAGCCCGCACCCCACCACTAAGCAGTTCATCGTCCCAGCGCTAGAAGCGGCACGCGGCATCGGCATGAAGGTGGTCTACACGCACAACGATCTGCGGCTGGTCGCCGGCCAGGGCAACCGGGCCCAGGAGTTCTGGAGCAAGACCAAGCTGCCACCCGGCAGCGCGCCCATGGGTGTGGGATCTCCCAGCGCGGACTACGCGCCCAGCTACCTGCCGAGCGTCGCGCCGCGCGACAACGAGCCCAACTTCCCGAAGTGGATGTGGAGCGGCTTCCGCGACACCTTCCTCGACCAGCGCCTGCGCAGTTGGGACGTGGAGAACCTGTTCGTCGTCGGCTACAGCCGGCGCGCCTGCATGCACTACACCTGCGCCGAGGCGATGGGCCTGAACTACCGCCTGATCCTGCTGCGCGACTGCTCCAACCCGCCCGGGGAGATCGAGATGCCCGACACCCTCGACGACAGTCTGCCCGAGGGCGGCTGGGTCAATGCCATGATGCTGCGTAACTTCGAGCACCTCATCGGCTATACGACCACGTCCGCCGAGTTCGTCGCGGCCTGCAAGTAGGCGTGTGCGGCCGAGCCTGCCATTTCCCCGCAGTGAAACCGCAGACCACTGGAAGCAGATGGAGAGGACTGACCGTCCTGCTCTGTTGCAGTCTTGGGGTCGGCAACGCCGGCGCAGCAGCTGTCGCGGCCGGTTGCCCACCTCCCGCACATAAGGCCTTCACCCTCGAAACAGGCGTCCTTCTCGCCTGCAACCCCTCTGGCGAGCGCGCCACCAGCGCAACCGTCTTCGACATCCCCCTGTCGGACCGAGGCTCGGCTCTGGCCCGGGCCCGTCTCAAGCTCCGCCACACTGGCGCCTCCGACGTCATCCACTTCTGGAACGCCCAGATCGCCGTTGGGGACGAGGAGTACGCGATGGGCATCGGCGATGACCTCTGTCCCGGTTCGGGGCCCGTCATCCGCTCCAATCTCGGCTACGGTAAGCTCTCAGCCGGACGCGACCGGGTGCGACTGTACGCCCACCAGGGTTCTGCTCCCTGCACCGATGGATCCCTCGAGATCATGGCCGGCTCGACCCTGGACGTCTGGATAGAGGATGGGACTTGTCCGAAGCCGCAGGTCATCTACGCCAGCCATTACCGGCAAGTCGGCTTCACCGACACGTATGTCTGGC
>CAYWBJ010000165.1:0-13314 GCA_964456165.1 uncultured Gemmatimonadaceae bacterium | reverse complement strand
GAGGGTACCGGCGAACCGCAGCAGGCCGCCCATGGGGGTGATGCCGAACCTGGCCTCGTCGCAGGTCATCGGCATGTCCGGGCACGGATCGGGCCGCTCGAAGGTTATGCTGTATCCCTTGCCCGCTTGAATCGGCAGCCGCAGGGGCAGGTCGCGGGCGATCTGCGGCGACCAGGCGCCCCCGGCGAGGACCACCTGATCCGGGGCGAAGTCACCCCGGGTGGTATGGACCTCGCGGATCCGCCCGTCGGCTCGGGACAGTCCGATCACTTCGGTTCCGGTGTGCAGCCGCACCCCCGCCTGCTGTGCGATGCCGGCGAGCCCGTGGACGAACTTCATTGGGGTTATGTGGGCATCCTGATCGTAGAGGACGCCGCCGATCGCGTCGATCCGGACGTTGGGTTCCAGCCGGGCGATCTCGGCGGTGTCGACGACGCGGGCCTGGATCCCGCGAGCGGTTAGATGGGCGCAGTGCTCGGCGGCGTGGTCGAGCTGAGCCGGCGTCTTGAAGATCTTCAGGACGCCGCGGTGCTCGAGGTCGAAGTCGAGGTCCGGCTCGTCGGCGAGCTCGTCGTAGAGGTCGATGCTGGCCAGGTTCAGGTCGCGAAGGATAGGGATGGAGCGCTCGACGTGGCGGCGGTTACTCTTGCGCCAGAATCGCCACAGCCAGCGCAACAGGTCCATCTCGAAGCGGGGGCGGATGTAGAAAGGGCTTTCGGGATTGCCCATCCAGCGCAGGGCGGGGAGCACGACCCCCGGCTGGGCGAGCGGGATACTGTGACTGGGGACGAGCAGGCCGCCGTTGCCGTGGGAGGAGCCGGAACAGACCTCGCCGCGCTCTATCAGGGTGACCTGGCGGCCGGCCCGCTGCAGGTAGTGGGCAGAGCAGACGCCGATGACGCCGCCGCCGATGACCAGGACGTCGGTTTTTTCCACCATCGTGTCCCCGTGGGCGTGCGCTTCGTTGCTCTTAGAGTACAGCCCGCCAGGGCCGGCAACAAGGAGCCGCGGGGGGCAGTCAGTCGGATTCGCCCGGCTTCGTCAACGGATGGACGAAGAAGCCGATCGAGTCGACCGCGGCCGAGCCGAAGAATCCGATACCCCCCTCGATGTTGAACACGGGGCGCTCGAAGCCGTCTCCGATCAGGCCCCCGACGAAGCGGCCGCCGGCCTCTTCGGGTCCGGTGCGCAGGTAGTCGAACCAGTTGTCGTCGAGCGCGTAGATTCGGATCAGGTGCCGGCCGCCGAAGGTGATGGCGAACCAGGGCAGTCGCACGGCCCCGTCCCGCGCCTCGAGCGCCGGAGAGCTGCCGTAGCGCTCGAACTCATCGTAGTCGTCGGTCTCGAGGAAGTCGGCCTCGAGCACGAAGTCGCTGTCCAGGTCCAGGCTCAGGACCGCCACCTGATAGGCCGGGACGTCGAAATTGTCGACGGCGGCCTCCAGCACGCCCTCCGTGTATACAACCTGGTTCTCGGGAGCGGTGTAGACTCCTGCACCGAGCTCGGCGAAGCGGCGCAGCTCCCGTACTACTTCCAGGGTCTCCTCGTCCAGCAGGAAGGCCCCCGGGATGGAGAAGCGGGCGGGCGTGGTGGTCATCGCGGTGACGGTGCCACCACGGGTCTGGACGTGCAGGCGGTACTCTGTCACTGGTTCCACCGTTCCGGGTGGCGGCAGGTAGCGACCGGCGGAATCGGGATCGGCGCGGTACTCGAAGACCGCGTCGCCGCTGGTGAGTTTGACGGTGGCATCGGTGACAGCCGCCGTCGATCTGTCGTACAGAACAGCCGGCGACAGGGTGCGACGGACGAAGAGATCGGGCAGGGAGTGACCGACCAGCAGGCGCGCATCGACGACCAGGGTGTTCGCCTCGGCCGGCCCGAAGAGCTCTCCGGGGTCGCGGTCGGCCGCGCAGGCGACTAGCAGCGTGATGAGGGCGAGGGCCGCGCGTGGCACGATGATCACAGCTCGAAGTTGAGCCCGAAGCTTGGGATGACAGGGAGCATCTTCACCACCGTCGGCTCGGTCTCCGGGTTGTCGGTGTCGTACTGGACGAACCACTCGTTGCGGCGGCTGTAGAGGTTGAAGACCTGCAGGTAGAACTCGGCGTCGTTCCCGAACAGCCGCACCGCCCGTTTCACGCCGACGTCCAGCCGATGGTAGGGCAGCAGGCGAGCGCTGTTGCGCTCGCCCGGGAGGATGTAGTCGTCGACGACACCGGTGCTCGGAGAGCGCAGGGTGTAGCGCGCCGCCGCGGGGGTGAAGGCCTGGCCGGTGGCGTAGATGAAGCTGGCTCCGAAGGTCCAGGTCCCGGCGCGGTAGCTGGAGACGAAGGAGAGGTCGTGGCGCCGGTCGTACTTGGGCGGGAAGCTGCGCCCGGCGTTGAGGCCGGCGAAGCGGCGCTCGGTCCATCCCAGGGTGTAGCCTACCCACCCCGTGAGCCGGCCGGTTCGGCGCTGCAGGAACAGCTCGACGCCGGTGGCGCGGCCCTCGCCTCCGGTGACGAATAGCTCCTCGGAACGGCGGGTGGCGGCATCCGCGGGACGATTGTTGTCGAGGACGACGAGGTCGTCCAGGGCGGTGTAGTAACCCTCGAGGGAGACCAGGTAGCGGCGCGCCGGTTCCCATTCCAGGCCTGCGACTGTCTGCAGCGAGCTTCCGGGCTGCACCGAGTCGTCCAGCGGCACCCAGAAGTCGCCGCCGCTGAAACCTTCGGTGGAAATCAGCTGCAGGTACTGGCGGTAGCGGCCGGCGCCCAGCTTGAGACGCCAGCCGGGCCGGAACTCGTGACTGAGCGACAGGCGCGGCAGCAGGTGGAGGCGGTCGCCTTCGCTGAAGTAGCTGGCCCGTCCGCCCAGCCGCAGATGGCTGCGCCGGCCGAGCTGCCAGTCGTCCTGGACATAGGCGGCGGCCAACGTCGAGCTCTGTCGCAGATCCAGCTGCGTGCGCTGGTTGAAAACCTCGTCGAACGAGAAGTCCAAGCGACTCATCGTCACCCCGCCGCTTAAGCTGTGGGAGCTGCTGGCGAAGTAGTCGAAGTCGGCGCGCAGGGAGCGGTCGCGGATGGTATTGGCGAACAGCCACGGGGTGGCGAAGAAGCTGGCTGCGGTGGTGCTCTCGTAGTGGGAGGAAAAGGCGGTCAGGTGCCCGACCAGCGCCGGCGTGATGATGCGGGTCCAGCGGGCTGCGACCAGGGTGTTGCCCCAACGGGGGCCGAAGGCCGTCTCGGCATCCAGGTCGAAGTCCAGATCGTCGCGGCCGAAGAAGCCTGTGAGGGTAATCGAGTCGGCGTCGCTCAGCCGCTGGGTGAGGTGGGCGTTGACGTCGTAGAAGAAGTAGTCGGGGACGTCGACGCCGCTGGCCCGCGCCGCTCTGAGCACCGGGTCCAGGTAGGTGCGCCGGCCGGACACCGTCCAGCTGCCGTCGCCGACCGGTCCATCGATCAGCAGCCGGGCAGCTATCAGGCTGACGCCGCCGCGGGCGCTGTTGGCCCTGTTGTTGCCCTCGTGATTACGCACGTTGAGGACGGCGCCGAGGCTGCCGCCGTAGGAGGCGGGATAGGCCCCCTTGTAGAGCTGTACGTCGCGGACGGCGTCGGGATTGAAAGTGGAAAAGAAGCCGAAAGCATGCGACGGGTTGTAGAGGGGTATCTGGTCGAGAAGGATGCGCGTCTGGTCGGGGCCGCCGCCGCGCACGTAGAGACCGCTGCTGATGTCGGAAGCCGACTGAATGCCCGGCAGCAGCTGTAGACTGCGCAGCAGATCGGCTTCGCCGGCGGCGGGCAGCTGCTCTAGCTGCTGCATGCGCAGGGGCAGGAGGCTGGGCTGCGCGCTGCGCTCTCGGGCATCCCGCTCGGCGGTGACCACCACCCCGGTCTCGAGGCGGATGGAAACCGGCTCGAGCGTCACGTCGAAGCGAACGTCCGCCTTGCCGACCGCGACGGTGTCGGCGAAATCGCCATAGCCGATGTAGGTGATGGCCAGAGGGTACTCGCCCGGCAACAGGTTGCGGATCGCGAAATAGCCGTCGGCGTTGGCGACGGCCCCGTAGCCGGTGCCCGCGACGGCGATCGACGCACCCGGCAGCTTCTCTCCGCTGTCGGCATCGCGCACGAAGCCGCTCAGCGTGGCTGCCGAGGCGTTGGACCCTGTGGCCAGCGCCAACAGATACAGCAGCGAGATGAGGGGGCGGCGTTGCGGATTCACCGGCGCCGGCAGTTAGGGGACGGCAATCCCCGCCTCGGTAGCCAGGTCAGGTGCTCGGGACCTGGCGCAGCTCTGCCAGCTGCCGGCGGGCTTCGCCGAGGGATCCGGCAACCGACGCACCGATCTCGGCTAGGGCGGCAGTGTAGGCGCAGGCCCCGCGGCCGCCGCAGAGGATCGCGACTGAGTCGTCGAGGTACTGGCGCAAGCTGATCAGCTCCGCACCGAGATGGGGATCGTCGGATGGATAGACGATGCTGAGGGCAATGGCGCGGACGTCGCGGTGGTGGGCGGCTCCGGCGATCTCTTCGGCCGGGAGGTTGGGACCGAGATAGATGACCCTCCAGCCTTCGAAGCCGGCGACCGTGGCAAAGAGCATCGCCCCGATCTCGTGCACCTGCCCGGCGGGTGTGGTAACGAGGATTCGAGGAGCGGATTCGGGAAGGCGCAGGGAGGACCACAGGCCGCCGAGGAATGTCTTCACGACGGCGGAGGCGAGATGTTCGTCAGCTATGCGCAGGCTGCCATCGCTCCACAGCTGGTCGAGACGTCCCATTAGCGGCTCGATGATTCGCTCGACCAGCGGTGCGCGACCCAGTTCGACGGCCGCGCGGGCGAGCTCGGCCTCGAGGGCGGCAGCGTCGAGGCTCAACACCGCCGCGAGGCAGGCCTCGACGTGCTCGTCGGCAGGACGAGGCGCTTCGGGTCCCGACCTCGGTGCAGACGCCGCTGTGGACTCCGATGCCCAGGGCTCAGTGGCCGGCTCGGGCCCCGCCAGCTCGACGATGTCCTCGGTCGAAAGCCCGGCGATACGGCCGATACTGTGTCCGGCGACGATCGCCCGCTGCATTGCCTCGAGCCGCTGAATATCTGCTTCCGTGTAAAGTCGGCGGTTGGTTTCCGTCCGGTTCGGTGTGACCGCACTGTAGCGCCGCTCCCAGACGCGGAGGACGTGGGCACTCAGGCCGGTTCGGCGGACTACGACCTTTATCGGTGCTCCTCGCAGTTCGTCCATACAGCTTAAGATAGAATAGATGTCTATTTTCTGCCAACTACGCATGAAAAAAGGCCAACGTCTTCATTTTGTTAATTAAATGTCTATTAGATAATAGGAAAATGTTGACGTTTATGTAGTATGTGTCTAAATTTGTATTGGTTTGTATTTTTTTGTACTGATATGGCCACCCTGTTTGTCGATCCACGCTCAGTCAATGCCGGGGGGGCCGAGGAGACCGTGCGGGTGGATTCAGGATGGGTTTGGTTCGGCTGATGGAGGGGCTGAAGCGCTGGAGTATCGTCAACGACGTCGTCATGGGTGGTCGATCCGGGAGCGAGCTCAGGAAGAATTGGGATGGACGCCTGGTGTTCAGAGACCGGTTATCGCTCGCCAACAACGGCGGCTTCGCCGCGGCGAGAACGCGCATTGAGCGAGGGGCTCTGACTGGCTTTGCAGGTGTCGAGTTGCGCGTTCGCGGCGATGGCAGGCGCTATCGGCTCTGCCTGCGCAGCGATCGGGCCTTCGACGGTGCGACCTACCAGGACGAATTCGAGACCAGCCGGAAGGAGTGGATCGCTGTCCGCCTGCCGTTCACCGGCTTCCGCGGTCGGATCCCCGCCGGGTTGCCGCCGCTCGAGCCTGGCAGGATGGAGCAGCTTGGCTTCATGATCGGCGGCAGGAAAGCCGGACCTTTTCACCTGGAGATCGCCCGGGTCAGGCCGTATGGGAGAGGGTCGGGCAGCGGCCCGCTCGGGGAAGCCTGGTCGCAGGAGCGGCCGCTTTCGAGATCCGAATTTGGAGTCGTCCGATGACGGTTGGCGCCTCTCTCGCGCGGAAGCGCGGGCAGCCACCGACGACGTTCCCTACGGCGGCCCGAGCGGGCGCGACAGGGCCGCGCGTCGCCGTCATCGGATCCGGGTTTGCCGGGCTGGCCGCAGCCACGGTCCTGGCCGATGCCGGCTCGCGCGTCGTCGTCCTCGAAAAGAACGCCACGATCGGCGGGCGGGCCCGGAGCTTCTCCGCCGAGGGGTTGACGTTTGACATGGGACCGAGCTGGTACTGGATGCCGGAGATCTTCGAGGAATACTTCAACCGCTTTGGCCAGAGTGCCTCCGACTTCTACGACCTCGTTCGGCTCGATCCCTCCTTCAGCATCTGTTTCGGCGACGGGGAGCTGATGGACGTGCCTGCGAGCACCGAGGAGCTGGTGGCACTGTTCGAGAGCCTGGAGCCGGGGAGCGGCCCGCGCCTGCGGGCCTTCCTCGATGAGGCGGCTTTCAAGTACCAGGTGGGAATGCGGGAGATGGCGCACATGCCCGGTCGCTCATTGCTGGAGTTCGCCAGGTGGCGGGTGCTCGGCGCGCTGTTCCGAATGAACCTGTTCAAGTCCTTCCACGCCTACGTGCGCGGCTACTTCCGCCACCCCAAGCTGATCCGCCTCCTCGAATTTCCCATCCTCTTCCTCGGTGGCACGCCGGCCACCACGCCCGCTCTGTACAGCCTGATGAACCACGCTGAGCTGCGGCTGGGCACCTGGTACCCAATGGGTGGCATGCACCGGATCATCGACGGCATGCGGGAGGTGGCCGAAGCCGCGGGTGTCGAGATCATAACTGGGGCGCCGGTGAGCCGGATTGCCGTCGATGGTGGCCTGGCCCGCGGGCTGGAGCTGGATGGCGCGTCCGTCCCCGCCGAGGCGGTAGTAGCCGCCGCCGACTACCACCACGTTGAGCAGCAGTTGCTCGAGCCCGACTACCGCCGCTACGACGAGTCCTACTGGAGCTCTCGCGTGCTCGCGCCATCGGCCTTGATCTACTATCTGGGCGTGCGGGGCCGTGTCGATGGCCTGCGCCATCACACCCTCTTCTTTGACGAGGACCTCGACGGCCACGCCCGGGACCTCTACGACGACCAGCGCTGGCCGGAGCGCCCGCTCTTCTACGTTTGCGCCCCCTCCAGGACCGATCCCTCGGTCGCCCCGCCGGACTGCGAGAACCTGTTCGTGCTGGTGCCGGTGGCGCCCGGATTGCACGAGGAAAATGAGACCGCAGACCGCTACTACGACCTGGTGATGGAGCGGATCGAGAGGCAGGTCGACCAGCCGCTGCGCTCCAGGGTGTTCTACAGGCGCAGCTACGGTGTAAGGGACTTCCAGACCGACTACAATGCCCTCAGGGGGAATGCGTACGGTCTGGCCAATACCTTGCGCCAGACCGCCCTGCTGAAGCCGTCCATGAACAGTCCGAAGGTGGCAAACCTGTTCTTCGCCGGCCAGCTCACGGTCCCGGGTCCGGGTGTGCCGCCGACCCTCATCTCAGGACAGATCGCCGCCAAGCAGGCGGCCAGATACCTCGGAGTTAAGCGAGCATGAAATCGATCTTCGACCAGGTCTCCGCCCGCTGCTGCCGGAATCTCGCGCGCACCTACAGCACCAGCTTCTCGCTGGGCATTTTCTTCCTCGACCGCAATCTGCGGGGGCCGGTCAACAGCATCTATGCCTTCGTGCGGCTGGCCGACGAGATCGTCGATTCGTTCCAGGGCTACGCCCAGGAGCGCCTCCTGATGGAGTTCTGGACAGATACCTTTCGCGCCATCGAGGAGGGCATCAGCCTCAACCCGGTGCTCCACAGCTTTCAGGCTACTGTCAATCGCTACCGGATCGATCATCTCCTGATCGAGAAGTTCCTCGACAGCATGGCGATGGACTTGGATCGCCAGATGCACGACGAAGAATCTTTCAGCTCGTACGTGCGCGGCTCGGCGGAGGTGGTGGGGCTGATGTGCCTGTGGGTGTTCTGCGACGGCGACGAGAATGCCTGCCGTGCCCTGGAGAAACCAGCGATGAGCCTGGGATCGGCGTTCCAGAAGGTCAACTTCCTGCGCGACCTGAGCCACGACTACAACCAACTCAACCGCAGCTACTTTCCCGATCTGGACCTGACCGATTTCACGCCGGAGAAAAAGCGGGAGATCGAGCGAGACATCCACGGCGAGCTGCGGATCGCCCTCGACGGTATTCGCCGGCTGCCCAGCAACGCGCGGTTCGGGGTGTACGTCACCTACGTCTACTACCGGGCCCTGCTGCGCAAGATCGAGGGACGTCCGGGGCAGCAGCTGCTGCGCCAACGGCTGCGCTTGCCGAACTACCAGAAGTTCGCTCTGTTGATCCAGTCTTTCCTGCGCTTCAAGCTGGGGGTGCTGTGAGCCTGGAGTTGGTGCTCAACGGCGGTCTGCTGATCGGCTGCTTCGTCGGCATGGAGGGGGTTGCCTGGTTCACGCACAAGTACGTGATGCACGGCTTCCTCTGGTTTGTGCACCGCGATCATCACCGTCGCGACGAGCCCGGCTTCTTCGAGCGCAACGACTTCTTCTTCCTGCTCTTCGCCGCGCCTGGCATGGCCCTGATCTACGGGGGGTCGCTGGGCGGCTACTGGCCGGGGTTGGTCTGGATGGGCAGCGGGATCGCCTTCTACGGCTTGTGTTACCTGCTCGTGCACGACCTGTTCATCCACCAGCGTCTCTCGATCTTCTCGAAGAAGGCGACCCAGCCATACCTGTCGGCGCTGCGCCGAGCCCATCGGCTGCATCACCGGCACCTAGACAGGGAGGAGGGGGAGTGCTTCGGCATGCTGTGGGTGCCGCGGCGTCTGCTGGGCGCCGAGCCGCGCTAGTCTGTGTCTACTTACCTCTGGGTCAACCTTGGGGCTATCGCGATTCCTCTGGCCTTCAGCTTCCACCGGCGACTCCGGTTCGACCGCACCTGGTTCGCGCTGTGGCCGGCGCTGCTGGGGACTGCGGCGGTGTTCATCGCCTGGGACGTGCTCTACACCCACTGGGGCGTCTGGGGTTTCAATCCGCTGCATCTGACCGGGCACGAGTGGCTCGGACTGCCGGTGGAGGAGTGGCTCTTCTTCATCTGCATTCCCTACGCCTGTCTTTTTACCTACCACTGGCTCGGCTATGCGATCGAGCGTGACTGGCTCGGGGGCGCGGTGGGGACCATCAGCAGGGGACTGAGCCTGGCGCTGCTCGCGCTGGCCGCGATCTTCTTCGACCGGATATATACCAGCGTCACCTGCGCCGGCACCGCCGTGCTGTTGCTGGCCCACCTGCACTGGATCCGGTCGCTGTATCTCGGGCGGTTCTTCCTGGCTTACATCGTCATCCTGCTGCCGTTCCTGCTGGTCAACGGCATTCTGACCGGCTCGTGGATCGAAGAGGAGGTGGTCTGGTATGACGATGGCGAGAACCTCAATTTAAGGGTGATGACCATACCGGTGGAGGATTTCATCTACGCCATGCTGCTGCTGCTGGTGAACGTGACGCTGTTCGAGGCGCTCAAGTCGCGCCGGCGGAAAGGTGCAGATGTCGCCGGGGACTGAGGAGATGGTGATTTTGGTCGACCGCCAGGATCGCCAGATCGGCATCGCCGGGAAGATGCAGGCGCACCGCGACGCGGTGCTGCACCGGGCCTTCTCGGTCTTCCTCTTCGATGGACGGGGCCGCTTCCTCCTGCAGCGGCGGGCGGAAGGCAAATACCACAGCGGCGGGCTGTGGACCAACACCTGCTGTAGCCACCCCGGCCCGGACGAGACCCTGGAAGAAGCCGTGTGCAACCGCCTCTGCGAGGAGATGGGGATTCGCTGCGAGGCCAGCCGCGCCTTCAATTTTATCTACCGGGCGCAGGTTGGCGAAGGCATGTACGAGCACGAGCTCGACCACGTCTTTGTCGGCCGTTACGACGGTGCGGTGGCACCGAACGAGGAGGAGGTTATGGACTGGCGGTGGATGGATGCGGCCGAGGTGGAGGTGGAGCTGGCGGCGAACAGGGAGCGCTACACCGCCTGGTTCGGGCTGGCCGCCGTTCCGGCGGCCGAGCACTACAACGGCCTGCGCTCGAGCGCGACGTGAAGGTCTATCGTCTGCAACGCCGCCAGCACCTTCCGATTAGTCCCGAGCAGTCGTGGACCTTTTTTTCCAACCCGCGCAACCTCGAACAGATCACCCCACCGGAGCTTGGTATCAGCATTACCTCAGAGATCCCTGAGCGGATGGTGGAGGGGATGATCATCACGTACCGCCTGAGGCTGCCGCCGGGCAACCACGTCGACTGGATCACTGAGATCAAACACGTGGATCCGCCCCACTGCTTCATTGACGAGCAGCGCGCCGGTCCCTACCGCTTCTGGTATCACGAGCATCGCTTCATGCCGGTGGGCGATGGTGTCGAGACCGAAGACACCGTACACTACGCCCTGCCCTTCGGAGTGCTCGGGCGGGCGGCCCACGCCCTGTTCGTGCGCCGTCAGCTCAACCGGATATTCGACTATCGCCAGGATTACCTGCAAGGTCTGTTCGCTGCTCCTGCCTGAGCCGCAACGATGGATTCCCTGACCCAGGCCGCCCTCGGCGCCGCGGTCGGTTACGCTGTGATGGGGCGTCAGATCGGTCCCAAGGCGATGCTCTGGGGCGCGGTTATCGCCACCGTTCCCGACCTGGATGTCTTTGTCCCCCTCGGCAGCGACGTCGACGACTTCACGAAGCACCGCAGCGCCAGCCACTCGCTGCTGATGCACCTGCTGGCGGCGCCGGCTGTCGCCTGGGGCATCGGCCGCGCGCAGCCGGCCAGCTATCCGTTCCGATTCCGCCGCTGGCTGCTGGCGATCCTCAGTCTGGTTACCCACGCCCTGCTGGATGGACTCACGGTCTACGGCACGCAGCTGCTCTGGCCGCTTCCTCTGGCGCCGACGACCTGGTCGACGCTGTTCATCATCGATCCGACCTACACTCTGCCCCTAGTCGTCGGCCTGGCAGGTAGCCTGCTGGCCAGGCGGGCGCGGTGGCGCTGGAACCACTGGGGCCTGGCGGTGAGCTCGGCCTATCTGCTGTTCACCATCGCCGCGAAGATCCATGTGGATCGGGTGGCGACGGCGACGCTGCGGGAGTTGGGGGGCGGCAGTCGGTTCATCTCGATGGCCGCGCCTTTCAATGCCTTCCTGTGGCGGTTCGTCGCCGTCGATGGGGAGGTGTATCGGGAGGGATACTACTCGCTCTTCGACTCCGGCAATCGCGTCCGCTTCACCGCCTACCCGGCCAATCACCACCTGCTCGACGAGATCGCCGGCGACGCGGCGGTGCGCCGGCTGCGTTGGTTCACGAAGGGATTCTACCGGGTCAAACGGGAGGGGACCAAGGTCAATATCCACGATCTGCGCATGGGGTTCGAACCGGCCTACGTATTCGGCTTCACTGTGGGTGAGGTGCGGGACGGTCGCGTTGTGGCGGTTCCGAGCCGGAGACTGGAACAGGGGCTTGACCTGCTGACGGTGGACTGGGTCTGGAACCGGATCTGGGAACAGGAACTGGACTCGCCGCACCTGTAGCCCACCTCGGGAAACTAGGCCGGGTAGCGGGTGCTCGGGTCCGCGAAGTGGGACTCGCGGGTGCCGTTGATGGGCCCCAGGGCAATGGCGAGAAGGTCGAGCTGGTCGATGATGAGGCACTTGTTCGCACAGGGTGAGGATGAGCGGGAGCAGAAGGAAAGCATCGGTGCAGATGCCGTCCCGACTGGCCTGATCGGCCGCCTGCTTGACCGGCGGTGAGACCTTGGTATCCTAAGCGCTCAAACGAAAGGCCCGCCATGCGTTATATCCATGACAAAGAAGATCTGACCCCCTACGCCGGGTTCCTGCACCGGCCCGAGCCCGAAGGCTTCACCGCAATTATTGCGGGTCCCCTCGAAGCCTACGGGTTCGACAAGACGGGGCGGGAGCTGAACCAGTTTCCCACCCGGCGGATCCAGCTCTCGATCCACACCTGGCCGCCAGGCAAGGCCCACGGCAGCCATCACCACAAATATTGGGAGCAGGTCTATTACATATTCTCAGGGCAGGCGCGTGTCGTCGTGGGCGACGAGACGCGTATCGTCGGTGCAGGCGGCTCCGCCTTCATGCCGGCGAACGTCGAGCACGACATCGAAGCGGTGGGAGACGAAGAGATGGTGGCGGCCGTAGTGACATGCGTTGTCGACGACGATAATGCCGGCGAGGAGGACTGAGCCGATTTCCTGTGGTCCGACCTGGAATACCAGGCTATGAACCTGGAGACTCTGCGCAACCGCGTCATGGCGGCGCGGCTGAAGCGACATGCATCACGGGTGCGGCCACCGGCCACCAGCCGATAGAGGCCGCACCCGGCGGCAATCGGCTGGTCGGACTGGCTGCGCCGTGCCACGAGGTCAGGTGGCGGCCGGTCTGCGCCTCGCGATCGACCACGGGCCGCTCCCGCTGGCCGACGGTGCGGGGATCCGAATCACAGGTCGTGGTTTCAGCCCCGCGGCACGCCCGCCGCGACGAATGCCCGCTCAAGGGTAGCGTACGAGATCCGCGCCACCTCCTCCACGTCGTAGTCGTCCTGTCCCCAGATCCGCATGCTGACCTCGACGGTGATGAAGTCGTCCCAGCCCGTTTCGTGCATCGCGCGGGCATAGGCGACGACGTCTAGCTCCCCCTTTCCCAGCACCTCGAGAGCGAACTCGCCGTCTTCTCTGCGCCGGGCGTCGGTGACGTGAGTGTGCTTGGTGACCGGGGCGAGATCGCGGACCGAATCCTCGACGCGCTCGCCGCCGGTGAAGGTGTGGACGACGTCGAAGTGGATGCCGACGTAGTCGCGGCCCACCTGCTCGACCAGCCACAGGCAGCGTGCGGAACTGTCGACGGCGGCCCCTCGCTGCAGCTCCCCGGCGACGACGAAACCTTCGCGCGCGCCCAGCTCACTGTAGTCTGCCAGCTGCGCGGCGCTCCTGTCGCGGTCCTGTTCCCAGCGCTCGCTCTTGCCGCCGATCGGCAGGGCGATAACCGGGTTCTCGCTCAGCCCCAGATCTCGCGCCAGCTGCGCCACCGCGCAGGTGAACTCGAGGTTGTCGCGGTGACCGTCGTCGTCGTCGTGAAGGATCGAGCGCAGGATGAACAGGGCGGGCACACCCATCTCGTGATCCAGCAGCAGGCGCGCGATGGTGGTGCGCCGGTAAGCGTCGAGCTGCTGGGGCATCGAGCCGGTGTGGCTGGGCGAAAGGCAGATTTCGATGCCTTCGTATCCCATTGCGTGCAGCATGGGGA
>CAYWBJ010000164.1:0-4419 GCA_964456165.1 uncultured Gemmatimonadaceae bacterium | reverse complement strand
GTGGCCAGCTGCACCGGACCCAGCTCGGTAGCCGAGTGCAGCATGCCGATGAAGCCGATGTACTGCCGGCCGTAGACAAACGGCGTCATCACGTACATCTGATCCTGCGGATCATCGAAGTCGTCCGGCTTGAGCACCGTCTTCAGCCGTGACCAGCTCGAGAAGTCGTCGCTGGTGGACAGGGCGATGACGCGGCGGTAACGCTTCCACTCGATAGTGAAATGGTCCATGACCGTCTCGTAGCGGCGGGTCATAGCGATGTAGCGCTGGTGCATCGGGTCGTAGACCAGCGTGCCGGCGTCACCCCCGCGCGGCACCAGTGCCCGGTCCTCCAGGGTCCAGTGGAGGCCGTCGGGAGAGTAGGCGCCGTACATCCCGTGGCTATCGCGGATCTTTTCGAAGAGAACCTTGCGGTACGCGTTCTTCGCCTCGCGCTCCAGGCCCGGCTCCTCCGGAGGTATGTCAGGTCCCGGGCGCTGCAAGTACATACCCATCTTGTAGCGCCTGGCCGGGTCAGCTTCCCGGGTGTCGAGGACCACGCCCCAGGGGTCGGGGCCTGGGGACCCATCCGTGGGGTAAACGATGTTGGTCGCTTCCGAGCCCTCGCAGGAGACGATGCCCAGCTCCGGCTTATCCCATGTGATGCCGTCCCTGGACGTGGCATAACAGACGTAATGGCCCTCTCCGGTGCGCAGGTGGACGTCGTGGTTCATCGAGTAGTACCACGCTTTGAACAGCTGCTGTTCCTCGTCCCACAGCACCGAGCCCCACAGCTGCACCGAGCTCTCCCACGGGCGATCACCCTCCAGCACCGGCTCCGGGTGGCGCTCGGGCCGCTGCACCTTGCGCGTGAATCCGGGGTGGTCCTGCACCTCCTCGTCATCCAAGAACAGGTGTGCCCCTGGGTCGTACAGCTCGTTCTCAGACATCTCCAATCTCCCGCAACCGGCTCTATGACCGGCTGACTCTATGAACGACTGAACCGCTCCGGCTGCTGCACGATTCGTCTGAATCCGGGGTAGTCCTGGACCTCCTCGTCGTCGAGGTACAGGTGCAGGTGGGGGTCGTAGAGGGGGCTATCGCCCATCGCGCCGGACGGGCTCCCGCATGAGGTAGGCGTGCGTGATGTCGATGATGAGCTCCACGTCCTGGCGGGCCTCGCTGAGCGGGGTGCGACAGGCCACGCCCTCCGTGATGCATTCGTGGAAGTGGCGCAGCTCGGCGCTGAACGCGCTCTCCCACGGGATCGCCGGCTCCTTGCGATAGCTCGTGCCGTCCGCGTCGATGCCGTGTACGGTCAGCGTCGAGAGCACCCGGCGCGAGAATCCGGTGGGGTAGGTCACCAGTACCCGCTTCGCGTCGCCGTAGATCTCCAGCGATTCGCGAAAGTCCCAGAGCTCCTCCAGATCGACGCGGGTGATGACGCAGCGGGCGCCGTTGGGGTACTCGAGCACGGCGCTGATGGAGCGGTTGTTCTTCCAGATCTCGGTGCTGACCACGGCGCACGGCGAACCGACCATGTTGCGCAGGCTGTAGAGGTCGTGGATCAGGCCGCCGGTGCTGCCGGTGACCGGCTCGGCCCGCTCATAGAGGTCGCCGTAGGCCTGGCGCAGGGTTTCGCGATAGGCGAGCCGGCGCTGCGCCGCCACCTCTTCGCGCAGGCCGCCGGCGTAGTGCACATTGAAGTGCTCGAGGTGGAGCAGGTTGCTCGGGTGCAGGTGCTCGATCTGGATGAAGCTGAACTCCATCCCCTCGACCTCCTTCTTCGCCATCTCGAAAGCCGGGTCGTAAGCCTTCATGTAGGCCGCCTGCCCAACCTTGCCGGAACGCTGCATGGCCTCGACCATGGCGTCGACCTCTTCCAGCGACGCGCAGACAGGCTTTTCGATCAGCACGTGTTTACCGGCGTCGAAGGCCGCAACAGCCGCATCGCTCTTCGGATCGGCGTGGCAGAGGAGCACCGCGTCGATGTCGGCGGCGAGCACCTCCTCCAGCTTGCTGGTGTGTCGCGGAATCCGGAAACGGCCGGCGGCGTACTCGGCCTGGTCGGGCGAGAGGTCGCAGACGATGACAACCTCGAACTGCTCCTCGAGCTCGAGCAGGTTGGGCAGGTGCTGAACCTGCGCGATGGCGCCGCAGCCGACGACGCCGATCCGTACTGGTGGCATAATGGGTGATCCTGGCGACGAGAGAGTGTGTGTGGTTAGATCGGGCGCCCGTACTCGGTGAAACCGATGAGAGCACGCACGAAGAAAGACCAGACGTCGATGTTGTCGCTGGCGCGGAACTCGTCGTCGAAAATCTTCCGGTCCCGCTGGCTGCCGACGATGGTGTACAGGTCATAGCCGAAGTAGCGCGAACGGTTGGTCAGGGTGACGAACCAGGTGCGGCGGTCGAAACTGTTGCGCTCGGCAACGTTGTCCTTGAACCGGTACGGCCAGGCGCCGATCCCCTGCACACCCGCCTGCAGGGTCGTCCGCTGCATCACGGGGTAACTGAGCCGCACGATGGGCAAACTGCCGTACTCGGACCGCAGCGACCGCTCCGCCCGCTGGTCGCGCTGGCGCAGCCAGAACAGCTTGACCTGCGGCGTCAGCTGCAGACGGCCCCAGTGGTAGGTGTAGTCCGCCCGGCTGACGCCGGTCCAGTGATCGAGCCGGCGCTGGCGTTGAAAGCGGCCGGCGGGCAACGTGCCCCCCTGCTGCCAGTTCAGACGCAGGCGCAGCTTCTGCACCAGGTTGAGGCCGGCGGCCGGCGAGATCTCCCCTTCTATGTAGGTCTCGTTGACGTAGCTGTCCTCGTAGAGCAGCAGGTCCTCCCTCATCTCGCTCTGGAAGACGATCTCGGTCCGGGCCAGCCCCGTAGCAATCGCGGTGCTCAGGCTGCGGGGCCGCTGCTCCACCACGTTGTATTCGTCGGCGATGTCGTGCCGCACGCGGCGGAACTGGTTCTCGAAGTAGAATTTCCTCAGGCGCTCCGTCCCTTCGCGCTGATAGCTGAACAGTCCGTAGGTCACCTTGTTGCGCCCCCCACCCGCAATCTGCTCCACGTCGTAGCGGCCCGCCCCCAGCGACCAGCAAGCGGTCAGATCCATCTCGCCGAAAACGTGAAAGCCGCGCTGATCCAAGTCGTAGGGGTAATCCGCGTCGTCGTCGCGCTGGTCGGGCTCGTCGTTGTTATTCCGGTCGAGGCCGTAGGCATACTCGTTGGGCTCGACGTCGTACATCAGGAACGGCTCTTCGTAGTCGAGGATCTGGTTGAAATTGCGATTGGTGTCCGGGAAGCCGTCGTTGTCCTCATCCTGGCCCGGGAACACGCCGTCGGTGTCGTGATCGAGGCGATCCGGGCTCGTGCCGAGGATGCTGCCGAGGCGAAGTTGCGGTAAGCCGGCTGATCGCGCCGCAGAAAAGGCTCCGACGGCAAAACCTCGGGCAAGCCCCCCGCCTCCTCCCCTGCGACCTGGCTCACCATGACCACCGGAAGGAGAAGGATACCGCGGAACCATTCCGCGAGACTGGATCGTTGCTGCCTCATCGACGCACTCTCACTCCGCGAATTGGAAGGCGAATAATTTGACGTTCTTGCTGTAGAACTTCAGCCAGAACTGGTAACCTGCCAACCGTCGTCCGTCCAAGTCCTGACCTGATCACCGGCCAGGCTCTCAATCTGAAGCGTACGCCGCTCCAGCACAGCGCCGCCGCCTGCGCCACCACGATTCTGGACGACGGTTCCGACGACCTGGCGGTCAGCGCCCGACCCGACGCCTTGCTGCTGTTCAACCCGGTGTTCGACAACGGTCCGGGCGGCTTCGGCCACGAGACGATGGGAGAGCGCTGGCGGGAGATCTCGCCGCTGCACAACATCCGAGAGGGGCACCCGCCGACCGCCGTTTTCCTGGGGGACGACGATGGTCTGGTGCCCGTCGCCACGGCCGCCGGCTACCGGAACCGGGTGTCTGCGTCAGGCCGCTTCGACCTCGGCGTCTACCCGGGCCAACCCCATGGCTTCTTCAATTACCGCGACGGCGACAACCCCTACTCCTACGCGACCGTTCACGCGGCCGACCGCTTCCTGGCGTCACTCGGCTACCTCGAAGACGCGCCCACCTCGCTGACGGACAGGTCGAAGTCACCGAGCCGTAAGGCCGTGGCGGCACCGTGGACGCCGCTCGGCGGCTCGCCGCTTCTGGGTTTCCTCTAGGGACAGGTTTGATCCCAGTGGATGTTGAAAACGGTGCCCCGCTCCACCTCAAGCCGCAGACTGACCGCATTGTGAATATAGTGTTGCGTGTCCGCCCCCTCCCAGGCCAGGACGTGACTGGTGTCGTCACCGGAAATCACCCGTGAGTCACCCTTGGTGAAGCCCGGCAGAGGTCGGCCGAACGGCTCGCACAGCTCAGCTCGCAGGCCCCCATCTATC
>CAYWBJ010000163.1:0-1749 GCA_964456165.1 uncultured Gemmatimonadaceae bacterium | reverse complement strand
CCGGTGAAGTCGGCAATCGCAGCCCTCTTCGCGCTGGTCGCGGTTGCGACGGTTTCCCGGGGCCAGAATCATCCGGAACTCGAGTGGCGGGAGTTCGAGACCGAGCACTTCCGCATCCTCTATCACCAGGGCCTGGAGGATACCGGCAGGCGAGCGGCGGTGATCGCCGAGGAGGCCTACGGGCCGGTTACCGAACTCTACGGTTACGAGCCGGAAGATCGTGTGCGCATCGTCCTCAAGGGCTACGACGACTACGCCAATGGGGCCGCGTTCTTCTATCACGACACGATCGAGATCTGGACGACGGCGCTCGAGCACGACTTCGACCTGCGCGGTAGCACCGACTGGCTGCGCAACGTCATCACCCATGAGTTCGTCCACATCATCTCGCTGGGGGTAGCGCGCAAGGTGCCGCAGCGATATCCAGCCCTCTACCTCCAGTACTTCGGCTACCAGCGCGAGGAGAACCGTCCCGATGTGCTCGTCGGTTACCCCGACGTGCTGGCTTCCTACCCGATCACCGCCACGGTCATTCCAATGTGGTTCGCCGAGGGCGTCGCCCAGTACCAGGTCGCCGGGGCCCGTCACGATCGCTGGGACAGCCATCGGGACATGGTTCTGCGAACCGCCGTGCTCAACGACGCGCTCCTGGACTTCGACGAGATGGGTGTTTTCGCAAAGCGGGGGTTCGGCAACGAGTTCGTCTACGATCACGGCTACGGACTCGTTCGCTACATCGCCGGGACCTATGGGGCCGGCACCCTGGCCGAGTTGTGCCGCGCCCTAGCGGCGTGGCCAACCCTGGATATGGACGGCGCGATCGAACGGGTGCTCGGGGTACCGGCCGCCGAACTGCACGAGAGCTGGCGCCAGGCGATGCTGGACGGCTACCAGACGCAGGTCGCCGGCCTGGGAACGCTGCGGGAGGGAGAGCCGGTCAGCGAAGAGGGTTTCTCCAACCTCTATCCCGCCTATTCGCCGGATGGCCGCTACCTGGCTTACCTATCGACCGGCAGGAAGGACTACGGTCCTCACCTGCTCGTCCTGCGCGAGCTGGAGACCGGCGACGAGGAGGTGCTGACCGGTCCGGTCACCTCGTCCCTGGGCTGGTCCCCGGATAGCCGACGCCTGCTGTTCGTGCGCAAGGACGTGGTTGAGCACGGCTCGCGACAGGCCGACATTTACGAGTACGACCTGGACGCGGCGGAGATGGGTCTGACCACCCGGCTGGCCTGGACGCTCCCGAGCATGGTGACCGGGCTGGGCCTAGACCAGCCGGAGGTGCGTCAGGTGAGCGACGGGCTGCGGGCGCTCTACCCGAGTTATTCGCCCGACGGTCAATGGATCGCCTTCGTGGGCAACGACGGCGTCAGCAACAACCTGGGCATCATGCGCCGCGACGGCAGTGGCATCCGCTATCTCACGGCCTATGACGACGGCACGCTCCTGTTCGGCCCGCGCTGGTCTCCTGATGGGGCTCGCCTGGTCTGCTCGATATCGCGAGCTGGCCAGCGGGACATCGCGATTGTCGGTGTGTGGCCGGCGGCCGGCGGAGGGCGGCTTGCCGCCGGTGGCGCGATGGCGGTCGAGTTGCCTGGGCTTGTGCCACTGGCGGCGACCCCGGGCACCGACCGTGACCCGGTATGGAGCGCTGACGGGACGGAGGTGCTGTTCGCTTCCGACTTTAGCGGCATCTTCAACATCTACGCTGTGGATGTGGCCAGCGGTCAAACGCGCCAGATCACCAAC
>CAYWBJ010000162.1:0-44348 GCA_964456165.1 uncultured Gemmatimonadaceae bacterium | reverse complement strand
GGCCCGGCCGGTCACTTTGTCTTCGCCGTCGTGCCGGATCGGGCGGGTGCCGATGACCTTGTACTTACCGCCGCTGGTGTAGTCTTCGTAGGTGAGCTTGACGTCGGACATTCGGGTAGCTCCTGTGGACTGGGGTAGCGGCAAAATCGTACTGAAGCGGGGTGGGACTGTCAATCGGGGTGGCTTCAGATGAGTCTGGGACAAAACGCGGAGCTCGGACACTGCCAGGATACAGGGAACCGGGCTGCAAGCACTGGGGTCTATGGTTGGGATTGAGTGCGATCCCGTTTATCTTCGCCTTCCACCTCGTCGATCTGGCACTGACCATCGAGAGCCGCATCCTTTCGGTCGTGCAGCGGTAGCACTGCCACTTCCGGGCTGACTTCGAATTCTGGTTCTGGCCGGTCAAGGACTACAACTTCATGAGCATCATGGCGGTGAAGCAGGTCGCGCTTCCTGGTCTGCCGGTGTTGCCGTGTCACCTGGCTAGTACGGTCTTGGGGTGATTAGTTCCGATAGGGTCCATCTCTGGAGTCTTCCACTGGAGCCGAGTTCAGATGCGGTCGCGGCGGAGTACGCACTGCTGTCGACGGACGAGCGCGCCCGGGCCGAGCGGTTGGTCCGCGCCCCGGCTCGCGACCGGTACGTCTTGGCGCGCGCCGGACTGCGGCGGGTGCTGGCCGCGTACCTGGAGGTGGATCCCCGGACGCCGGTTTTCTCCTATTCCGCCCACGGCAAACCCTACCTGGAACACTCGGAGCTCTCGTTCAACTTGTCGCACTCGGGCGATCTGGCCGCCTATGCGGTGTCGCGAGCTCGCGACATCGGGATCGATCTGGAGTTTCTCGGTCGCAAGGTTGCCTGGGAACAGGTGGCGAAGCGGTTCTACGCGCAGGAGGAGCAGGCGGCGCTCGAAGCCGTAGAGGAGGGAGACCGGGATCGCACCTTCTTCTCCATCTGGACCTTGAAGGAAGCCTATCTTAAAGCGCAGGGTACGGGGATTTCCGTGCCGCTGGACGGATTTGCGGTGTTATCGGCCGGAGCGGAGTCGGTGCTGCTGCGACAGGATGGCGAATCCGACGCGCAACAACGCTGGAAGCTGGTCGCCGTCGAGCTGGACGGAGGCTACGTGGCTGCCATCTGTGCCGAAGGCAAAGACTGGCAACTGGAACGCCGGGACTGGCCGCCGGCCTGACGCCTTACTGACGGCGCTCGACGCCAATCCCCCGCATGTCCATCTCGAACTCTATATCGATGACTGGCGGCCGGCTGTGCAGCCAGTTGAAGCCTTGACGCCGAGCCGGGCCTATGCGGGCCAGGACGGTCTGGCGGATGTAGTCGTCGATCGGATGGATCGTGTAGACGTCGATGGCGGTGACATCCTGCCAGCGGCAGCCCAGGCCCCGTAGGCGCTGGTCCATCGTGGCCATCACGTGGGTGGCCTTCTCGCGCATGGCGTCTGCTCCGGTCTCGCCGGAGCGCAGGATGCGCTCCTCCTCGAGGATGCTCCCCTCCACCTCGCCGGCTCCGGCCACGATGAAGGTTGGTGACGCGGTCGAAACTGCGGGCACCGTGTAGGAAAAGGCGTGCAGGACCGGCTCGGCCGGCGCCTCGAATTGCGGAGCCACGTTGGTGCGGGCAATCGGATTGAGGCCGTCGACGTAAAGCCCCCATTCCTCCAGGATTGCGCAGTAGGTCCTGTTGAAGTCGATGAATCCCGCCATCGACCATGGAGCGGGGGAGCGCAGCTGGATGGCGCAGAGGGCGATCCGGTCGCGCGTGGCCTGTTGCAGGGCGGCATCGATGCGAGTGAAGCCGGCCCGCCAGGGGATCGGCTCGCGCAGAATGACGTGGACGATCTCGTAGCCGGGCAGGGCGACGACGCCGCAGGAGTAGGGCTCGATTCCCTGGAGGAACCGGTAGCCGCCGGGCAGGTTGTCGATGAGCATGATCCTCCGTCGATGTGGCTCGTGTCAGAAGCAGGGTTCAATATAGGGTCGAAGCGGTCCGACCGCCAGGTTCCTTAGGTTATAACTCATTGTCCCAGTGTGTTTTGAGTCCTATTCATCCGATCCGGCAACTCGCACAACAACCTTGCCATTTCGGTGGCGATGCCTAATTGATTTCAGCAGGGAGACAGCCTCCGCCGGACCAGCGGCCCCGAAGGCTGTCTCATGGACGGACTTTAGCCGATTGCATGGACGCAATGTCTGCCCCGATCTCCGCTTTCGCCACAGCCAGAGCACGTCAGGGCGCCGCCCACCGTGCAGCGTGCCCGCGAGGGCATACGGGAGCAGGGCATGGCCGTGGTCGGTGCGCGTCCCTACAGCCAGCGGATGGTGGACTTACTCGCCTGACGATCGGCTCAGGTTCGATCGACGCACCCGGACCTGGTTCCACCCGGGGCCTTTTTTCGTTCTGCCGCCGCCGGCCGCTTTGTCCCCGAGGTCGCGCGGCGCGCGTCTTGCTCGGGTAGGCCCCCTCCCTATATTCCTCAGATTCATTGCAGACAAGGCAGTATCTAAGGGGAAAGCCGATGCCGCATCAAGTCCTGGTCGAAGCGCCGATTCCCGACTGGATGGTCGCCATGCTCGACTCGGAATGCGCGCTCCACGTCCTGTCCGAAACGCCAGGCATGGCGCTGGATGACATGGAGGGCTTCATGACCTACGGCCACTTCCACACCGCCGGGCCCTTCATGGATCGGATGCCGCAGCTGAAGGTGGTCAGCAACTTCGGGGTCGGCGTCGATCACATCGACCTGGAGGCGGCGCGGGAGCGCGGCGTCGCGGTCGGCAACACGCCGAGGATGCTCGATAACTGCACAGCTGATATGGCGATCGCGCTCATGCTGGCGACGGCACGCAACATGATCATCGGCGACCGTTTCGCCCGCAGCGACGAGTTTACCCACTACGATCCATCGCTGCACCTGGGGCGGGACGTGAGCAACACGACCTTGGGCATCATCGGGTTGGGCAACATCGGCTACCAGGTCGCGCGCCGCGGCCTCGCCTTCGACATGGAGGTGATCTACTACAACCGCCGCAAGAACGAGAAGGCCGAGGCTGATCTGGCGGTGGAGTATGTCGCGCCGGACGAGCTGCTGGCGCGGGCTGACTTCGTCGTCCTGTGCGTGCCGCTGACGGCCGAGACCACCGACCTGATCGGCGCCCGCGAGCTGGGGTTGATGAAGGAGACGGCTTACCTGATCAACGTCGCCCGCGGCGGCGTCGTGAACACCGACGCGTTGTACGAGGCGCTCAAGGGGAATCGCATCATGGGTGCTGGGTTGGACGTCACCGAGCCGGAGCCGCTGCCGCGCGACCATCCGCTGCTGGAGCTCGACAACCTTGTCCTCATGCCGCACCTGGGAAGTTGTGCGCGCCAGACCCGCGAGACGATGGCTCGGCGCACGATCGACAACCTCCAGGCCGGGCTGGCGGGCAAGGCGCTGACCACTGCGGTGGCCTGACCCGCGACCGGTTAGCAAGAGGCGTATCCATCTGAGCAGAAGAGGGCTCCAAGCTTCACGGGGGACCGAAACAATGGCAGAAGCGACGCACTACAAAGTGATCATCGTCGGATCGGGGCCGGCCGGCCTGACCGCCGCTCTTTACACGGCGCGCGCAGACCTCGCGCCACTGGTGCTGGAGGGCATGCAGCCGGGCGGCCAGCTGACGATCACCACTGACGTGGAGAACTACCCGGGCTTCCCGGAGGGGATCATGGGTCCGGAGCTGATGGACAAGATGCGCGAACAGGCCGTGCGTTTCGGTGCCGAGTGCCAGTTCAAGTTGGCCACGTCGGTGGATTTCGCGGATCGGCCGTTCAAGGTGGCGACAGCCGACGCGACCTACACCGCCGATGCTGTCATCATCGCCACGGGAGCCTCGGCCAAGCTGCTGGAGATCGAGTCGGAGACGCGGCTGATGGGGCACGGCGTGTCGGCTTGCGCCACCTGCGACGGTTTCTTCTTCCGCGACCAGGAGTTGGTGGTCGTCGGCGGTGGTGATTCGGCTATGGAGGAGGCGACCTACCTGACCAAGTTTGCCAGCAAGGTCAACATAGTGCATCGCCGTAACGAGTTGCGCGCCTCCCGGATCATGGAACAGCGGGCGCGGGACAACGGGAAGATCGAGTTCATCACGCCGGCGGTGGTCGACGAGATTCTCGCTCCCGCCGGCGAGCTCTCGGTGCGGGGGGTGCGGCTGCGCAATCTGCAGACCAACGATACGTGGGAGAAGGAGTGCCAGGGTGTCTTCATGGCGATTGGCCATACCCCGAACACGCAGCTGTTCGAGGGGATGCTGGAGATGGACGAGAGCGGCTACCTTGTCACCGCGCCTGACTCGACCGCCACCGACATTCCGGGAGTGTTCGCCTGCGGTGACGCGCAGGACCACATTTACCGCCAGGCGGTGACCGCGGCGGGCACCGGGTGCATGGCGGCGATCGAGGCGGAGAGGTTCATCGCGCATTGAGAGGTATGTGCGCGCACTTCCGGGGCGCCGGACCAGAGTCAGGCGGCCAGGCGCCACCGCGGCGGCCAGAGCCACGGCGGCACGGCCAGCGGCTGCAGTAGGGACATGGTGCTGGAGTAGGCGAAGCCGATCTGGAAGAGCAGCAGGAAGGGCAGGGCCAGATAAAGCTGGGTGGACCAGGCCTGGTGCAGGGCCAGCAGGAAGTAACAGGCCATGAAGAGCTCGAACGTGGTTAGGAGGAAGCTGGTGTTGCCTGCGTAACGCTGCCGCAACTGGGATAGCCGCTGCTGCGAGCCGCTACCGGCGGTGACGCCGTACTTGGGCGTGCGGCGGAAGCTGCTCTGGTGTCCCACCAGCGCCTCGAGCACGGCGCGGGCGTTGTTGATGCACATCCCCATGCCCAGCGCCATCAGCATCGGCAGGTACTTGATCTGCCGCTTCCAGTGTTTGTACAGCACCCGCTGGGACGTGATGTAGAAGCCGGACAGGGCCATGGTCGCCAGCGAGAACAGCGGCAGGTCGACGATGAGCATCCGCTCCCAGCCCAGCTGGGTGCGAATGTGCAGCACCGGCAGGGTCAAGAGCGACATCAGCAGCATCAGCACGTAGCTGAAATGCCCGGTCAGGTGAAAGGTAGCCTCTACCTTAACCTGCAGGGGCACCGGGCTGCGCCACACCCGCGGCAGGATCTTCTTGGCGGTCTGCACCGCCCCTTTGGTCCACCGGTGCTGCTGCAGCTTGAAGGCGTTCATCTCCACCGGAACCTCGCCGGGAATCTCCACGTCGGGCAGGAAAAGGAACTTCCAACCCTTCAGCTGCGCCCGGTAGCTGAGATCGAGGTCTTCGGTGAGGGTGTCGTGCTGCCAGCCGCCGGCCGTCTCGATCGCGCTCTTGCGCCAGATGCCGGCGGTGCCGTTGAAGTTGAAGAAGCGGCCGGAGCCGTTGCGGGCTGTGTGCTCGATGACGAAATGACCGTCGAGGAAGATCGACTGGATGCGGGTGAGTAGGGAATGGGTCCGATTGAGATGGCCCCAGCGCATCTGCACCATGCCGATCCCCGGGTCGGTGAAGAAGTGGATCGAGCGCTGCAGAATATCCGGGTTGGGGACGAAGTCGGCGTCGAGAATGAGGACGAACTCGCCGCTGGCGCGTCCGAGACCGGCGGCCAGCGCGCCCGCCTTGTAGCCGACGCGCGAATCGCGGTTGACGTACTCGATGTCGAGGCCAGTGGCGGCGAGCCGTTGCGCGGCGTTGCGGGCGCGGGCGCGCGTGTCGTCCTGGGAGTCGTCGAGGACCTGGACCTGGAAGCGGTCCCGCGGGTAATCGATGCCGGCGACCGCGTCGAGGAGCCGCTCGACGACGTGGAACTCGTTATACATGGGCAGCTGCACCGTCACCGCCGGCAACTCCTCGAAGTGGTCGTGCGCAGTCAGCCGCTTGCGCCGGTGGCGGAAGAACAGGCGCAGCATGTGGTACCGGTGCAGCCCGTAGAGACTTAGGGAAACGACGATAAGACTGTAGGCCACCAGACAGGCAATCTGCCAATTGCTCATGAAATCCGCCTGCAGCAGTGCGGGTCCAGGCAGGTCAGATGCCGGGGAGGTGCAGCAGTGCTCATGTTACTCGTCTTTTCCGTGGCACCGCTTGTACTTCTTGCCGCTACCGCAGGGGCAGGGGGCATTGCGGCCTACCTTCGGCGTCGCCCGCGCCGGCTGCCGCGCCGCCTGCGCCTCCGGAGCGCCGCCGCCTGACGCCGCTATCGCCTGTTGGCGCTGCGACTGGCCGGCGGGTTGTCCCAGCGGCAGCTCGTCGCCGCCTTCGGCCGGGGCCTGCCCGCCCTGGAATCCCAGGTTGGTGGACTCACGGTGGATGAGATTGAAGCGGCCGGTGCGGCGCCCGCCGCCGGGTCCGGGCTCGGCTGGCGGCTCCACATCGACGCGGAGCTGGAAGAGGGTGCGCAGGCTCTCGGTGCTGATCCGCTCGATGAGGCTCTCGAACATGTCGTAGGCCCCCTTCTTGTACTCGATCAGCGGATTCTTGCCGGCGACGCCGGCGAATCCCACTCCCTCCTTGAGTTCGTCCATCTCGTAGAGGTGCTCCTGCCAGCAAGTGTCGATTGTATGCAGCAGCAGCGCCTTTTCGATGTTGCGGAAACTCTCCTCACCCACCATCTGCAGCCGGCGCTGGTAGGCCTCGTTCGCTGCCCCCCGCATCTGCTCTCGCAGGTCGTCGTGGCCGGCGGCGGCGCGGTCAGCGGTGTCTAGGGGAATACCGCGGAAGAAGGTGCTGCTAAATTGTTCATCTAGCTCGTCCCAGGCCCACTCCTCCGGATGGGTATGGGGGGCGGCGCTGCCGGTGAGCATGGCGTCGATGGCCTCGTCGATCAGCTCCTGCACGTGATCGCGGACCGAGTCGCGCTCGAGCATGTCGCGCCGGCGATTGTAGATCACCTGGCGCTGCTGGTTCATGACGTCGTCGTACTCGAGCAGGTGCTTGCGGATCTCGAAGTTGCGGGCCTCGACCTTCTTCTGGGCCCGCCCGATGGCGCGGGTGACAATCGAGTGCTCTATCACCTCGCCTTCCTCGGCGCCGAGCCGGTCCATCACCGAGGCGATGCGCTCGGAGCCGAACAGCCGCATGAGATCGTCTTCCAGGGCCAGGAAGAAGCGGGAGGCTCCGGGATCGCCCTGGCGGCCGGAACGGCCGCGCAGCTGGCGGTCGATGCGGCGCGAATCGTGGCGCTCGGTGCCGATGACCTGCAGGCCGCCCGGCTCTTCGACCAGGTGATCCCTCAGACTGGTCCCGGACTTCAGCCGCGAGTCGAGTGAGAGCTGCGAGTCGATGACGTCGCGGTCGAGGCGGATCACCGAAGAGACGAGCTTTATGTCGGTGCCGCGTCCGGCCATGTTGGTGGCGATCGTCACGGTGCCGGCACCGCCGGCCTGGGTGATGATCTGCGCCTCTTTCTCGTGGTAGCGGGCATTGAGGAGCTGGTGCTTGATGCCCTTGCGCGTCAGCATCCGGCTCAGCAGCTCGCTGACCTCGACGGAGACAGTGCCCACCAGGACTGGCAGGTCCTGCTCGTGCAGGTAGACGACCTCGTCGATGATGGCGTTGTACTTCTCCCGCTTGGTGCGGAAGATCTGATCCTCCTGATCGACCCGGCGAATGGGGCGATGGGTGGGGATGACGACGACGTCGAGCTTGTAGATTTCCCAGAGCTCGGCAGACTCGGTCTCGGCGGTCCCAGTCATGCCGGCCAGCTTTTGGTACATGCGGAAGAGGTTCTGCAGGGTGATCGTGGCGATGGTCTGGGTCTCCTGCTCGATCTTCACCCCTTCTTTGGCCTCGATCGCCTGATGCAGACCTTCGGCGAAGCGCCGGCCCGGCTGCGGGCGTCCTGTGGACTCGTCGACGATGACGACCTTGCGGTCGTCGGTGACCATGTACTGCACGTCCTTTTCCCACAGCGTGTAGGCTCGCATCAGCTGGTTGATGTTGTGGACGCTTTCGCCCTGCTCCTGGTGCTGGCGATGGGCCTCGTCCTCCTTGAGCTGCTTGTCCTCGTCGCTCAGGGACTCGTCGTTGCGGATCTTCTCAATCTCTTCGCCCAGGTCCGGAAGGATGAAGAGCTTCTGCTCGTCGGGCGAGAGCAGGTCGCGGCCCTTTTCCGTCAGGTCGATGGTGTGGCTTTTCTCGTCGACCGCGTAGTAGAGGGCCTCGTCGATCTCGCCGAGGCGCTTGTCGCGCATATAGTCGGCCTCGACCCGGGAGATCAGGCGCTTGATGCCCTCTTCCTGCATGACCTTCATCAGCCGCTTGTTCTTCGGGGCGCCGCGCGAGGCCTTGAGCAGCTCCACGCCGATAGTGTATTCGTCGGCCTCGTCGCGATTCTTCTCGGCATCGGCGATCAGGCGGTTGATCAGTGAGGCCTGCGCGCGGAGCAGCTTGTCGACCAGCGGCTTGAGCTCGCCGTAGCGGTTGGTGGCGTCGGGCACCGGCCCGGAGATGATCAGCGGCGTGCGGGCATCGTCGATCAGGTTGCTATCGGCCTCGTCGACGATCGCGAAGTTGAACTCGCGCTGCATGATGTCTTCGAGGTGGGTGGCCATGTTGTCGTAGAGATAGTGGAACCCGACCTGATCCTTGGTGGCGTAGACGATGTCGGCCAGGTAGGCCTCGCGGGCGGCCACCGGCTGCCACTCAAAGCAGTCGGGTACCCCCTCGGGGGCTGGCAGTAGGTAGGCCTCCGAGCCGCCGGTCTGCCGGGCATCCTGGATCACCCCCACGGACAGGCCGAGGTAGTTGTAGACCGGGCCCATCCACATGGCGTCGCGCTTGGCCAGGTAGTTGTTGTGGGTGATCAGGTGGGCGCCGCGGCCGGGCAGGGCGTTCAGATAGAGCGGCATGGTGGCGACGAGGGTCTTGCCCTCGCCGGTGGCCATCTCGGCAATCTTACCCTGGTGCAGCACCGTGCCGCCGAACAGCTGCACGTCGTAGGGAATCATGAACCAGGTTTCCTGGTTGCCGACCACGTCCCAGCTCTGGTCGACCAGGCGGCGGCAGGATTCCTTGACCAGGGCGAAAGCCTCGGGCATGATTTCGTCGAGCATGCCTGCTTCCAGGTCGCGCACCTGGACTTCGACCATGTCCAGCTCGTCGTTGAGACGATCCCGCTCGTCCATCTCCAGATCGCCCCGCAGCTGCCCTTCGATCTCGCTCAGGCGCGCTGCCGGAGCGGCGATGTGCTCGTCGATCCTCGCCCTGAACTCCGCGGTCTTGGCCTGCAATTCTGCGCCGGAGAGCGATTCGTAGCCGGCGGCAATGCGGGTGATGTCGTCGACTAGGGGCAGGTTCCTCTTGTATTCCCGGTCGGACTGCGATCCGAATATCCTCTTCGCTAGCGAGTCAAGCATGCCTGAATCCTCGTTATCCTAATATCCCAGCGCCAGCCGCTCGACCAGAAAGGTCGGCAGCCCGGCGGCCATCATCTTATGCTGCGTCCGTTCGATGTCGTACGGTACGCGAACCAACTCGAGCGTCGCGGCCCCGCTGTCCCAGACGGCGTAACAGGCGCGGCAATCGCCGTCCCGGGGCTGGCCGACGCTGCCCACGTTTGCCAGGTACGGCCATCCCTCGCGCAACGTGACCACCGCGCCGGTATCGCGTCGCTCATGCGGCTTTCGCACCCTGGTACCGTCGTGGGCAAAGACGAAGGGGCTATGCGTGTGCCCCACGAAGCAGACCGACTCGCCGAATCCGGAGAATGCGGCCGCCGCAGCCGCCGGCGAATCGATGTAGCCCCAGCCGGCCGGATCAGCCGGATCGGCGTGGACGATGCGGGCTTGTTCCCAGCGCAGCGAAATCGGCAGGCGGCGCAACCACTCAAGCTCCTCCTCCTCCAGCTGCGTCATGGTCCAGGCCACTGCCGCCCGCGCGTGGGGGTTGAAGCCCGTCGTATCTATGATGCCGCAGGCTGCGGCATCGTGGTTGCCCATGACACTGCGGACCGCAAGGCTGCGGGTCCGGGCCAGGCAGGCGGTCGGGTCCGGACCGTAGCCGACGACGTCGCCCAGGCAGATCCAGGTGTCGAGGGAGCGACGGTCAACGTCGCGGCAGACTGCCTCGAGCGCCTCGAGGTTGCCGTGCACGTCGGAGATCACGGCCGTGCGCACGTTGTTCGGGCCTCCCGCACGGCCGCTCCCGGCCCTAAACAGCAATCCCGCGCTGGCGCACTACCGCATCGAGCACGCCGTTCACGAAGCTGAAGGAGTCCTCGGTGCTGAACTGCTTGGCGAGCTCCACCGCTTCGTCGATGGAAACCCGTGCCGGCACATTGGACATGTAGAGGATCTCGGCCAGTGCCAAACGCAGGATGATGCCGTCGATGCGGGCGATGCGCTCCACGCTCCAGTTGGTGGCGTTCGCCTCGATTTCCTGTCGGAGTTCGTCGCGATGGGAGTCGACCCGCCCGACCAGGTCGCTAGCGAACCCGGCTACCTCTGCGGAGAGCTGGAACCGCTGACTCAGCTCCCGTACGGCCACGGTCGAAGTCGTCGCCGAACTGGCCTCCCAGTAGAGGGCCTGAAGGGCGACCTGACGGCTGCCGCGGCGGCTGTCGGGTGGACGCTGATCCCAGTCGAAATCCTCCTCGAAATTGGCAAGTAGACCGGCGTCGGCCATTTCACGCCAGGGAGTCCATTAACGCGCCCATCTCGATCGCGTTCAGGGCGGCGTCCCAGCCGCGGTTGCCGGCCCGGATGCCGGCGCGCTCGATCGCCTGTTCGACGGTGTCGGCAGTGATGACCCCGAAGGTAACCGGAATGCCGGTATCGAGACCGACGCGGCTGATGCCCTTCGCCGTCTCGCCGGCAACGTAGTCGAAGTGGGGCGTGGCGCTGCGCACCACGGCACCCAGGCAGATCACCACGTCGAAGCGGCCGGTCCCGGCCAGCTTCTGCGCCGCGATCGGCAGCTCGAAGGCGCCGGGTACCCAGGCGACCTCGATGCTGTCGTCGTCGGCGCCATGCCGTCCAAGGCAGTCGAGGGCACCCTCGAGAAGTCGACCAGTGATCAGATCGTTGAAGCGGCTGACGACGATGGCGAAGCACTTGCCCGTCGCCGAGAGTTTTCCTTCATGCACTTTGGGCATTGTCCAAATCTCCAGTATTCCGGGCGGCCTCCTCCTCCTGAGAGCGCAGGAGTGTCGCGTGACCCATCTTGTCGCGCTTGGTGCGCAGGTAGCGGATGTTGTGCTGGTTGGGTGAGGCCTCGATCGGGACCTGTTCCACCAGCGTGAGGCCGTACGCCTCGAGTCCGACCCGCTTCTTCGGGTTGTTCGTGAGCAGGCGCACTCGCCGCACCCCCACCTCGTACAGGACCTGGGCGCCGATGCCATAGTCGCGTGGATCCATCGGCAGGCCGAGCGCGTGATTGGCCTCGATGGTGTCGAGACCTTCGCGCTGTTGCAGGGCATATGCCTTGAGCTTGTGGATAATGCCGATGCCGCGCCCCTCGTGGTGCTGGATGTAGACGACGACACCGTGACCCGCCTCGGCGATCATCTCCAGCGAGCGCTCGAGCTGGTAGCCGCAGTCGCACAGGTGGGAGCCCATGATGTCGCCTGTCAGGCAGCCGGAGTGCATGCGGACGAGGGTGTCCTGTTCGGCGGCGATGTCGCCCATCGTGAAGGCCAGGTATGGATTGTCGTCGACCAGGCTGCGGAAGGCGTAGACGGTGAACTCGCCCCAGCGGCTGGGCATGATCGCCTCCGATTCAAGCGTGATCAGCTTCTCGGTGCGGCGGCGGTAGGCGATGAGGTCAGAGATGGTGGCGATCTTGAGCCCGTGCCGGCGGGCGAACTCGAGCAGGAACGGGGTCGAGGCCAGATCGCCGCTGTCATCGAGGATTGCGGCGATCACGGCCACCGGCTGGGCGCCGGCTAGGTTGGCCAGGTCGACGGCCGCCTCGGTGTGGCCGGCCCGCTTAAGCACCCCGCCCGGGCGCGCCCTCAGCGGGGTCACGACGCCGGGCTGAACGAAGTCGGAGGCGACGCTGTTGGGGTCGGCCAGGCGCCGGATGGTCAGGGCTCGATCCTGCGCTGAGACCCCGGTGCCGGCGACGGTGGCAGCGTTGACGGAGACGACGACGGCGGCACCGCGCGGCGCCCGGTTGCCCGGCATGAGTTCCAGGTGGAGCTGCTCGATGCGCGCGGGGTCGGCCGGCACCGACAGGGTGCCGCCGGCGTGGCGGGCCATGAAGTTGATCGATTCGGGCGAAACCTGCTCAGCTAGACTTACCAGCTCGCCCTCGCCCACTAGGTCGGCGCCGTCGACGGCGACTGCGCGCTCGTCTACGAGCACGATCATGCCGCCGCGCTGCAGCTCTTCGACTACCTCATCTATCGTGTTGAAGTCGGGCATGCCGATAGCAGGCTCAGTAGCCCAGATCGCGGAGCTTTTCCATGGTCAACGGGTCGGGGGAAGGGGGGCTGGCGGTGTGCAGTCGTTCGGTGTAGCGGGCGATTATGTCAACTTCGAGATTTACGCTGTCTCCTGCCTGGCTCTGGCCCAGCGTGGTAGTATCAAATGTATGTGGTATCACACTGACGGTAAAGGCCTCGGCGCCGGCCTTGACGACGGTGAGACTGATGCCGTCGACGGTGATCGAGCCCTTCGTGGCGATATAGCGGTTGAGTTCGGCTGGTGGATGGAACGCAAAGATCCAGCTGTCGCCCCGGGGCTGGACTTCGGCGATGGTGCCGACGCCGTCGACGTGACCCATTACCAGGTGGCCACCGAGGCGGTCCTGGAGGCGCAGGGAGCGTTCGAGGTTGACCGGCCGGCCGGTGCGAAAAGAGCCGAAGGTGGTGCGTTGCAGTGTCTCCTCGACCGACTCGACCTGAAAACTGCGGGCGCTGAACGCCACCACTGTTTGGCAGGCCCCGTCGATGTTGACGCTGTCGCCCACGGCCATGTCGCCGGTGACCGTGTCTGCTTCCACGGTTAGGCGCATGGCATCACCAGCGCGGCCGCCACCGCCGATCCGCCCCACTTCCTGAATCAGCCCGGTGAACAATACTTCACCTCCCCGCTCAGAAGGACATCCTCGCCCAGCCTGCGTATCGCGAGATTCTGGAGGCGGATCGCCTGGTCGAGATCAACGATACCCAGGTCGGCGATGCCCGCAATGCCCTCGCCGAGCAGCATGGGAGCCACGTAGATCATCACCTGGTCGACGACCCGATCACGAAGCGCGTTGGCGGCCAGCTGGGCGCCTCCCTCGAGGATGACGCTGGTCATGCCGCTGGCGCCGGCCCGGGTCAGCAGCGGCCCCAGACCGATGCGCCCTCCACGTTCCTCGAGTTGCCAGACCTCCACGCCCCGCTCGTGAAACGGGGCGACCATGGCTTCGTCGCCGCACGTGGTCGCCAGCACCGCGCCCGGGCTGGAGAATACTCTGGCTCCAGGTGAGACCCGCAGCTTGCCGTCCACCACCAGCGGGCGCGGGTCGCGGCCGCGCACGTGCCGCACCGTCAGCCGCGGATCGTCGGCCAGAATCGTGCCAGCACCGACGATGATTCCGTCTACCCAGCTGCGCCAGCGGTGGGCGTGAGTGCGGGCCCTGAGGCCGGTAATCCACTTGGAGGCGCCGGTGCGGGTGGCGATGCGGCCGTCGAGGGTCTGACCCAGTTTGAGGATCACCAGGGGGCGGCCCTCCCGCCGGTGCTTGAGGTAGGCGGCGTTGAGGGCTTCGGCCTCGTTCCGCAGTAGCCCAACCTCGACCTGGATGCCCGCGGCACGGAGGGCCTGCAGCCCCCGGCCCTGCACCCGCGGGTCGGGATCTTCCATGGCGCAGACCACCCGCGCGATGCCGCCGGCGATGACGGCCTTAGAGCAGGGGGGCGTGCGGCCGACGTGAGCGCAGGGCTCCAGGGTGACGTAGAGAGTGGCGTCGCGGGCACGCGATCCGGCCTGGTCGAAGGCGCGGGCTTCGGCATGGGGGCCGCCCGCTTTCAGGTGAGCACCCTCGCCGACAACCGCGTCGCCGCGGACCAAGACGGCGCCGACCATGGGATTGGGGCTGACTCGACCGCGGCCGCGGCGCGCCAGCTGCAGTGCGCGGCGCATCATTGCGGTGTCGCTCAACTGGACGGTCTCAGTCGCCATCGCGGTCTGGTATGATTGCCGGTGTCAGGTGATCGAGGATAAAACGTTTGGGCGCAGCATCGTAAAGCCCCCCCGTGAGACCGGCTGAGAAGGTAGTTGCTGGGACGGCCGAAGTCAAGCCGCCGAGGGGATTTCTGCCGGTAACGAAGGCTTGACAGATCAGGGGTTACCCGCCTACTTCTAACGCTTCTACTGCGGCCGGGTCCACCACTTTTCAGCCGCGGGCAACCAGCGCATCCGGTTCCGCAAGGGCACCACTGTGTAAGAAGCCTATTGGGGACTGAAGGAAAAGCCCTTCGAGAAGGCCCCCGCCCCGCGCTACTTCTACCACGCCGGGGACGCCGGCGAACTGTTCACGCGGCTGCGGTCCACCCTCGTCACCGCGATGGCTGACGGGTGAATCTGATTGCGGCAAGACCCTCATAGCCAGGGCCCTAGTTAAGCAGCTCAACCCGGAGAGCATGGGAGTCGCGCTGCTGACCAACCCGACCTGGGATACGGCGGTCTTCGAAGAGGGCCGCCTCATGTTCAACGACGCCTTCCTGCTGACAATGCTGCTGGTAGGACCGCTGGATCTGGCCGTCGCGGGTCAAATCGTTCGCCCCCCTCGATCAGCGCGTGGCTGCCCGCGGCGCACTCAAGCCGCTGCTGTACGGCATCGACCCGGCGATCGAAGCGGACCTACTATGTTGATGCCCATGGACGCGGGATCAAAACGATGAGAGGAAAGTAACATGCTGGGCCAGTTTCTCGACCGCGTGAAGAGTGGTCTGGCCAGAACGCGGGACGCGCTGTCCGATGGCATTGCCGCCGTCGTCGGTGGCCGCCGCCTGGATGACGACATGGTCGACGAGATCGAAGCGGTGCTGTTGCAGGCCGACGTCGGGCTCGACACGGCGACGGAGATCGTCGACCTGCTGCGTGAGCGCGTCGGTCGAGAGGAGATCGGTGCCGAGGCGGTGACCGACCTGCTCAAGGCCGAGCTAATCGGACAGGTAGCAGTGGACCGGGGTCTGGAGATCGCCGGTCCGCTGCCCGGCTCCCCGTTCGTGATCCTGGTCGTGGGCGTCAACGGTGCCGGCAAGACGACGACGATCGGCAAGCTGGCCAAGCGCTACGTGGACGCCGGCCATCAGGTGCTGCTGGCTGCCTGCGATACCTTCCGCGCCGCGGCGATTCCGCAGCTGGAGGTCTGGGCCGAACGAGCCGGAGTCGACATTGTGCGGCCGCAGCCGGGGGCCGACCCCGCCTCAGTGGCCTTCGACGCCCTGTCGGCGGCCAGGGCCCGCGGCGTCGACGTGCTGCTGGTCGACACGGCCGGCCGGTTGCACAACAAGGTCAACCTGATGGAGGAGCTCAAGAAGATCCGGCGTTCTCTGACCAAGCAGGATCAGGCCGCGCCCCACGAGACGCTGCTGGTGCTGGATGCGACGACTGGACAGAACGCAGTGCACCAGGCGCGGGAGTTCAATCAGGCGACTGAGTTGAGTGGGCTGGTGCTGACGAAGCTGGATGGGACGGCGAAGGGGGGGATTGCGATTGCGTTGCGGCGGGAGTTGGATTTACCGGTCGTGATGATCGGGTTGGGGGAGGGGTTGGATGATTTGCAGCCCTTTGACGGGAGGGTATTTGTTGAGGCTTTGTTCGAATAGTCGGCGCCGGCGCCCGTCGCGTCCCCCTAGGCTTTGGCTTCCAGGTCCAGCAATGCTGATTCAATTTCCGTCCTAACTTCTTCTTCCTCTTCTCTATATAGCGCCTGATTCAGGGCGGTCCGGCTGGCTTCGCCGCCGATCTGGCCTAGGGCCCAGGCGGCGTGAGCGCGGATCAGGGGCTCGTCGTCGTCGAGGGCGGTGGTCAGAACGGGGATGGCGTCGGGTTTTTTGCGGTTGCCCAGAGCGACGGCTACGTTGCGGAGGAAGCCGGCGCGTTTGGGGCGTTTTACCGGGTTGCGGCGGAAGCGGTCGCGGAAGGCTGCGGGGCTGAGGGCCATAAGCTCGAGAAGGCGCGGGTCGTGCAGGGAATCCCTGGGTTGCAGGGCGGGTTCGCTAGTGGTGGGTGCGCCGCCGTTCCAGGGGCAGACTTGCTGGCAGATGTCGCAGCCGAAGACCCAATCTTCCATGAGTGGGCGCAGGGGGTGGGGGATGGGGCTCTTTAGCTCGATGGTGAGGTAACTGATACAGCGGCTGGCGTCGAGGACGTAGGGTTCGGGGAAGGCGTCGGTGGGGCAGGCTTCCAAGCAACGGGTGCAGGTGCCGCAGTGGTCGGTGGCAGGCTGGTCGTACTCCAGCTCCAGGTCGAGGATGATCTCGGCCAGGAAGAAGTAGGATCCCCGATCCCGGTTGATCAGGCAGGTGTTCTTTCCCCACCAGCCCAGGCCGGCACGCTGGGCGAGCTCGCGCTCGAGCACCGGTGCGGTGTCGACGTAGTAGCGGCCACTGCGCTCGCCGCTGGTGTGGTCGCAGATCCAGCCCCACAGCTCGCGCAGCCTGGACTTGATCAGCGCGTGGTAGTCGTCGCCCAGCGCGTAGCTGGCGATGCGGGCTGGATCTGCGCCGGTGGGGGACGCGGCGTGAGCGGGGGTGTAGTCCATTCCCAGGCAGATTACCGAGCGGGCATCCGGCACCAGCTGCCGGGGATCGGCGCGCTTGCCGAGATTGCGTCTGAGGTAGTCCATCTCGCCCGCGAAGCCAAGGGCGACCCAGCGGGCGTAGAATTCCGCGCCGGCCAACGGGTCCGCCGGCGTTACTCCGAACAGACCGAAACCGAGTTCGCCCGCTTTACCGTGGATCTGTGCGGTCAGGTTCACGGATGGGACTACTGGAAGAGATTGGCGATGTGGTGGAACACCATCTGGTTGAGGTCGTTGAAGGTGACCAGCACCATCACGCAGAGCATGATGGCGAGCCCCACCTGCTGGGAGAGCTCGCGTTGCCGCGTCGACAGCGGCCGGCGCATGATGGCTTCGAGCGTGAGGAAAAACAGGTGGCCGCCATCGAGAACGGGTATGGGCAGCAGGTTGAGCACGGCCAGGTTGACGCTCAGCACGGCGAGGAAGCTCAGGTAGGTCAGCAGACCCTCGTCGGCGGTCTGCTTGGCCATCTGGGCGATGCGCAGCGGGCCGCCGAGCTCGTCGGCGGAGCGGTCGCCCTGGGTGAGCTGGCCAAGGAAATCGAAGATGAGCCAGGAGGAGCGCCAGACGGTCCTTGCGCCTGCGCCCAGCGCCTCCCCGAAGGGCACCTGCGCGCGTGACGTGTGAGGACCGATACCAATCAGCCCGATGATCTGGTCTTCCGACTTGGTCGGCTTGGGGATGATCGGCGATGACATCACGGTGCCGTCCCGATCCCACTCGATGGTAATCGTCTCGCCCGGGTGCTTGCGGATCGCCGTGCTCATCTGCAACCAGTCGCCCACCGGCTCGCCGCCGACGCTGACGATCCGGTCGCCGCGCAACAGCCCGATCGCCTCGGCCGGCATACCGGAACTGAGACTGCCAACCAGCGTTGGGGGCAGGACCGCGAGCCCATATCCCTCGGCTGGAGCCGGCGGCAGATCGACCACCAGGATGCTGCCATTGCGCTCTACCTCCAGCTGCGCGCCGGCTGCTGCTTCCAGGCTGTGGAGGAGCTCGTAGCGGTTGGTGACTGCCCGACCTTCGACGGTGACGATGCGATCGCCGTACTCGAGTCCGGCATGCGCTGCGACCGATGCCTCGGTGACCTGTACCGTGGTCGAGTCGTAGGTCTCGGCGCCGAAGTAAAGTGAAATGAACGCGAAGGCGAAGAAGGCGAAGATGAAGTTCATCGCGGGGCCGGCGAAGATAACGGCCATGCGCACCCACACTGGCTTCGACGGGTACTCCCAGGGCGCACCGGTGGCTGCGTCCTCGCCCACGTCGGCCATGCCTGCCACCTTGACGTAGCCCCCAAACGGAATCCAGGAGAGGCAGTACTCGGTCTCGCCGACCTGGAGGCCCACGATCTTGGGCGGAAATCCCAGCGAGAACCGCTCGACGCGGATGCCGGCTCTCTTCGCCACGAGGAAATGACCGAGCTCGTGCACGAAGACGAGGACGCCGAGGGCGAGTACGAAGTAGACTAGGTAGAGGGGGGTCTCGAGCAGCGCTTCAAGCATTACGTTTCTCTATCGCTTTGGTCTATTGAAAATGCCCCAGCGCCAGCAGGACCAGGTAGGCGACCGGGAACGCAAGAAAATAGCTATCGAAGCGGTCGAGCGCACCTCCGTGACCGGGAATCAGAACCGGGGCGTCCTTGACGCCGAGATCGCGCTTGATCGCCGATTCGACCAGGTCGCCCAATTGACCGGCCAGGCCGGTGGCGAACAGGAGGCCAAGAAGCTGGATGGGTGCAAGGGAGGGAACGAATGAGTATAGCGCCGCCGGCACCAGACTGGCGAAGAGGCCGGCGACGAATCCGACCACGGTTTTTCCCGGGCTGATGACGGGCGCTAGCTTGCGGTGACCCCACCGGCGCCCTGCGAAGTAGGCGGCCGAGTCGCTGAGCCAGATACCGCCGAGGACCGCGATCAGCAGATAGCCGACCTCGCTCGCGCGCTCCGGACCGAAACCGCGAGCGATGAGCAGCGGCGCACTGCCGAGCAGACCTAGGTAGAGGACCGCGCCGAGTGCTCCGAAGGTGCGGTAGAGGAACTGGTCTGGGCCGCGCCGCAAGGCCGCCAGGGTCACGATCAGGGCGGTGGCGGTCAACGGAGCGAGCCATCCGTTCGCACCGTATTGGTGCGCGTACAGGCAGAGGAGCATGGCCAGGACTGTGCCGAGCCAGCCGGCGGAGTCGCGCCCGGCGGCGCGGCACATGTGCGCGTATTCCCAGCTGGCGCGGCCGACAATGGCCAGCACGAGAGCCAGCAGTGCCCAGCCCCCGACGGCGACCAGAACGAGCACCGCCGGCACGAAAACGCAGGCTGACCCGATGCGGGCGACCAGGTTGGCGTCAGCCATCGGCTGGATCAGGCGCCGCCGAAGCGTCGGTGCCGTTGCTGATAGGCTTTGATCGCCTCGTAGAGATGCTGGCGCCGGAAATCGGGCCAGTAGGTCGATGTGAACCAGAATTCGGTATAGGCCGACTGCCATGTGAGAAAGTTGCTGAGGCGGAACTCGCCGCTGGAGCGGATCAGGAGATCCGGATCGGGCAGGTCGGCAGTGTAGAGGGCGTCCTGAATCGTCTGCTCATCGATGTCGGACGGAATCAGATCGCCCGATTGCACCTGGGCTGCCAGCTTGCGGAAGCCGTCCACCAGCTCGCCGCGACCGCCGTAGTTGAGGGCCAGGTTCAGCAGCAGGCCCGTGTTGCCCGCCGTCTGGTGCAGGGCCCTGCCAAGCGCCGTGCGCACCGTCGCCGACAGTCCGTCAATGCGGCCGATGGCGTTGAGACGCACGTTGTTCCGCTGCAGTTCCGGCAGCTCGTCGCGCAGGGACTCGCGCAGGTAGCGCATCAGCGTCTGTACCTCGCCCTTGGGACGGGACCAGTTCTCGGTAGAGAAGGAATAGAGCGTGAGCACGTCGATGCCCAACTCACCGCAGGCGCGGACTACGTCGCGCACCGACTCGCGCCCGAACTTGTGGCCCGCGGTCTTGGGCAGCTTGCGCTGGACGGCCCAACGCCGATCCCCATCCATGATGATGGCGATGTGGGACGGGAGATTGCCCGCCTCCTTCAAGGCCTGCTGAATGTGGGTATCTTCTTCGGGATCCAATAGCTTGCTGCGCCGGCCTGACGTGGGAGGAAATGGGAAGGGGCGATCAGCCGGAAAATCTATTGAGGGGGGGCCGGTTAGTCAAGCGTGAGACGTCTAGCTGAAACGCCGTGAACCCAACGGGCACAAGGACTTGACACTGGTTTCCCCGCCCCGTTATTATGCCTGCGATGTCGTCGGACACCAAAGCCCTGAAGCGCCAGCTGCGCACCCACTGCCTGGCGCGCAGGACGGCGCTGGCCGGCGCCGGGCTGGCCTCCGCCAGCCGCGGTATCGCCGGGCGATTGTGCGCGGAGGCCGAGTACACCGGCGCCCGGGTCATCCATACTTACGTGTCGAAGGCGCAGGAGGTGGAGACCGACGGGATTGTTCGTCGCGCCCTGGAAGAGGGACGCCGGGTGGTAGTGCCGGTCGTGGCAGCCGGACAGCGCGACCTGCGCCACGCCGAGATCGAGTGCCTGGATGAGCTGGTGCCGGGTCCGTTCGGCCTCAGGCAGCCCGCGTCCGCATCGGCGCGCTGGATCGAGCAGTTGGGAATTCTCGACCTGGTCCTGGTACCGGGCCTTGCTTTCGACGCCAACGGCAACCGCGTCGGCTACGGCCGCGGCTACTACGACCGCTTCCTGGCACGGGTGGCAGCGCCGTTGGTGGGCCTGGTTCCTAATGCCCTGCTTATTGAGGAGGTGCCAATGGACGAGCACGACGTCCCGGTCGATCTGGTTCTGACCGAGACCATAACCATGAGGAGGAGAGAGCAGCGATGATTTACGAGTTGCGGATTTACCGGTTCCATCCGGGCAAGAAGAAGCAGTTCCTAGAGAACTTCAAGCTGGCGCGCAAATTCATGAAGAAGTACGGCGTGACGTTCGTCGCGGCGTGGGACGCGACCGAGAAGGATGACGAGTTCGTCTGGATTCGGGCCTTCCCGTCAGAGAAGGCGCGGGAAAAGGCGATCGACGCCTACTATGGAAGCCCGGAATGGGCCAAGATAGTCGGCAAGATCCGGCCGACGATCCGCCGGCGGGAGGTCCACCTGATGAAAGCGTTGCCCAACTCGGCACCGAAGCTCCGCTGATATAGATCGCGATGCTGCGGATCGGCACCGCCCGGGCCGAACCGGGCCTGCTCCTGGCCCCGATGGAGGACATTACCGACCTCCCCTTCCGGGTCATCTGTCGGGAACTGGGCGCGGAGATGGTGTACACCGAGTTCATCAACGCCGAGGGGCTAGTGCGATCGTCTGAGCGCACCTTCGACAAGCTCAAGTTCCTAGAGGTGGAGCGTCCCCTGGGAATTCAGATCTACGGTGCCTCGGAGCTGTCGATGGAGCGGGCGGCGGAAATTGCCGCGGCGATGCAGCCGGACCTGATCGATATCAACTGTGGCTGCTGGGTCAAAAACGTGGCCCTGCGCGGTGCCGGTGCCGGGTTGCTGAGGGACCTGCCGCGGATGCGGGAAGTGGTAGCGCGGGTGGTGGGGGCGACGACGCTGCCGGTGACGGTGAAGACTCGCCTGGGCTGGGACCAGGACAGTATCCGCATCGTCGAGGTGGCGCGGATGCTGGAGCAGATCGGCGTGCAGGCCCTCACCGTCCATTGCCGCACGCGGGCCCAGGGACATAAGGGGGACGTCGATTACACCTGGATTCCCCGCATCATGGAGGCGGTGTCGATCCCGGTCATCCTCAACGGCGACATTACGACGCCGGAGGAGGTAGCCGGCGCCTTCGCCGAGACTGGCTGCGACGGGGTCATGGTGGGGAGGGGGGCGATCCAGCATCCCTGGCTCTTCCGCGAGGCACGCCGGTACCTCGAGTCCGGGAGTGCAACGCCGGCGCCTGACCTGGCCGAGCGGGCTAGCCTCTGCCTGCGCCACCTGCACCTGGCCCTGCTGCACCGGGGCGAGCGCTACGGGCTGATCGGCTTGCGGCGGTTCTACGCCGGCTACTTCCGCGGCATGCCGGGTGCGGCCCGGCTCCGGGCCGACTTCGCCGGCTACAAGGAGGCGGCCACGGTTGAGGACCGGCTCCTCTCCATGGGTGCCGTTGCCGATCCGGGACTGCCCGCGTTGCGCGTGGCGGGCAAAGCGGCGGCAGCTTGACCCGACCGCGTATTCCGCATGGGTCGTGGCGAGCTCCTCGAGTCGCGTAACCGGACGGGCCCCTAGTGGATCCCGGCAGCGAGCCTGCACCCCTCGACCCGACCTGCCGCCGCTGGCTGCCGGATCTGGCGTTGCCGGACCATCGGTTCCTGCCCGGCACGACTGCCCGCCACCCGGTGGCGTTGACCGCGGGCATGCCGGTCGAGCGGGGTGCTCCGGTGGCCGCGAACTGGCGCGACAGCAGGCGTTATCTGGCCGGCGTCGACCACTTCAACTTCGCTTACTGGTGGGAGGCACACGAATTCTGGGAGGAGTTGTGGCGGGAGGAGAAGGCCGAGAGCGACTGCCGTTGTTACTTGCGCGGCCTCATCCAGGTTGCCGCCGCACTTCTCAAGTGGCATGCGGGCAACGCGGTGGGCATGGAGAGACTTGCGCACAAGGCGGTCGCCAACTTGGGCAAGCTGGCGGGTCGGGAGTCATTCATGGGTGTGAGCGTTCCCGACCTGCGGGCGCGGGTGGCAAACCTGCAGGTGGCGGCGCGGGAGTTTGCGGCGGCGCGAGAATCCGCGACCGCGGCCTCGAGACTGAGGCGACCGGGTCTGGCGCCGGTAATCCATCTGCACATCGGGTCCGGGGAAGACGTTGGAGGCAAGCGTTTTTGATTATTTATGTATATCCCAGGAACGTCAGGACGATACAAGCTCGGGCAGGCGGGATGAACGGAACCCAGAATGAGTTGGTGAAGGTGATCCACAAGCTGCGCCTGTTCGGCGGTCTCGAACTGTCGGAGATGCAGCGGCTGCTCCCGAGTGGTGGAATGGGGACCGCATCTACTTGCGCGGGCGGTCCAGTACCGACATGCGCCGGCCGCCATGTTTGGCCTCAGCAAAGTCGACCTGCACAAGGTCTTCTAGACGAGCCAGCGGAACAGAGGGCGGCGGCTGGCAAATATCGGTGCATACCTTACCTTATTCAGTTCTGCCGACCGCAGCAGTTGGCGACTACCGCAACCGGCGGTGGGGAACATCGAAGACATGTATTCTAGCGGAGAAGGGCCATGAATGAGGGAACGCAGATTAACCCACCGACAGGCAAGCTGGGGGTCCTCATTCCGGGGATGGGGGCGGTGGCCACGACCTTCATCGCTGGCGTCGAAGCGATCAAGGCGGGACTGGGAGAGCCGGTGGGTGCGCTGACGCAGATGGGGACCATCCGCTTGGGCAAGCGTACCGAGAACCGCAGTCCGCTGATCAAGGAATTCGTTGAGCTGGCCGGTCTCGACGACCTGGTGTTCGGCGGCTGGGATCTGTTCGCCGAGAATACCTATGAGGCGGCGAGCCACGCTGGTGTTCTCCGCCAGGAGACCCTCGACGCGCTGCACGAACCGCTCTCGGCCATAGCGCCGTGGAAGGCGGTTTTCGACCGCAACTACGTCAAGCGCCTCGACGGCCCGCATGTTAAGGAGGGCAAGACCAAGTGGGACCTGGTGCAGATGGTGCGCGAGGACATTCAGGCGTTCAAGGAAGCTGAAGGTGTCGAGCGGGCGGTGATGATCTGGTGCGGCAGCACCGAGATCTTCCTCGAGCCCAATCCCACTCACGACACCATCGAGTCATTCGAGAAGGGCCTGCGCGAGAACAACCCGGCTATCGCCCCAAGCATGATCTACGCCTACGCGGCGCTGCAGGAGGGGGTGGCCTTCATCAATGGCGCCCCGAACCTGACGGTGGACCTGCCGGCCATCGTCGAGCTGGCGCGGGAGAAGGCACCCATCGCCGGCAAGGACTTCAAGACTGGGCAGACGCTGATGAAGACTCTGCTAGCGCCGGGTTTCAAGGCCCGGATGCTCGGCGTCCGCGGCTGGTTCTCGACCAATATCCTCGGTAACCGCGACGGCGAGGTGCTCGACGACCCGGAGTCCTTCAAGACCAAGGAGGAGAGCAAGCTCGGCGCGCTGGAGTACATCCTGCAGCCCCACCTCTACCCCCACCTCTACAAGGACATGTACCACAAGGTGCGGATCAACTACTACCCGCCGCGGGGGGACGAGAAGGAGGGTTGGGACAATATCGACATCTTCGGGTGGCTGGGTTACCCGATGCAGATCAAAGTCGATTTCCTCTGCCGCGACAGCATCCTCGCCGCGCCGCTGTGCCTGGACCTCGTGCTCTTCGCCGACCTGGCCGCGCGCGCCGGCATGACCGGGATCCAGGAGTGGCTCTCATTCTACTTCAAGAGTCCGATGACGGCCGCGGAGCTCTATCCCGAGCACGATCTCTTCATCCAGCTGATGAAGCTCAAGAACACCCTCCGCTACCTGAAGGGTGAAGAACTAATCACGCACCTTGGTCAGGAGTACTACGACTAGGTCGACGGTAGCTGCTCGGCCAGCTCTTCGGCCGGGTAGGTGAGAATCTCCGCCAGGGTCGGATGGTAGTGGGGCATGCGTGCCACGTCGTGCACGGTGCCGTTGAAGTGCATGACTGCGATCATTTCGTGTATCAGCTCGCCGGCCTCGGGACCGACGATGTGGGCGCCGAGTAATTCCCCAGAGACAGGATTGCAGAGCAGCTTGACGTGTCCCAGCGTCTCGCCGAGGCAGAGGGACTTGCCGTGGTCGTCGAACGGGTAGTTGGCGACCAGATAGGCAACGTCCTCTTCCCGACACTCCAACTCGCTCAGCCCGACGCTGGCAACCTGGGGGTCGGTGAAGGTCACTTGGGCCTTGAGCCGGTTGTCGTAGCAGTGGGACGGAGTGCTGCCAGCGGCGGCGCTCGTGGCGTTGGCGCCGGCGATCTCCCCCTGCTGAATGGCGATGTGCACGATCTCGTGCAGCCCATTGACGTCTCCGACGGCGAAAATGTGCGGCTGGTTGGTGCGCATCTGCTTGTCGACGACGATGCGGCCGTGCTCGGTGTGGACGCCCGCCACCTCGAGCTGCAGTCCGTCGGTGTTGGGGCGCCGGCCGAGCGCCTGCAGAATCTGCTGGGCGGAGGCGGTCAGCTCCTGGCCCTCGTGGGCAAAGTGGGCGGTCTTGCGGCCGCCCTCCATGGTGAACCGGTGCAGCCGGGTGTCGGTGTAGACGCGCATGCCCTCGTGGCGGAAGCTGGCCTCGACCGGATGGGCGAGATCTTCATCGCCGGTGGAGAGGATGTGGTGGCTGCGCTGGATCAGGGTGACGCGGGTGCCGATGCGCTGGTAGAACTGGGCCAGCTCGGCGGCAACCGAGCCACCACCCAGGACCAGCATCGACTCGGGCTGCTCGCGCAGCTCGAGCGCTTCGTCGCTGGTGATATAGCCGACCTCGTCCAGTCCAGGAATCGGCACGCGGCGTACGACTGAACCGGTGGCGATGATGATACGGTCCGCCTCCAGCCGCTGGTGGCCGACCTGCACCTGGTGCGGGGAGAGGAAATGGGCGACGTCCTCGTAGAGGGTGAACTCCGGTCCGCGCAGCTGGCTGATGCGGTAGTCGGCGAACTCCCGGATGAGCCGGGACTTGCGCTCCATGATCGCGGCCAGGTCGGCTTGCGGTTGCAGCCGCTGCAGGCCGAACTCGGGACCGCGACGCATCAGCGCTAAGGCGCCAGCGGAAGCCAGGACCGCCTTGCTCGGCATGCAGCCGTGGAGGATGCAGAGCCCGGCGAGGGGACCGTGGTCGACGATGGCCACGTCGGCGCCGGCGAGGCGGGCGGTACGGGCGGCGGCGTAGCCGGCTGAACCCCCACCGATGACGATGACGTCGTGTTTCATGAGGTGCTCTCTGAGCGTGGAGATGCAGCGGAACCCGGGCGGAAACGTATGAGTTCACCACGGGGGCGGCAACGCGTCCCGACGTTAGCGAGCGTGGTGGAAATTGGGCTGCTGACCACCGTCGCGAACCCGGGCTGCGGCAAGGAACTGCCCAATGAGAGCCGTGCCTCCCGCCTCTACCTACGTTATTGCTCGGGTTCGGGTTGCCACGCCCCGATCCGGTTGCAATGGGCGGGTAAACGCTACTGGGACCGGGAGTACGAGCGGATGATCGAACTGATTCGGAAGCAGGTCCAACCGCTACCGCCGCCCGACGAGGAACGCGAAATCATCTCCTACCTTTGTTGGCATGCCCGCGGCTTCGAGAAGGAGTAGTCGGTGGCGGCGCGTGCGGCCGCTGGTCCTTGCGGCGACGATTTGCCTCGGCGTTTCAGGCTACCGCACCGGCGCCGAATCGGCGACCTACACGATCCGCGGCTTCGACAGCCGCGTTCAGCAGGGCATAGACCTGATCTACGGTCTACGCTTCGAGGAGGCTGACGCCTACTTCGAAACGGTGATTGAGGCCGATCCGGAGAATCCCCTCGGCCATTTCTTTCTCGCCATGGTTACTTGGTGGCGGGTGCTCATCGATCTCGACGACACCGCTCACGACGAGGTGTTCTACGACCTGCTCCAGCGTTGTATCGAGGTTTGCGACCGGCGGTTGGAACGGGACCCTGACGACTTCGATGCCATCCTCTTCAAGGCCGGCGCCATCGGCTTTCGCGGCCGCCTCCGCGGTGATCGCGGCCAGTACCTGCGCGCCGCCGGCGACGGACTGAAGTGCCTGCCGCTGCTGAACAAGAGCCGGTCGATGGAGCCGACCAACAAGGACATCCTCTTCGGCCAGGGGATCTACAACTACTTCGCCGAGGTGATGCCGCGGCAGCACCCGATCATCAAGCCGATCCTTTGGTTGCTGCCCGAGGGAGACCGCGAGCTGGGCCTGCAGCAGCTGCGGGAGGTGGCGGCGGAGGGGCTGTACGCCCGCACCGAGGCGGCCTACTTTCTGGCGCAGATTTACCGGCTGTTCGAGAAGGACAAGGCGCTGGCCCTGCCCTTCCTGCAGGAGCTTCTCGCGCGCTATCCGGACAACGCTCTGTTCCACCGCTACACGGCGCGTACCCTGGCCGAGTTGGGCTGGTGGAAAAAGAGCTCGGACCTCTACAAGCAGGTGGCGGCCCGCAGCCGCCAGGGCCGGGCCGGCTACCACCGGAAGGGTTTCGTCGAGGCGGTCTACTACCTGGGCAAGACCTCGTTCTACCTCCACAGGCATGGTCCGGCCCGCAGGCACCTGGCTGCCGTCGACTCGCTGGAGTCTGTGACATCACCAGAGAAGGGGGGCTACGCGGCGGCGGCCAACCTCTTTCTGGGGATGATCGCCGATCTCGCGGTGGATCGTCCGGCTGCAGTTGTCCACTACGAACGGGCTGCGGAACTGGGTGGCGGTGAAACGAAACGGCTGGCGCGCCAGTACCTGAAAGAGCCCTACGCCGAGCGGCGCTGAGACCGACTCATGGTGACTCGGCCGCACCCCACTGGCGCAGGATTTCGAAGAGCACCACCGTTGCGGCGCTGGCGACGTTGAGCGAGTTCTTGAAGCCGTAGGTGGGGATCTGGATCAGCTGGTCGCAGCGCTCGAGCACCGGGCGACCGATCCCCAGGGCCTCGTTACCGAGGACGACGGCCACCGGCTTTGGGAACTGCGCGTCAGCGTAGTCGACGCTGGCCGACGTGGTCTCCAGCGCCCAGACTGGCACCCCTTCATCCTGCAGATGGGTCACCGCCGCTTCGGTTCGATCGAAGTGCCGCGACGGAATGCATTCGACCGTGCCTAGCGCCGTCTTCTCCAGCTTGGGGTGGGGAGGGTGGGCGGTGTAGCCGCAGGTGCAGATGGAGGCAATGCGGGCGGTATCCCCGCTGCGGAAGATCGAGCCGACGTTGAATGCGCTGCGCAGGTTGTCGAGCACCAGGTGAACGGGATGGCGGGGCAGCTGGCGGTGCTCGTCTAGGCTCAGCGGCGAATCCTGAGTGCGGACGACGAAGCTGGTCTCTTTGCCCTCGTCGCCGGGCCGGGACCGTTTCACGCCTGTGCCGTGTCGTCGACCTCGATGGCCTGGTCGGCCGCCGCCGACTGGCGCGCGGCGTCGATTACGGCCATGACCCGGCGCACACTCGCGGCCGTCACAGCGAGCTCGGCGCGCCCGAGAATGGCGTCGGCGACATTCTCGTAATATGATCGCCAGCGCCCCGGCACCGTCTCCAACTCCTCCTGCGTGCCGCTAACGGTAGGGGCGTGCACCACCCGGTGAGTCGGCACCTCGGCTGCCGCGTCGATGTCGCCTGCGACCATAGCCTTTTCCTGCGGGTCGAGTCCCCTCTGGGTCAGCGTGCCGCCGCTGCCCATCACGAGCCAGCGGGGCTTGGCCTGGGGCGCTGCCGACGAGGTCGTGATCTGCACCTCGACGCCTCCTGCGAAACCGATCGTGCACTCGGCGTGATCCTCCACATCATTCTTCCACAGTCCGCTCTGGAAGCGGGCGTAGACGCGGTCCACCGGCCCCGGAATCAGCTGCAGCGCCTGGTCGATGAGGTGGGCCCCGAAGTCGACGAACTTGCCGCCGCCGTGGACGTGCTTGGCCCGCCAGGTGCGCGGCGGAGCGTGGGCCATCCAGGCAAGCTCCAGACGGAAGGGTTTCCCCACGCGTTCGTCCTCGATCGCCCTGCGGATGGTCAGGTAGTCGGCATCCCAGCGCCGGTTCTGAAAGACGCTGAGCAGGCGGTCGTGCTTTGCGGCGGCGGCGATCATTGCGTCGGCTTCGCCGCGATCGAGGGCCATCGGCTTGTCGGTCACCACGTGCTTGCCGGCTGCCAGCGCCGCGATGGCGTGGGGGGCGTGCAGGTCGTTCGGGGTCGCCAGGACCACCAGGTCGACGGTGTCGTCGGCCAGCAGCTGTTCGAAGTCGGCGTAGGCGCTGGCTCCGAGGTCGCGCTCGATGGCTTCGCGCGCCTCGGGCCGGCTTGACACCACGGCCCGCAGCTTAAGGTCGGGCACCAGGCCGACCAGGTAGGCGTGGAAGCAGCGGCCGGCGAGCCCGTAACCGACGACGGCGACGTTGAGTTTGTTCATTTTCCGAGGGGGCGCAGCGGGTGCGGGCGTGTTGAACCGGGAATCGAGGGTGTTATATTAACCCGCCCCGTTTTTCCCAACAAGCGATCGAATAATTGGAGGAATCATGCGTGTCTTGTTCAGCTGGAACTCGGGTCGGGTCGACATCGAGCTTTACGAGACCCCGACGGCGCGCGAGCTGGCTGCGGTCGTGCCGTTCGAGGCGAGTGCCAGCACTTGGGGAGACGAGGTCTACTTCGACGCGCCCATGGCGGCCACGCGCGAGCCGGATGCTCGCGAGGTGGTCGAGCGCGGCGAGGTCTGCTTCTGGTTGCAGGGCTCGGCGCTGGCGCTGCTGTTCGGTCCGACGCCGGTTTCCCGCGGTGACGAGTGCCGCCTGATCAGCGAGGCCAACGTCCTCGGCAAGGTAGTCGGCGATCCGTCGGTACTGGCGGCGGTGGAGAGCGGCGAGCTAGTCCGGGTCGAGCCGGCGGACTGAGCGACAGCCGCGGTGGGGAAGCGGGGGAACATCTGGCCGGGTCAGAGCATTGTACATCTGGAGCCGCCGTCGGTCGAAACCAGGAGTGCGTGTTGAGGAAGCTGCAGCGGTTGGGGACGATCGGGCTGCTGTTGTGGCTCTCTGGCTGCGCTGCCGGCTATTCGGGCCTGATGCGCGGCACGCTGAAGAGCCTGGAGGGGGGGGACTACCAGAAGGCGATCGAGCAACTCGAGGCCGGCAAGGATCAGTCGGACAAGCTCCTCTACCGGCTCGAGAAGGGCCTCATCTACCACTATCAGGGCGCCTACGAAGCATCGAACAAGCAGTTTGCCAAAGCCGAAAAGCTGATCGACAAGCGTTTCACCAAGTCGGTTTCCCGCGAACTGGCCGCCTTCGTCACCAATGACGCGATCCGCAAGTACACGGGTGAGGAGTTCGAGCGTGTCCTGATCCACTACTACCGTACGATGAACTACGAAAAGCTCGGTCAGCGGGATGAGGCGCTGGTCGAATGCCGTAAGGCCAACCTGAGGCTCGAGGATTTCGCCGCCGCCGCCGACTATACTCTCACCTACAAGAACGACGCCTTCCTGCAGTATATGACCGGCTTGTTCTACGCTGCCGACGGCGACCTGAGCGACGCCTACATCTCCTTCAAGGATGCGGAGCAGGGCTACCAGGCGTATCACGAGCAGTTCGGCATCGGTGTGCCGCGGCTGCTGATCGACGACCTCATCAATACCGCCGTTCATCTCGGCTACCGGGAAGACGTCGAGCAATACATGGAGCGCTACCGCCGCGCCGGCGTCGCCCCAATCCCGAGCTCTGGTGGTGACGTCGTGCTCTTCGTCGAGACCGGCAAGGTGCCCCGCAAGCGCCAGCAAGAGATACGCCTGCCCATCTTCGAGGCGGACGACACCCGCCACGTCCACACTCTTTCCGACCGGATGGTCTCCCGCCACCACCGCCACCGCCACCATCACCCGTACGGCAAAGTGGAGTACTGGCTGAAGGTAGCCACGCCCTATTACGAGGAGGGTGGCTCGGAGGTTGCCGGGATCAGCGTGCGAGCCGGAGGGGTGGAGGTGGACGGGGTTTTGGTGGAAGGTGTCGGTGCGATCGCGCGCCGGACGCTGCAGGATAAGGAGGACGCGATTCTGGCCCGCACAGTTGCCCGCGCCCTGACCAAATACATACTATCAGAGAAGGCCGAGGACGAGAGCGAAATCCTCGGTTTCCTCGTCAACATGCTCGGCATGGCCACCGAGATGGCCGACACCCGCAGTTGGCTGTCGCTGCCGGACGAGGTCCACATGGCCCGGTTGTCGCCGCCGCCGGGAACAATTGACCTGGTGGTGGAGTTTCTAAATGGGAGAGGGCAGGTGATCGAGTCGGGAATGATCCCACAGGTTGTCGTCGATCCCGACGCGACCACGTTCCTGAGCTACCGCAGCTACCGCTAACCACACTCTCACGCACGAGGCAACGCCAATGACGACAATCGCACGAACGCGCCTGGCACTGGCCGTCGCACTGCTGAGCGTCCCGCTGCTGGCTGCGGCGCAGCAACTGAGCCCGGTGGGCACGCGCGAAGGGGTCAACCCGCTGGAGAGCGGGTACGTCTTCAACATCGTCGACTGGGACGGCGGCAAAGTGCCGCGGCTCTACGAGCGCTCCGACCAGCTGCCGCTGACGCTGGCGGACGTGCGCAAGCTCAGCGCCAACGAGTTTGCCGTCACCGACATCGTCAAGATGATCGAGGAACGCCGCTGTGCCTGCGATGCCTCGGTCGACGCCCTGGTGGCGCTCAAGAGCGACGGGGTGGCTCCCGAGGTGATCAAGGCAGTGTCGCTGCATGCGCTCGGTCCCAACCGCGAACTGGGGCTGCGCATTATGGTGGATTTCGAAGGCCTGGGCGCGGCTCCGGTGATCTCGTCCCAGGCCCGCAAAGGATATCTGTATCTGATCTTGCCGGACGGGGACCGGGAGAGGGTGTTCCTCGGCCGCCTGCAGACGATCCTGGGCCAGAAGTGGCAGCGCGACGGCCTGGTGGACAACACCGACCTGCTGCTGCCGAAGAAGGTGCGGCGGATCGTGTTCGAATCGCAGGTGCCGTTGAAGACTCGGGGCAGCAAGCGGGCGATGGTGTTCACCTCCACCAAGCCGGACATCTACACCTCGGCCGATATACCAGAGCAGGATCGAAAAGACGTGCAGTACTTCGACTTCGAATACCCGGCTAGCTCACTGCAGAGCATGTGCGTGCTGCAGGTGCTCTATCGGCAGGATGCGCTGCTGGCCGACAAGTGGCAGCTGGTGCGCACGCACTTCGAGTGCGAATGGGATTGATTGACGTGGTCGTTTCGACCGAAAGGAGCAGGGAATGAGGTACACGGGATTTGGGTTGGCGCTGGTGCTGGCGGGATTGACCGCCTGCGCCGGGCCCCGGGCGTTCACTCGCGGCGAGTACGGGGACCCGGCCGAGATCAACATGCTCGACGACAAGTGGAACCAGAACGACACCCAGCTGGTGGCCAAGAAGGTGATCGAGTCGCTCGAGGGCTGGATCGTGGAGAAAGGGATGGCGACCAAGCCGGTGATCATCCTCGAGACGCCGCGCAATCGCACGTCCGAGCATATCGACATGGAAGCGCTCTACGACCACGTCAAGACGGAGCTCAAGCAGAGTGGCAGCGTAACTTTCCTCGACAAGGCGGCGCGGCGCGAGATCGCCAAGGAGTACGAGTACCAGACATCCGGTTACGTCGACCCGTCCCAGGCCAAGGGGCCCGGCAAGCAGATCGCGGCCCAATACCTGTTGGGTGGTGTCCTGACCTCGACGGTGCAGCAGGTGGGCAAGGACAGGTCGCTGTACTACAAGGCGACCTTCGAGCTGACCAGCATCGAGACCACCGAGATCGTCTGGACGGACCACAAGGAGATCGTGAAACACTTCAAGAAGAGGTCCATTGGCTTCTAACCCGGTGTACCCTCGCCGCAGGGCACTGGGCGGGCAGGGTTCGTTGAAATTCGCGGAGTGAATGGAACGAGGTGAACAGGATGCAGAATTTTCGATGGTCGGTGGTGACGGGTCTGGCGCTGGCATTGTGCAGTCCGTCGTTCGCGGAGCCGGAGCCGGGACGGACCGATGGCCCCGAGGGCAGCGAGTACGGGAAGGGCGGATACTCGCGCTTTGGTCCGGGTGGGCAGTACTTCGTCGACGGGTTCTTCGGGTCGGCGCAGGTGGACGCGGAGGGAGCCGACAAGGAGTCGGAGACCGATCTGGTGGCCGGGGTGAATCTGGGCTATCAGATCGAGGACTGGCTGTCCTTTCAGATCGGCTACGGCTACATATCGGACCAGAAGATCGGCCTTTATACCATAGGGGCGCGCAGCCGCTCCGACTACGACCCGTTTGGCTGTTTCTTCACTCTTGATGCCGGCCTGCTGACGCCGGACGTGGGTGACAGAAAGTTCGCAATCACGCCGGGCGTGGGAGTGGACCTGAAGCTGAGCGAAAAGCTGAAGGTGGGGTTGGGCTTCCAGCACGACTTCGTGATGTCAGAGGACGACCTCGACATCGATCGCTTCATGGCACGGGTGCAGTTCTCCTTCTGACCGGGCTGCCTCACAGCTGCATGAAGTAGCGGTGCACCGTTGCGTCGTCGGTCAGCTCCGGATGGAAGGAGGCGACGACAACGCGCTCCTGTCGCGCCATCACGCATTCGCCGTCGTGCTCGGCGAGTGCTCGCACTCTCGACCCCAGCCTGAGAATGCGTGGCGCCCGGATGAAAACCATCTCCAGCTCGACCGCCGTCGCGTCCTTGTCGGGGGTAAAGCGGCCGGTCGTCTCGAAGCTCTCCAGTTGGCGGCCGTAGCTGTTGCGCTCGATCGCGATGTCGATGGCGCCGAGCGATCTCTGCGGGGGATTCAGCACTTCGGTAGCGAGGATGATGGCGCCGGCACAGGTGCCGAGCACTGACCTGCCGGAAGCGACGAAGGCCTCGAGCGGCTCCCAGAAAGCATACAGGTCCATCAGCTTGATCAGGGTCGTGCTCTCACCACCCGGGATGATCAGGCCGTCAAGATTTTGCAGCTGGTCCGGCTTCTTGACGATGCGGGCAGCGCCGCCGAGCCGCTCGATTGCGGCGGCGTGTGCCGCGAAATCCCCCTGCAGGCCGAGAACGCCTACGTCCACTGCCCTCCTACCAGCCGCGGGTCTGCAGCAGCTGTCCCTCTTCCAGCGTGTTGATGTCGATGCCGACCATCGCCTCGCCGAGATTCTCGGAAACGCGGATGAGGACGTCGGGATCTTCGAAGTGGGTGGTGGCCTCGACGATGGCCTTGGCGCGGATCTCAGGGTCGCCCGACTTGAAGATGCCGGAGCCGACGAAGTTGGCCTCGGCGCCCAGCTGCATCATCAGCGCGGCGTCGGCCGGGGTGGCAATGCCGCCGGCGGAGAAATTGGGGACCGGCAGCTTGCCGGGCTCCGCGACCAGGCGAACCAGCTCATAGGGTGCGCCATGGTCTTTGGCCGCCGTCATCAGCTCTTCGGAACGCAAGGTGGTCAGGCGGCGGAGCTCGTCGGTAACGGTCCGCATGTGGCGCACCGCCTCGACGACGTTGCCGGAGCCGGCCTCCCCTTTGGTGCGGATCATCGCGGCACCCTCGCCAATGCGGCGCAGGGCCTCGCCCAAGTTGCGGCAGCCGCAGACGAAGGGGGTGTCGAACTGGAACTTGTCGACGTGATAGAGCTCGTCAGCCGGGGTGAGCACCTCGCTCTCGTCGACGTAGTCGACGCCCAGGGCCTGGAGCATCTGCGCCTCGACGAAATGGCCGATGCGGCACTTGGCCATGACCGGGATGGTGACGGCCTCCATGATCTCTTTGATCTTCTCGATGCTGGACATGCGGGAGACGCCACCCTCGGCGCGGATGTCGGCCGGGACGCGCTCGAGTGCCATCACCGCGGTGGCGCCGGCGTCTTCGGCGATCTTGGCCTGCTCGGCGGTGACCACGTCCATGATCACGCCGCCCTTGAGCATCTCGGCGAGGCCGGTCTTGAGGCGAAGCGTGCCCGTCGCGGTCTGGCCGTTTCCCTTGGTAGTCATGGCGAGCTCCTTGGCGCTTGGCGTCCTGCTGATACAGTCTTGTATAACCTGAAGAACATAGTCTCGAGGTCGGTTCTTAGCAAAGGATCGAGTGGCTCAGGCGTCTTCGGCAATACCGGCCGATGGCGCCGCGTCGGGTCTGCCTCGTTCTCCGGTACCGCGCAGGCTGTGCCAGTATTCGCGGCACTGCTCTGCCGCGATCAGACGCAGAGCGACGGCGTAGGCGATCAAACCGCAGACCGCCGCCTGCAGCAGGACGGTGGCGGCGTCGACCCGGTCGGAGAGCAACTCCCGCAGGGGTGAGAGCGCCGCCGCATCGGGCATGCGCTGAAGGAAGAGGGTCTGAGCCAGGCCCAGTGCCAGGCCCAACGCCAGGCAAACTGCGATCGGGCGACCGAGACCGGCCAAAAAGGCCGGCAGGCTGAAGCGGATCAGTCGGTGCACCATGATCTGCGTGACGATGAAATTCAGGACCGACGTTGCCAGGATGGCCGCTGCTACGCCGGTGAGTCCGTGGGGAAAACCCAGAATCAAGGCGGGAACCAGGATCGCGAAGCTGGCCAGGGTCCAGCGGAAGGACCAGTCAGCCCGCCCCTTGGCCAGAAAGACGGCTCCGACTATTGAACCCACCGATTTGAGGATGAAGGCGAGGGCGAGCAGCTGCAGGGCACGGGAGGCGACGGCGTACTCCTGACTGACGACGGCGAGGAGCTCCTCGGCAAAGAGGAACATCCCTGTCGCTAGGGGCCACAGCAGTAGGGCGACTCCCTGAATTGCCTTGATGTAGCCGCCGGCCAGCTGGGCCTGGCGATCCTGGATGGTGGAGAATGCCGGCATGCTGACCCGGTGCAGGATAGTAGAGAGGCGGACCAGCGGCGTGATCGTGTAGAGGGTGATCAGGCCGTACTGAGCAGCGGCGACCTTGCCGATCGCTGGCAGGATCAGGATCTGCGCCAGCCGACTGTTGGCGAAGCCGACGGTCCGTTCACCGGTGAAATTCAGGCCGAACCGGATGATGTCGCGCAATGCCGCGGGACTGAACTGGAACCGGGGGCGCCAGGCGGCCGCGATCCAGAGCCCGACAAGCAGCGCAAGTTCGCGGACGATCGACCCGATGACCAGCGCCCACAGCTGCAGGGGGGGCAGCAGCGCGAGGGCGACGACGCTGTAGATCAGGACCGACGCGATCTCGGCCCGGGCCATCGCCGCAAACCGCAGTTCCCGCTGCAGGCGGGCGCGGAAAAGCCCGGAGACGGACGCCAGTGGTACGATCAGGCTGAGCCAGCCGAGAATGCGGACTGACGTGATTTCCCCGTCACTTCCCGCTAACGGAGCGACGACGGGGGCAGTGGTGACTATCGCCACGGTCAGGACAGTGCCCCAGGTCAGGCTGACCCAGAAAGCGGAGCTGAAATGGCGGTCGGTGGCTTCGCGGTGTTGCACCAGAGCGGTCCCGAGTCCCAGGTCCCCCAGCAACGCGGCCATCATCACCACTGGAAGCGCGAAGGCGAACGGGCCCATCTGCTCGGGTGGCAGCGAGCCGTAGAATAGCAGCAGGGTCAGGATGTGGACGAGGAAGGGGCTTCCGGTCCACAGAAGCCCGCGCACGACGCGGGTTGCCAGGGCAGGAGTGCTCACGGCGCCAAGATAGTGCGACGTACAGAGAGTGTCCACGATTCGATTGAGTCGGCGCTGCAGATCGCCTAGACTTTCCGCGACCGGTTCCCACGTCTAGGCAAGCGAGGAAAGAGATGAGACTTGGAGCAGCATTCTGGGACGGTGCTCCCACCGCGGAACCGCAGCGCACGATAGATCGGCTCGGCGAGATTGGCATCAAGGGCGCATGGCTCAACTACACCAGCGAGGAAGGGTGGCCTGAGGAAGAGGTCCAATCCTGCCTCGCTGCCTTCGATGCGGCCGGCGTCTTCGTCGGGGCCATCGCCTGCCTGCACTTCCAGCTGCTCAGCCATGCGGACGCGGCGGTGCGGCAACGCGGCGTCGAAGCGGTCATGCGCTGCATCCGCGATTCGAGTGTCCTGCGTGCCCAGTGCATCTCGATCCACTGGCGGCCGGGCGGCGCCGAAGACTGGTGGTCGGACGAATGCTTCAACCGGATCGTCCGCTCCAGCGAGCCCGTGTTTGCCGAGGCGGAACGGGTGGGCATCGACATCGGCTTTCACTCCCACCCGCTCTGTCCCTGGGACTCGCCCGCACAGCATCGCCGCCTCGCCGACGAGGTGAAGTCACCCCGCTGCAAGGTGCTGCTCGACCCGGTCAACATGATGACGGCCCGTGCGACCAAAACCTCCACCGACTTCCTCAACCATATGTTCGATCTAATCGGCGACATAGTGGCCGGGGCCCACGCCAAGGACGTGCTGCTCGACGAGTCGCACTGGGTTGTGAAGGTGGACGAGGTGCCACCGGGGGCAGGTACGATGGATTACGAGACTTTCCTCCGACGGCTGGGGGAGTTGGACCCGGACTTGGTGCTGACGATCGAGCACCTGCGGGACGTCGGCGTCGCCGGTACAAATGCCTCGCCGGTCTACGTCACCTACGGGGAGACCTTCTGGGAGTTCAAGCGCGCCCGGATGTTCATTCAGGAGGTGGCGAGTCGGGTCGGCGTGGAGGCCGTTTAGGATCTGAGCCGAACGCGCCCCGGACCCGGAGCGAGTGTTCCGCGGCTACTCTGCGACTTCCTGATCCCGTCATCGACCGCTGGACAGGCGATGAGGACACCAGCGAGTTCGGCGTCACCTGCATTGTAAAGCTGGCAGCCGAGCCGGTGGGATGGGACGAGGTAACCGAAAAAGGGCCCTCGATGAGAGGGCCCTTTTCAACACTAACGCTCCGCAGTCAACGCAATCTTTCCGTCGAGCGCGAAGTGCGCCAACGACGATCGGTTGCGCAGGAGCCAGCTCGTCGCGGTTACGCCAGCCAGTACGAATACAGATTGGCGTCGCGCAGCGTGATCCGCAGACGCACTTCGCGTTGTCTTAACGCCGCCAAGGGCGCGGTAAATTGCAACTCCGCGCCCGTATAATCGCCCGCGCCCATGCGGCCGTAAGCCACGTACTTCTCAATGTTGGGGTCCCATACCAGCGACTGCGTCGAGTCGCTGCCCATGGCGATCACTGGATTGTTGCCGCAGTCGGTCCAGTGCACGCCGTCGGCCGAAAACGACATCCACATCCCATCGCCTTTTCCCTCGCCCCAAATCGTCTTCCCCTTCCATTCTCTATAAGTGTCGATCCCGCCGTGCTCCCAGTAGAAGCCCTTGTAGCGTCGCGCCAGATCCGGATCGCGGCCGTCGTAGAGCACGGCGATACCCTCGCAGTTGGTGCGACCGATCTCGATGATGTTATTGGCCGCCGAGCCATCGATGTCGACCTGATCCAGACGCGGCTTGTCCCAGTGCACGCCGTCCGCGCTGGTCGCATAGCCCAGCACGGTGCGCCCCTACACCTGGATCCACTCGCCGGCCTCGGGAATCGTCAGATACCACATCTTGAACTGCCCGTCGGATGGGTCGCGTAGCACCGTGCCGTAGAGCGAGGCCATTTTCTCCCAGGGGTTTTCGCCCCTGAGGATGGGATTTTCGGGATGGCGTACAGGCTGGTGGACCCGGCGGTGGAGCCTTTCGATCCGGGTAATCTAGCGCATATCCAAGAAAAGCTGGCGGTGGGGTATGGTTTTCTCCTGTGGCACGGTGCCTGAATATGCCGCCTGATCCCCCGGGCCACAGGCGACTAGGCGGGGCGCTGCGCAACGTCATCATCCTCTAACATCGGCGCTTCCGAGCATGACAGGCATTCGTTTGTAGCCCGGTCAGAGCCGGAAGCGCCTTCGCAGCGTCGGCGGCCACTCCTCCTGCCACAACCCCACCAGCCGCTCGAGCGTGCTCTCATCCATCGCCACGTGCCGCCGTTTCGGGGCCATTGACTGCCGCAACTCCGCACTTCGCTGGCGCAGACTATCGATTCGTCCGCTCTGGTCGTTGAAGCGCATCCCCCCGATACTCACGCCGTCGGCGACCCAGGAGATGTGAAATCCCTTACGTGGCTCGGTGTCCTCCGAGTGCCAACCAGCGTGGACGAGAGACTGTGAAAAGACCTGAGCGTAGCCGCGCGGGGCGGCCATGGCAGTGGGTTCCAGTCCCGCGAAAGAGCGGGCGTCGGGCTCGCCCTCGGCCTCCCAGCGCGGTCCGTGCTGCACCGGCAGCGGCGCATTCGGGTTCGCCTTCCAGCGCTGCTGCATCTCCTGCCAGTGCGCGCCCAGCCGCTTGTGGCTGCCTTTGAGAACTCGCATTGCGGCCCGTTTGGCGGGCACGTCGTTCAGCCAGAACCAGATGGCCAGGTGTTCGCGTCGGGGCGTCGCCTCGAAGTCCTCGGTCGTCACCTGCACGTCTATGTGCATGGAATTGGACCATTCCGACCGGATTCCATGTTTCTCCGGCCAGTCATTGCGCCGTGCCTTCTCGTTCATCTCCGCTCGATCGAGCCCCGTTCCCGCGCACCCCGTCTCGAGGATGAAGACCCTGTCACTGCGCAGCACCTGCTTGGCTATCTCCTCGAACACCGGCGCAGATATCAGCTCAACGTAATCCTGATCTGCAAAAAGGCTGCCGCCCTCCCCGGCGTGGCGATCCCACGCGGCCTCGGCCCGGTCCAGCAGGTCGCGGTTGAGGCCCAGGTCTACAAGCACCGCGCCATCATCCTCGAAGGCTTGCATCTGCAGTGCATCGAGGGGGGCAATCATTGTGGTTCCGGCATCCTCTGAGCGATCGTTGGTTTTCTGAGATTCTGCCTCCACAATATCTTATCCTCTCTGGTTCTAGTGGCGAGTTATCACATCGGTGCCTGAGGCGCACGTGGTGGGCACCGGACTTTCCGGCTATAAGCTGAAAAATACCGAAGTGGGACAGCTGTCACCTGCGGCCTCGCTTGTCAAGCGCACGGGCAACCGGCGATATACTACCCGCTATCGGCGTTACAGTACGGTCGGGCGAGAATTGAACCGAGGTCAGCATGCGACAGGGAGCACAAGGGTCTGGATGCGCGCCAACACGAGCGTCGATTCCGAGAAGTTCTGTCGCAGGCCATCACGCCGACATTGCATTTGCTTAACCGTTACCGGATTGCAGCAGCATCGCTCTGGTCTCATCTGTCAGCCGGATATGCGGCGGTGCCATGCCGGGCAGCAACGCGCTCGGGTCGCTGGCTGTCCGAGCCAGCGGATGGAGCTTTGTGAGTGCCGGGCTAGCGGAGTAGTCCTTGTCCTCTCGTGGCTCATTAAACCAGCAAGGGGAGAATTCGAGAATGCGTTTCTGGCGTTCGGTAAGCTCGGAGTCGTTCGTGTCGTAACCGGCGTCGCCATGGTGCATGCCGAACGGGACATATTTATAGAATAAGGTTCGGCGCTCGCCGTGGCCGGACCACGGAATTGTACCGTGTTTAAGTTTTTCGCTGAACAGGATGCAGTCCCCAGCTTTCGCCTCGATGCGTTGCACCGGCACATCTTCATCCCAGCCGGGCAGCTTCGCCGTCCACTCGGTGTTGCACCAATTCCATCGCCAGTCGCCGTCGGTATCTAACAGCTTCTGCTCATTGGCCGGTTTATGGGTGCCAACGACGCAACCGAAGCCTCCGTCACCGGGTCCGACCGATTTCAGTTCGTACACACACGTGATGTGAAAGTTGCCCGGGCCGCCATGAAGTGCGCCTCCCCTGTCCGAGCCGTCTGTAGGAGTACGGCCGGGCTTATAGTGCACGTTGTCATGATCTAAGCGAAACAAGGGACGCAATTCTTCCGGCATATGCGCTGGGGCATGGCCCCATGCCGGGTCGCCTAGAAGGTCTTCCATGATGGGCAACATGGTTTCGTTGTCGATCAGAGCCATGTAGGCCTTGCTCCAGAACCTCCGGCCCTTGTAGGTGTTGCCGTGCCGGTCCGTGGTCTCTCTGATGTCGCGCCCACCGATGTAGAAGCGGTTCTGTTTGTCAGTGCCGGCTTTGGACAGCGTCTCGTCACGCTCGAGGACGTGCTGATCATAGACGTGGTTGAGCTCGTCCAACTGCTGTTGATTGAGCACGTCGGGCACGACGATGTAGCCTTGTCGCGTGAATGCGTCACGCATCGCGTCGTCCATCTACCAATCTCTCTATGAATGGGAAGTTAACGGGCCTAAACCGCCCAAGGCGGCATGCCAGAGGCTTTCGCTGAAGAATACCACGTCCCCCGATTCGATTCCAGCGCCAAGCTCGGCACTCCGAGACCTGACAACCCCAACGGCCGAGCATCCGGGTCTTCGTACTGGGCAGTGAGCCCCTTCAAATGCTCCTGATAGTCCGTGTTGTGGGACAGGCGACCCAACCAACTCCGCTATCTTCACGGGCGAAGATCAACTGGGGGGAATGCGCCGTCGGCTTGACAAGATGCAGGCTGACAGTCGTTACCTCCATGCCTAGGGTGAAGCATTCGCACTGGACGCGGCGGGGACAAGGTTTATTGAGGAGTCGATGGCAGCGCCTTGCACCAAGTTAGCTGTAGTCGGTCGGTTGTTTCTTTGGCTGCCCCGCCCGCACCGTGGAGCGTGCGGTAACACGCGAGAAGAGGATGACTTTGGACGACTATTTCAGGCAAAAAAGAGTGCCGAGGTATGGTGCTGCGGTAGAAGCTGTTCGAGCTGAATCTACAGGGTAAGGTGCCGATCCTGATCTTTCTGGCCAAGAACTGGCTGGGAATGTCAGATAGGGGAGATCAGCCTGTTTTCGAAGGCCCTCTGCCCTGATGAGTGGATTAAGGACTTGTCTGGAATGAGCCGAGTTACCGCGCTGCGAATTAGAGGCGGTCACCCCGAATCGTTCACTTTATGAGCATGACTTTGCGAGTCTGGACAAACGCTCCCGCCTGCAAGCGGGTAAGATAGGTCCCCGTGGCTACCGGCTGGCCCGCGTCATTGTCACCGGCCCAGGTGATCTCATAACGCCCAGCATTCTGCACCTCCTGTACCAAGCCCCTCACCAACTGCCCCTGCATGTCGTAAACAGATAACTCCACCGCTCCAATCCTTGACAGGATGTAGCGTAATGTCGTGCTGCTGTTGAACGGGTTCGGGTGGTTCTGCAGCAGAGCAAAGCCGCCCGGCGCCTCCAAGCCAACGTCCTCCTCGACCGCGGTCGGATGCGCCGGCGGCTCGATCCGCACGATCATGTTTGTGTTCCAATCGCTGGAGAGATAGATATTGCCGGCGCCGTCGGTGGCCAGACCGACGGGCTTTCCCCACGGATCGTCGCCCGCCTCGAAGCCGGTAACGAAGTCGCCCACTCTCGCGTCGGAACCGTCCGGATTGGTGAAGATGGCGACCACCTTGTGCCCTTCTGCATCCCGTCCCCCGCCGCGCATAGCGACCAGTGCTGCCCCGTCGAGCTCCGACACGCTGTTGTTGTGGTAGAAATGGATGGCCATCGGTGCCAGATGGGCGTAGACCTGGACCGCGGGACGCACCATGCTCTCCATGTCGAGTGTGTCCTGCCGCGTCAGCGGCAGGATCGCGTCGGCGTACTGGTTGATCCCCGTGTTGGTCGGCACCTGGTAGCCGTAGGCCACCGGCCAGCCGTAGAATCCGCCGTCTTTGACGATCGTAACAACCTCCGGAGGCAGGTGTTTGCCCTCCCGGTCGTGGCCGTTCCCGGTGATCCACAGCTGGCGCGTCAACGGGTGGAAGGCCATGCCGATGGCGTTGCGCAATCCGCGGGCGTAAACCTTCAGGTTGGCGCCGTCCGGATCGGACTGCAGGATGGTGGCGCGGCGCTCGTCGGCCTCGCGACACAGGTCGCAGCTGGAGCCAATCGAGAGATAGAGCTTGTCCTCGCCTTCGTCGAACAGGATGGTGCGGGTCCGGTGGTGCCCGGTCGGCAGATCGCCGATCACCACCGTCTCGTTCTCGTAGAAGCCGTCGCCGTCCAGGTCCCGCAACCGCACCACCTGGTGCATGTCGGCGACGAAGAGATCACCCTGGTAGAACTGCAGGCTGTGCGGAAACCACAGGCGGTCGGCCACGACCAGCGCGGTGTCCGCTACCCCATCGTTGTCGTCATCGGGCAGGGCCACGATCTGCGCGAACATCTCATTGCGGACAGGCGGCTCTGAGGTATCGTGTTTCGGTGACCACTCGCCGCCGTTCACCTTCATGTTGGCTACATGCAGGATGCCATCCGGACTCCAGTCCATGAAGCGCGGCCCCATGAGCCCTGGGGCCGCGAAGACGCTGGCTTTGAAGCCCTCGGGCAACTGCAGCTCTCTGTCCGGCACCCACCGAGCGAACTGCTCCGGTACCACCAGCGGCACGGACTGCAGGTCGAGATCGATCGTGGGCGTGAGAAAGTTCACTCCCGGGCCGGAATCCTCCAGCTCGGGAGGTTGCTGAGCCGCGAGTGAAACTGCAAAGGCGAGACAGGCCAGTATTGTCAGAGTTTGTCGCATTCCGGGGCGATCTCCATTCCGAAGGAGTGCAGTGATGCGTGCCCTGTCTGGGGTTGGTACGCAATACTACCCTCTTTACATTCCACCGTCTCAATACAGTATAACGAGATAACCAGCCTTCCGGGCTCCATCAAAGGACCAGCAACCACCCGTGATGACTTCCGAGCAACGCTATTTTTTTGATACTACCGGCTACCTGCACCTCTCCGGCGCCCTCGACTCCACCGAACTGGCCGCGGCCCAAGCCGCCGTGCAGCGCTATATCGACACGCCGCCTGAAGAATTGCCGCCCGGCTTTGCCGCCAACGGCGGCGGCTACGCCCACGGGTTTGCTTTTGACAAGGTCCTCGAAACGCTCGCCCTACACCCCTCCATCTGGCCCATCGTCAAAGAGCTGACGGCTGACAAACCCCGTTTCGCCTCCGGCAACCTGCGCGTCAACACTTGCTCCGACAGTGAGTTCGGTCTCCTGCACTGCGCACGTGAAGAATGGGGGCCACAGACGCCGCGCTACCACGTCAGCGACGGCCGCATCTACTAGCGATTACGTCGTCTGCTTCTTCTACTTGACCGATGTGTACCCCGGCGATGGCGGCCTGGTCGTTGTGCCCGGTTCGCACAAGAGTGAATTCACCCGGCCCTTGGACTTCTACCAACCCGCCGCCGACAGCGCCGAACCCGAGCCGCACTCTGCGGTACTAAATCTCACCCCCAGGGCCGGCGACGTGGTTATCATCTCCGAACTACTCACCCATGGCGTTAGGATATGGCAACCGCAAGACCGCGACCGCCGCGTTATGTTTATGCGTTACGTGCCGCAATTCATCGGCGTCACCGACGGCAATTTAGCCTTCCCCTTTCCCGACGAAATACTGGACCGACTATCGCCCGAAACCCGTGAACTGACCGAATTCGCTCCCTGGAGCCGCGTCAAAGAGATCGTCAATCGCGACGTCGTCACGCTCAGTTAATATCGGTCACTTCTTCGGCTGCTCCGTCCGCACTGTCGAGTGTGCGGGAAAGCGCGAGAAGAAGATGACTTTTGACGACTATTTCAGGCAAGAAAGAGAGTGCGGACGGATGGCGCTTCGGCAGAAGCTGTTCGAGTTGGGTCTAGAGGGTGAGGTGTCGATCCAGATCTTCCTGGCCAAGAATTGGCTAGGGATGTCAGATAGGGGGGATCAACCCGTTTTCGCAGGGCCTTTGCCCTGGGTGGACTGAGCCGTCGTCAGGTTTTTCACACGCTTGCAAGCCGCGCGAGGTGGTTTCCGTATCTCTGAGTTATCAGATGTTATCCTTGATAATCGGTCTTAAGAAAAAACTCACAGGTCAGGTGGTTCGCTAGAAGAGTGAAGCGTTCGG
>CAYWBJ010000161.1:0-14002 GCA_964456165.1 uncultured Gemmatimonadaceae bacterium | reverse complement strand
TCGCCCGCTGCCGACAGCACCGGGCCTCGGGATCACCATCGACGAGGACAAGCTGATGGCGCAGGTCGGCGACCCCGCCCCCTATATGACCCGTTTCGATCCTGACGACGGGTCGGTGGTGGACTGGTAGCTGCGACCATGGCTGAGGGACCCATCCGCCCCGACGAGCAGATAACGGTCACCGGCATCGAGGCTTTCGCCCTGAAGAACACCTGGGTCTTCGTGAAGGTCTCCACGGACGCTGGCATCAGTGGCTGGGGCGAGATGCTCAAAGCCGATGCGCGCGCCTGCGCCGCCGGCGCCCTCGAAGTCGCTGCCTACCTGGTCGGCCAGGATCCGCGCCGGGTCACCCATCATTGGCAGGCCATTCATCGCGGCGCCTTCTACCGCGGCGGCCCCATCAAGACCGCCATCCTCTCGGGAATCGACCAGGCCCTCTGGGACATCTCCGGCAAGTGCTACGGCGTCCCCGTCTACAAGCTCCTCGGCGGCCCCACCCGGGATCGCGCCCGCGTCTATGGCCGACTCGACCCGGAGCGGGGCATCAATGCCATGAAGACCGGCCCCATCGCCGGGCGCCAGGCGACCAAGTACGTCGAAGGCCAAAAGTTCATCGACGCCGTAGTCGAGCAGTTCAGCGCCCTGCGCGACGAGCACGGAGACACCGTCGACATCGGTGTCGACTTCCACGGCGCCGTGCAGCCGCCCACGGCCCTGCTGCTGATGAAGGCGCTGGAGCCCTACAATCCCTGGTTCTACGAAGAGGTAGTACAGCCGCTCAATGTCGACGTTATGGCTGAGCTCGCCAGAAAGACCCACGTGCCGCTGGCAACTGGCGAGCGCATCTTCACCAAGTGGGGCTTCGCGGAGATCCTCGAGAAACGCGCCGCCACCATCCTACAGCCCGACGTCTGTTACGCCGGCGGCATCACCGAGCTCAGGATCATCGCCGGCATGGCCGAGGCCTACTACACCCCGCTGGCGCCGCACCACCCCCAGGGACCCATCTCCCTGGCCGCCAGCCTCCAGCTAGCCGGCGCCATCCCCAACTTCCTGATCCAGGAAAGAGGCGACCTCGAATACGAAGAGCTCCTGGCCAAACCCCTGCCCCCCGTGAGCAAGGGCCACCGCCCCCTGCCAACAGACCCCGGCCTCGGCATAGAGATCGACGAAGACAAGCTCATGTCCATGGTAGGCGATCCGCCGGAAAGAGTCCCAAGATTCGACCAGGAGGACGGCTCGGTAGTCGACTGGTAGCCACTTCCGGCCAACGGCTCTTCTGCCCCCCCCGACAGTCAGGATGTCGGCTCGGTAACCGACTACCAAAGCAGTCGAACCGACGGGGCCCCCGACGGACGGACACCTCCTTCCTCGCGCCTAGTCCACCCTGTTCGCCGCGATATAGTCCCAGTCGATATTCCACCCCAACCCCACCCCGGTCGGGGCATGCACAAACCCTTCCTCATCCATCGCCCCCACATCCTCGTGCAGCCACGCCGGCACCACGTCGAAATCGACGAATGGATGCAGCAGGCCCCGCTCGTAGAATTCCCCGTTCCGCAACGCGCACAGGGCGTGCAGATTCCCCGGTCCGCCCCCGTGGATCTCGCACCGCATTCCGAACGACTCACACAGGTGCACTGTCTTCATCAGCGGCGTCAGCCCGCCGACGTCGCCGACACCGCAGCGGCTGATGTCGCAGGCACCGGCTTTGATCCACTCGGCCCGCACGTACATCTTGCCCTCGCAGGTCTCCGGGCCACAGATCGGCAGGCTCGTCTGTTCGCACAGCCAGACGTAGGAAGACATGCTGTGCTCATCCATCGGTTCCTCCATCCAGTAGTAGTCGAGCCTCTCGAGTTCCCTGGCCAGGTAGAGGGCGGCTTCGCGGGCGTAGTAGTGATAGGGATCCAACATCAGCGGCACGTCCGGACCCACCGCGTCGCGCACGGCGGCACAGGCCTCTACGTCCCGCCGGGGGTCGGGTGCCCCCGGATAGGGCGGCTGCCAGGTGTGTAGCTTGAACGCCGGATAGCCCCGTTTCATGCACCACTCGGCGAACCGTCCGTAATCGGCCGGCGTCGCCAGTCCCCCCTCCAGGTCGTCACCACACATCGTCGCCGCATAGGCCGGCACTTTGTCGCGATAGCCGCCCTACAGCTTGTGCACCGGCATTCCGGCGATGTGCCCGGCCAGGTCCCACAGCGCCAGGTCGACGGCCGCCAGCAGCCGATCGGTCATCGTCCCCATGTTGAGCCGCTGCCGCTGGTTCAGATCGTTCCAGATCCGCTCCCGATCCAACGGATCCTCCCCGACGATAGCCGGCTTCACCACCCCATCTATCACATCGGGATCAGTACCGAACCAGTACCCACAGGCTCCCTCGTCGGTCCCGATCTTCAACAGCGTCTGCAGCGCCTCCCGCTCCGGCCCCGGATGCCCATGCCCATCAGAATCCCTTGCGGTATTCGCGATGTAGCTGAAACGAACCGTTTCCACATCAGTGATCTTCACTTTCAGTCTCCTCCCGACCTAGGGTTTCGAGGATGATACCGACTTCGACACCGCAGGGCCACCACTCCCTCACTCGGCTCGATGGCCCTCCCCCCGAAGGTCAGCTAGGTCAGGGGATGTTGCCTGCCGTCACTCCCCAAATCTTGTTCCCCCTCACCCCCTGAAGTAAACTTCCACCCTCCCTTTCCAGGATAAAACACTGTGTCCCACACACACGACGATCTCGACCTAGGCTCCAGCAGCGACACCGCCCCAGATTTCGCCGCCATCCGCAACGACTTCCCCCGCGCCCGCACCGCCACCTACTTCGACAACGCCTCTTCCCACCCGCTCAGCGTCCATTCCGCCGCCGCCCTGCACCGCTACGTCGACTGGCTTACCCACGAAGTCGGCGATCCCTGGTTTCCGCCCTGGGCCCACACCCGCGATCACGCCCAGACGCTGTTCGCCCGGCTGATCAAGGCCGAACCCTCGGAGGTCGCTTTCGCCCGCAGCACCGTCGAGGCCGAGAGCAACCTCCTCAACGGCATGCGCGATCACCTGGCCGGCGGCAATGTGGTCACCTTCGACCTGCACTTCAACCCCTGTATCTACAACTACAAGGTGCGCGAGCATGACGGCCTCGAGGTGCGCGTCGTGAAACACCGGGGCTGGCAGATCGACCTGGCCGACATGGAGCGGGTCATTGACGACGACACGCGGCTGGTGTCGATCACCCTGGTATCCAACGTCAACGGCTACCTGTCCGACGTGAAGGCGATCGCCGATCTCGCCCATGCGCGCGGGGCCTACCTCTACGTCGACCTCATCCAGGGCGCCGGCGCCGTCCCGATCGACGTGAAGGCAATGGGCATCGACATGGCCGCCTGCTCGACCTTCAAGTGGCTCATGGCGGTGAAGGGGTACGGTTTCATGTACGTCCGCGAAGAGCTGCAGGGCACAGTGGTGAAGCCGAGCCAGCCCTGCGGCGGCGTCAGCTTCAACTACCCGCCCTGGACCGCCGATCCCAATCCGGATGCGGACGAGATCACGGTCAGCCCGGTCTCCGGCCCCTCGATGTACCAGGTTTCCTATCCCTCCTACGAGGGCGCGATCTGCGCCCAGGAAAGCCTGCGCTACATCATGCGACTGGGCGTGAACAACATCCGCGACCACGCCCGCGAGCTTACCGACCGCCTGCATCGCGAGTTGCCGGCCAAAGGCTGCAAGGCCATCACTCCAGCCGACAACGAGAGTCCCATCGTTGCCTTCCAGGTGCCCGATCCCGAAGAGACCATGCGACGCACGAAGGCTGCCGGGGTGATCGTGGCCATGCGCTTCGGCGACAAGATGCGGGTCTCCCCCTCCGTGTACAACAACCACGACGACGTCGACCGTCTCATGGCGGCCATGCCCTGAGGTTGACATGCCTTCATCAGATAGCTCACAAGACAGCTCGCAGCCGGAGCACGAGATCGTCCACGAGAAGAACCTGCCGGCCCTGATGCGGGACGGTACTACCCTCTACGCCAACGTCCCCCGCCCGGCAGCCGGCGGACCCTATCCTGGACTGGTCGAGCGCACGCCATACGGCAAGGAAGGTGGATCCGAGAACACCGTCGGCTCGCCGGAGTTCTTCGCACGCCGCGGTTACGCCGTCGTCATCCAGGACGTGCGGGGGCGGTTCGCCTCAGAGGGTGACTTCTACCCGTTCCGCGACGATGGCGCCGGCGTCAACCGGGACGGCTTCGACACGATCCAGTGGACGGCCGACCAGGACTGGTGCGACGGTAAAGTCGGGATGATAGGCGGCTCTTATTCCGGCGCGACTCAGTACCGGGCTATGCTGAGCCGGCCTCCCAACCTGCGTGCAACCTACGTGCGCGAGTCATCGGCCGACTACAGCCGCGAGTGGGCCTATCGCGACGGCGCCTTCGAGCTTGATTTCAACAGCGGCTGGGCGCACACGCTCACCAGTGGGGACCTCGAGCACCTCGTGACGGCGGCCGAGCTGGAATCCCGGCGGTCGGTTCTCGCCCGGGTGAAGGAGGAGAAGACGCAGTGGGACAGCCGCCTTCCCCTCTACCCCTGCTCCTGGATCGAGGGCCTCGGCGACTGGCACAACGACTGGCTCGCGCACCCGGAGAGCGGCCCCTACTGGTGGGAGTTCAACATCGAGCCATACCACCACGAGATCGAGACGCCGGTCTGCCACCTGGGCGGCTGGTTCGACATCTTCCTGGCTGGAACGCTCAAGAATTACACGGGCATGAAGCTACGCAACCGCACCGAGAAGGCGCGCAGCAGGCAGAAGCTGATAGTCGGTCCCTGGAACCATGGACCTGGCAGTATCGCCAACCAGGTGATCGGGGAGTTCGACTTCGGTCCCGACGCCAGCCAGGACTTCAACGAGCTGCGGCTGCCCTGGTTCGACCACTGGCTCAAGGGCAGCGGCAATGGCGTCATGGACGAGCCGCCGGTCCGCCTCTTCGTCATGGGCGTCAACCGCTGGCGCGACGAGGCCGACTGGCCGCTGCCGGACACCCGCTACGCGAATTGGTACCTGCACTCCGGCCCCAGCGGCGCCATCGACTCGCTCAACGACGGCGTCCTGAGTCCCGAGACCCCGGCCGCGACCGCCGGTCCCGACAGCTTCCTCTACGATCCTTACGACCCGACACCCACCCTCGGAGGGAACTGCCTCGGACTGCCCGCCGGCGTCTTCGACCTGCGGCCCATCGACACGCGCTGCCTTACCTACACCAGTGCACCTCTGTCGGAGCCACTGGAGGCCACGGGTCCGGTGCGGGCCGTGCTTTTTGCCCTCTCGTCGGCCCGCGACACCGACTGGGTCGTCCGCCTCGAAGACATCCACCCGGACGGCTACTCCAGGCAGGTCTGCGACGGCATCCTGCGGGCCCGCTATCACGAGTCCTTCGAACGGCCGGAGCTGCTCGAGGCCGGCAAGGTCTACCGGTTCGAGGTCGATCTCTGGGCCACCAGCAACGTCTTCCTGCCCGGACATCGGCTGCGCGTAGCGGTGAGCAGCAGCAACTTCCCACGCTACGATCGCAACCTCAACACCGGCGGCCCCATCCACCGGGAGGCGGTCGGGCAGACCGCCGTCAACACGGTCTTCCACGACGTGCTGCGTCCTTCTCATGTAATTCTACCGCTGGTCGAGCGCGGGGAGGGAAGGTGAGCCAGGGCGTCGTCGTCTGCGTCGACCCGGGCGCCGCCGAGATCGGAGCACAGATCCTCGAAACTGGCGGCAACGCCTTCGACGCCGCCGTTGCGATTGCATTCGCACAGACCGTGGTGCTGCCCTTCTCCTGCGGGATCGGCGGCTTCCTGTCGGCCAACCTGCGGCGTGCCGACGGCGAGCACCGCATCGTCGACGGCTGCCTGCGCGCCGGCGCCCGCGTCACCGATGACATGTGGGTGGCCGACTACCTCGGCGAGGCGGAGTTCAGCGGCGCCAGCCTCTTCGCCGATCACCGCAGCGCTCTCGGCTACACCTCGATCTGCACGCCCGGCACCATGGCCGCCCTCGGCACTATTCACGACCGATTCTGCACCATGCCCTGGGCACAGCTCCTCCAGCCAGCTATCCGCAGCGCCCGCGCTGGCTACGCCGTCACCCCCGAGCTGAGTGCCAGCTTCGCCGGTGCATCGACCGAACTACAGCTTCCGGACGGACTCACGCGGCTGCGGGCAACCGATGCCTGCGCCCGCATCTTCCTGGTGGACGGCACCTTCCGCGCCGCCGGCGAGCTGATCGAGAATCCCGACTACGCCGCCACTCTTGAGCGCCTGGCCGCGGCGGGAGCCGACGACTTTTACCGCGGCGAACTGGGCGCGGCCATCGCCGCCGACCTGGAGGGCAATGGCGCCTTCGTCACGGCCGGCGACCTGCGCTCCTACTCGGCGCGGGAGTACGACCCGGTCTGGTCGACCTATCGCGATCTGCGCATCGGTAGCAACGACGCCCCCGGCGCCGGCCCGCTGCTGCTCCAGGCCCTCAACGTCTGTGAGGAACTGCCACTGGCCGGCCTGCCCCATTCCGGTGTCGACCATCTGGCCCTGCTGGGACGGACGCTGCAGCTGGTCAACCAGGATCGCGTCGACCTGCTCGGCGATCCGGACGTGAGCGGCCGCGGGCCGGTGGAAGAGTTGATTTCGAAACGGCGCGCAGCCGAGCTGCGCCAGCTGGTGCTCGACAGCGCCGGTGCCGATCTCTCCCCACACCAGGACTCGCCCGATACCACCCACCTGACGGTCGTGGATGCCGACGGCAACATCGCTGCGATCACCCACAGTCTCGGCGCCTTCTCCGGCGTCGTCACACCCGGCCTCGGGTTCGTCTACAACAACGGCATGAACCGCTTCGACCCCCGTCCAGGTCGGGCCAGCTCGCTGACGCCGGGCAAGGCGCGGCTCCACCTGATGATGCCGGCAGTCGCGCTGCGGGAGGAGCGGCCCGCCATGGTTTTGGGTGCCCCAGGCGGCAACGTCATCCTCAGCGCGCTGGTGCAGAGCTTCGTCAACGTGGTGGAGTACGGCATGAGTGCGGTCGAGGCGGTCTACGCACCGCGCATCCACGCCGAGGGCAACCGGATCTGGTGCGAGGGCCGGATACGTGGCGACGTCTGCGCCGCCTTGCGGGAGCGGGGATTCGAAGTCGTGCACCTGCCGGGATCGCTGGGGAGCAACATGGCGCGCGCCCAGCTCGTGCGCATCGACGACGAGGGCAGGCTCGACGGCGGTTCGGACCCGCGCGCCGGCTGCGCGGTCCTCTACGTCTGAGCCCGCTTACCCGGGGAAGCCATCTTGCCCGCGAGGACCAGTTGACGCAACCAACACTCCCAGCGCAGCGCACGGTCCCGGCAGCAAGCCACAGCCGGGTGCTGCCGCCTCAGCTCGAGCAGAATGCGCGCAGAGCCTCGCGTCGTCCGTCGACCCGCAGGACGTCGGTGGTCATCGGCCGATGCTGGGGTTCACCCAGCCGGTGGCGCCTTAACGAAGCGGCGCGATCACCTCTCCACCGGAGCACGCACTCCGGCGCTACAGGTAGACCGGACAGCCTGGCACTGTGGACGCGCGGCCATCATTCGGACTCAGCTCCACCACAACGGCAGGTTCTCCCCCTCGAAGACAGGGTTAGGCTTCGCGTAGGAGCCCGGCTTCCAGGGAAAGCGGCTCTCGATGTCGTCGATCAGCTCGACCCCGTAGCCGGGCCGGTCGGGGATCGTCAGCAGGCCGTTCTCGATCAGGTACGGCTCCTTGAAAATCTCCCATTTCAGCGGGTTGTAGGTCTGGTTCAGCTCGCACATGTGACCGCACGGCACGCCCGCGACCAGGTGGACGTTGGCAATCGTCGTCAGGCCGCCGACCCAGTTGTGCGGGCAGTACATCTGACCGTGGCGGTTTACCGTCTGGCCGATCTGCCAGCCCTCGGTCAAACCGGAGAGGTTGGCATCGGTCTGGATGATGTTCATCGCCCCGGCAGCCACGAACGGCTCTACCTGGTACCGATTCCACCAGCTCTCGCCGCCCGACACCATCACCGACGGCATCGCCTCCTTGATCGCCAGATGCTGCTCCAGCGCCGCTGGACCGTTGTGCTCCACCGGCTCCTCAAACCAGTAGAAACCCAGCGCCTCCAGCGCCGGGCACAGCTCCTTCAGGATCAGCTCGAAGGGCCAGGGAAACTTCTCCAGCACCAGCTTGAAATCCGGTCCCACGGCGGTGCGCAGGCGCTCGAGGATCGGGATGTACTTCGCCATCGTCATGCCGCTGTACTTCCAGCTCGTCCCGTTGCGGAACTTGAAGGTGTCGTAGCCGGCTTCCTTGTAGCGCAGCGCTTCCTCGATCAGCGCCACCTCGCCGTCGTCGTACCAGGCGTGGCAGACCCCGCCGCTAGCGTAGATCTTCACCTCGTCCGACGACGGCTGTTCGCCGGCCAACAGCTTGTAGACCGGCTGCCCCTCCGCCTTTCCGATGATGTCCCACAGCGCGTTGTTTATGCCCGCCCAGGCCCCTTCCGCCACGGCGTTGTGGCCCTGGTTGTTGGTCAGCAGGTCCACGTCGTAGACGTTCGCTCCCTTGAGCATCGGGGTGATGTAGCGATCGGTGTACTCCACGAGCCTGTCCGGTCCGCGGTAGGGACTGCCCTCGGCGATGCCGACGATGCCCTGGTTGGTCGAGATCTCGACGAGGGCGGCGTCCGACTTCCAGACGTAGAGGCCGGCGCAGCGCCAGAGGTATTCACCCTCGTGCACGTAGGAGAGGGGCGTCACTTTGATATCGGTGATGGTGATGTCCCGCCGCTCAAGCCCGGCGGCCGGGTACTGGCGCTGCTCGCTCATGTCCCTCCTCGCTTCCTATTCGAACCAGAATGAGTAAAGTTCGGCGCTCTCCAGCCAGGCGTGCAAGCGCACCACCTCCGCAGGGAAGCCGCCTAGGGTTTCCTCTCCTGCCCACGTCAGGACCGCGTCCAGGCTGTCGCCGCCGACCGGCTGCGAGTCGTCGAAGCCGAAGCCGGCCACCCATTCCCCGTCGCGCACACCGCCTGCTCCACGCGCCGCAACCCGGATGAATCCGTCTCGCCGGGCCACCCGTGCGATGATGTGCAGCCGGCCGCTGTTCGGTCCGGCGTGAGTCTGGACACCGCACCAGCCGCGGGCTCGACACCGCGCAAGCAACGGAGGGGCCTACGCCGCTTGACTTTCCGTCGCTTACAGGTAACCTCCCTGTATGGTGAAAAATGGACCAGTGCTCCTCGCTTGGGTCGCCGGTATCGTCCTGGCCGGCTGCGGCCGCGACTCCGCTCCAACGGCTGCGGACGATCCACCAACATTCCTGGCCCAGGATCACAACGAGGCCGGCGTCGTTGTCGCCAGTTACGAGTACTACCCCGACCCGGATGGCGGCATCCACATCCGCCATGGCTTCTTCCACACCTTTCACGACGACGGTGCCGAGAAGGAGACTGGCGCCTACGCGCACGGCCTGAAGGAGGGCGCGTGGCGGGCGTTCCACGCCAACGGCGTGCTGCGCTACCGGGGAAGCTATCGGGATGGCACGCTTGACGGCGACTGGCTGGCTTTCTTCGAGAACGGCAACAAGAAGGACGAAGGCCGGTATGACAACCGGTCCAAGGATGGCCGATGGCGCTGGTACTTCGAGTCGGGGCCCCTGCGGTCTACCGGTTCCTTCAGCGACGGTGCGCGGCAGGGAAGGTGGTCCCGTTATTACGAGAACGGACAGATCCACTCCGGAGGGGACTACGCCCACGGCCACCGCGGCGGCCTCTGGTCCTGGTACTACGAGGACGGCACCTTACGCGCTACGCTCCACTTCACCGCCACGTACAAGAGTGGCCCCGCGCACTACTACGACACCGACGGGGTGATAACTGACATCGACTACTGGGAGAATGGCGCCTGCGTCGCCGACTGCGAGGGCGACGAGGTGCCTCTGTCGGTCCCCTGACGTCAACGCCGGGCCGCAGGCAACCAGACCGCACCTGTCGCTACCCTCGTTTTGTGACTAGAATTCACCGAACCGATCGCAACCAAACGAGTGGACCCCATGGACCAGAATAACGGGCATACCCCGATCCTCAACGTTGCTGCCACGAGGCGAAGTACCGACTTCTTCGTCGGCCCCCATCCCGATGGTCACGTTCTCCGCATCGGCTCCGATCCTGAGGAGTTGCGATGATCGGCTCGCGTTTGACCGGCTCCGGTCCTCGCAGACGTCCAGTACCAGGTGCCGCTCCCATCCTCGTCATGGTCATCCTCGCGACCGGCCTGTGGGCGGACAGCCGAATCGAGCCGCTGGCCGGGACGAACCTGCTCCTGGGACAGCGGGCGACCTATTCGCTCGAGCCCAACTACAGCCTGTCTGCCGGGGGTGACGCGACCGACCTGTCCGACGGCCGCTTCTGGCAGCCTGGAGAGTCGGGTTTCTGGACCGACAAGGGTACCGTGGGCTGGCTGTTCGACGTCAAGCCCGGTGTGCTCATCTCCTTCGATCTGGGAGAAGTCAGATCCATCGATGCCATCGGCTTCGACACGGCGTCCGGAGCATCGCAGGTGACCTTCCCCGCCGCCCTGTTCGCCTATGTCTCGGACGACGGCGAAAGCTGGCACTACGTCGGCGATCTGATCGACGCGGCGATTCCCCAGGACCGCTACACGCGCCACCGCTTCGTGGCTCGCGACCTGAACACCCGGGGGCGTCATCTCGCTGTATTCGTGGCGAAGGGAGGGTTCTACGCCTTCGTCGACGAGATCGAGGCAATCGAGGGCGAAGGGGATCCTGCCGCCGTCTCGTTTGCCGGCGCCGAAATCGCCCGCGCCGCGCTCGAAGAGGATGCATCGCGGCGCGCGGCCGACGCCGCGGCCAGAAACATCGGCCGCTACTTCGTCCAGGCCGCTCGCGATCAGGTATTCGCGAGTGAAGCGGGAGAGCGGACTGCCGTGCTGCGCCAGCTCGATGCGCTCGAGCAGGAGGCCATCGCGGCCGAAGGCAGTGAAGCGGCGAATTATTCGCGAGGACTTCCCTACGATGGGATCGGTCGCCGCATCTGCGCCGCCATGGGCACCTACTTCCGCACTGTCGACGACCGGAGCGCAATTATCTGGCAGCCTGACGACTCGATATGGTCGCACCGAACCAGCCCATTCGCGCGTCCGACGGTGGAGACCTCACCCACCCTGCACGCCGACATGATGATCGGCGAGTACGAGCCGGTCGCCTTCAACGTATCGAACAACACCGATGAGGCGATCGGAATTCGGGTCAAGGTAGGTGGGCCGCTGTCAACCTCGGGTGGTCCGGCCTGGCCGACTGACCAGATCGAGTCGCGCATCTCGACCCACGTGGTGGGGATGGGCTTCCTCTTCTTCGACGACGCCTTGCAGCCGTTGAACGAGGAGACCGTGGTGCCACCGGGCATGACGCGCCAGGTCTGGCTGATCCTTCATGCGCGCGGCCTCGCATCCGGGCAGTACGCGGGCACGGTCCATGTCGCGCTCGGGGATGCCAGCTTCGAACTGCCTCTGAGCGCGACCGTGTACCCGGTCGAGATGCCGGCTGATCCGCTGTACACCGCCCAGTCTTGGGGTTACTTCACCTGGGAGCCGGCGCGGGGGTACGAGCTCGCTGCCGCGGCCGAATTGGAGCGCGCCTACGCCAACTCCCACGTGCTTCATCACGAGTACATCCCCTGGCCCGAGGTTGATCCGGAAACCAGGCAGCTGGTGCGGCCCATCGAAGTCGACTTCGCCAGGCTCGACGAGATGCTCGCCTACAGGCCCTACGTGCGACAGTGGCTCCTGTGGACCGGTTTCGAGTTCGGCTTCATGGACCTGAACTACCGGCGCGCGAGCGACATACCCGAGATCGGCACCCCGGAACACGAAGCGCTGTTCAAGGAGTGGGTCCGGCAGATCCGCGACCACATGCGGGACAGGGGCTTCGGGACGGACCAGTGGGCGTTCTACTGGGTCGATGAGCCGGGAGACGAGAGCTTCCTCGAGCACATCGTGCCGTCGTCGCGGATGGCCAAGGAGGTCGACCCTTCCATTCTCATATGGGAGGATCACCAGATCTCGGTAGAGTTGCTCGAGAGACATCCGGACGCCATCGACATCCACAGCTGCCCGCTTTCCTACTACAGACAGCATCCGGAGACACTCGACTACGTATTGGGCCAGAAGCATGCCGGCGTCATGTATTCGATGGCCAGCGCCAAGACCGGAGATCCCCATCGTTATTATCGCCTGCATCACATGTCCGCGGTCGAGTTGGGACTGGAAGGCGCCGGAATGTGGGTGTGGGGAGACAACGGCGGGCAGTTCAACGATTACGCCGGCCGGCACCCCAGCTACGGCATGGTCTACGCCACCGCAGACGGTCCGATCACCGGCAAGCGACGGGAAGCCTGGCGCGAGGGCATCGAGGACGTCGAGTTGTGGCGCCACCTGGGGCGCGCTGCCGCGGCGACCGGCGACTCGGAGATGGCGCGCCTCCATCGGGAGGGACCGACCCGCATGGTGAATCGACAGAGCGGACGGGCCGACCTGGTGCAGGTGGACCTGCACACCGGCACGCCAGGGGAATTGATGGCGATACGCCTGCAGGCACTCGAGGCACTGGCCACAGCCAGGGCCGAGTAACGGGAGGCCGACTCGGGCTCTGTCGTCGCCTCAGACGGTCCGCAGCGCGAACGGGTCGGCATCCCGCAAGGTGGTCCCTGCGAAAACCAGCGGTCGAGCTGCGGCGGGCGACGACATATGTCTCCGAATCGACAGCCGGTGGCCGGTTTCAGCCCGAGATCAGGAACTCCTCGAGCCCGAGCCCGTCCGCATAGGCGAACAGCGCGGGCAGGCCTCCGGTGTGGAGGAATACGACATTTCGGTCCGGCCCGATCCAGCCCCGGCGCACGTGATCGATCAGTCCCGACATCGCCTTCGCGGTGTAGACGGGGTCCAGGATCAGTCCCTCCAGCCGACCCGCCATCAGCATCGCCTCACGGGCGGCATCGGTCATCACGGCATACCCGGGGCCGAGGTAGTCCGTGATGCTGGTGATGGCGGCCGGATCGATCGTCGTGTTCAGGCCCAGCACCTGTCCGCACTCGGTCGCCACCGACGACAGGCACTCCGCGAACGTCCAGCCAGAGGTCACCGGCTCGGCAAGGGCCGGCAGGCCGACGAGCCGGATCGGCGACTCCAGGTGGCGCAGCGCCAAGGCGATGCCGGCCTGGGTCGAGTCCGATGAGCAGAGCCAGATTTCGTCGATCCGGACCCCCGCGGCATCCGCCTGGTCTAGAAGCTCAAGGGTAGCGGCGGCGTAGGAGGCTGCCGACAGCCCGATCCCCGACTCATCGCCGACACGGGCCGTGAAGACGGTGCGCGATCCGGCGCGGAGACGGTCCGCCTTTTCCCTGACGCGAACGCCCAAGTTCTCCCAGCTGCCCTCGTCCTCGACCAACTCGACGCGCGCCCCCACGAGCAGGTCGAGCAGCAGGCTGCCCTGCACCTCCCGGTCCCGCTCACCCCTGACCTGGCGCAGGACCAGGTGGCATTCCAGCCCGAGCTTGGCGCAGGCGGCCGCTAGCTGGCGGCAGTAGTTCGACTGGACCGCCGCTCCCCCCACCACCGTGTCCGCCCCCTCGGCGAGGGCCTTCCCGAGCACGAATTCGAACATCCTCGTCTTGTTGCCGCCCGTGGCGAGCCCGGTCAGGTCATCCCGCTTGATCCACAGCTGCGGCCCACCGAGCTCTCTGGTCAGGGCGGGACAGAATTCGAACGGGGTCGGCAACGATGCCAGTGCCGCCCGGGGCAGAGCTTCCAGCGCCGCCTGCAGCTCCGTCCTCCTGTCGGTTGCGTACACGTTCATTCGCGTGTCGATCTCCCTCGGAATTGTGATCTATCGCCACCGGTGGTCTGCACCGCTAACCTCGTCCCGACCAGGGAAAGGCGTAGCTCGGGTCGTT
>CAYWBJ010000160.1:0-20664 GCA_964456165.1 uncultured Gemmatimonadaceae bacterium | reverse complement strand
GTGCTGGCATCTTCGGTGAGGTTGTAATCGAAGCCCAGCGCGGCGAGGCGATTGGTGACCTCGGCCGCCTCCTGGTAATCCAGGTTCGCGTAGAGGATGGCCGGCTCCCATTCGTCCTCGCCCCCACCCATCGACATGATGGCGAACATCAGGCCGATGAGGAGCACGGCGCCGCCGCCCATGGCGGCATAGCGCTGAGTCTGGCTGGCCTGGTCCCACAGTCCGCGCGGTCGTTCGACTACATCAGTCAGTCCCTCAGGCAGATTCATCTATTTCCCTTTTTTGCCGAATGGTGCTCCATTATACCTGCATCCGCATAAGCTCCTGGTATCCTTCCAGGACGCGGTTGCGGATCTCCAGCATCAGGTCCAGCGCGATCCCGGCCTGCTCGACGGCCACCATCACTTGGTGCACGTCGGCCGCTTCGCCGGTCACGAGCAAGTCGATGGCGTGTCCGGCCTGAAACTGCAGGTCGTTGACGTCGCCGCTGAATTCCTTGATCAGATCCATAAAACTCTTGTCCGTGCCGCGTGACTGCTCCACCCCAACGCCGGACCGGGCCTGCGGCGCAATCTCGACGCGGGAGGATCCGATCTCGCCCCGCCCGGTGTAATCCCTGATCGCCTGGACGGCCATTATCGCGTGTTCCTCCCGCGCTTCGAGGCACGCGTCGCTTTCTCAAGGTAGCGGCGGATCTGCATCACCTTGGGAACGTAGCGCTGGGTCTCGTCCGGCATGTGGTCGCGGACGACCGACTGCGGACCAGCGTTGTAGGCCCACAGCGCCAGCTCCGGCGCGTGGAACCGATCCATCATGGCACTGAGATAGCGGGTACCCGATTCGATGTTCTGCTCCGGATCGAAAACGTCCTCCAAGTCGAGTTCCGCCGCGGTTGCCGGCATGATCTGCATGAGACCAGCCGCCCCCTGCGCCGACACGGCGTCGGGATTGCCGCCGGACTCGGCGTAGATGACGGCCTTGACGAGATTGGGTTCAAGGCCCAGTCGCTCGGCGTAGCGGTCGATCAGATGCTGGAAGCGCTCCACCCGCCGCAGGGTGCCCACATCGACGCGGGCCCTGCGCGGCTTCTCGGGCGCGACCGGGTCAGCCTTTCGGGCGCTGTGGCCGATAATCTCAGCGAGGGTGTTGCGGTCATAGCTCTGCGTCAGAATCTGGGAGAGCGGCCCGGCCGCACTGCGGCGCTCTCCACCCCTTTCAGCCCGCTCGGACACCAGCCTCTCTGCGGCTTCGGACACACCAACACCGGCTGTGACCAGGGCCAGAACGGCCACGCTCACCGGCCAGGTGGTGGTGGGGTCCGCGGTGCGGGAGAGGTCGGTCCCAAGTCGGGAGTGGATGGGTCTCTTCATGGTCTTCAACCGATCAGGTCGACGAATCTGCCGGGCGCTGTGCCGTCGGCGCGAACCGGGGCGCCGCGACCGTCGTAGGTCGCAGCATGTCCCTGCTGGGAAGAGGCTATGGCGCCACCCGCCCGAAATTGTTGCAACGCCTGGATCTCCTCCGGGGACAGCAGCTGTTGTAGATCTGGTGTCGAAGTCACCGGCTGGAGCGGCTCGGCAGGCGGTGGCGTGACCGGAGTCTGCACCGGAGCCGTCACGGCCTCGTTGATCGAGACCCCGTCCTGGGAGATCGTCATGTCGACGCTGCGAAGCTGGCCGGGTTCTGCCCGGGATCCGAATTCCGTCCTGGCCGGATCGATATTCATCTCGTGACTCTCCTACCGCCGGTGCGCGTCATCTGCGGGATTGGCCGACACCGCGTCTATATGTCCAACGCACGGTTGACCATGTCCTTGGCCGCACTCATCACGGTGACATTGGCTTCGTAGGCGCGCGAGGCGGCGATCATGTCGACCATCTCCGTGACTACGTTGACGTCCGGGTAGAGGACATAGCCGTCCTCGCGGGCATCGGGATGGTTCGGATCATAGACCAGACGTGGCTTCACCGGCTCCTCCCGGACCTCCTGCGACAACACGCCGGAGCCGACGAAGAGTTCGCCCGGTCGCGGATCGCCTTCGAGCCGGTGCGTCGGTTCGGTGAGCCGCAACCGGCTCCGCTTCTCCTCGAGCATCGTCGAGAACTTGCTGATCTTGGGTGCCTCGAGCATGACCACACGTCGCCGCTTGTAAGGTCCGCCTTCGTCGGTGCGCGTCGTATCCACGTTGGCGATGTTGCTGGAGATCGCCGTAAGCTTGCGGCGCTGCGCGCTTAATCCCGAAGCGCTGATGTCGAAAGAGTCGAAGATTTGCATCTTTAACCTGTTGTTTGTTTTTCAGTTATTTCCTACTAGGGACGGCCGGAAATCGCTTTCTTGAGCCCCCGGAAGGATCCGGCAAGCAGGTGTGAGCCGACGTTGAAAAGCAGGTGGTTCTCCGCTAGCTCGGCCATCTCCTTGTCGATGTCCACGTTGTTGAGTCCCGTGTCGTTCGGGCCAGTCTCCGGCTCGAAGACTGCCGGATTTTTCCAAAGCTTGGGGCTCGTGACATGACGGGCCTGCGTAGCCTGCCCCCCTACCTCCGGCTTACGCACGAACGAGTTTAGGTACTCCTGAAACTGCACGCTTTTTTTCCGATAGCCCTTGGTGGACACGTTGGCCACGTTGTTGGCCACGACCCGCTGCCGCAACTGAGTGACGTCCAGAACAGCGTTGAGAACCGGCACTTTGGTCTTGTTGAAGATCACCTTGTCGAAGAACACACTATACCTCCGGACAGTCCCATCCTGCTGCCCATTTTTAGCAATACCTATGCCATTTTCTGATCATTAGCACATAACCCATTTACCTACAGCAAGTTACACCAAACTGTCGACAATGGAGGGCATTCCTGCCCGGGTCGGGATGGTAAATATGGGAGGGTGAGATCTGAAGCGAAGGAAACTATTGCCAGGTAAGGGAACGCCGGGTACAGGCGCTGCCGCGACCAGATCCGGGCGCCGGCCCCCCGCTCAATTTTACGTGCGCGGCTGCCGCTACTCCGTGGCCGACGTCGTCCCCGCCCGCGTCCTCAGGTGGATCCTCGGGATCTTGCCGCTGCGCTGGCTGATGCTGGCCAGCATGTCACCCAGGAGGCCGGTCGAAAAGGACTGGATACCGACGATCACGAGCAGAACTCCGAGCATGAGCAGGGGAAAGCGGTTCTGGATGTTGCCATGCTCGAACCACAGAAAGGCTATATAGGAACAGATGGCGCTGCCGGCGATGCTGCAAAGCAGCCCAATGCTGCCGAAAATGTGCATCGGCGTCGTCATGAAACGAACCACAAACGTGATGGTCAGCAGGTCCAGAAAACCGCTCAGGAAACGCTTGGAGCCGAACTTGGAGACGCCGAAACGCCGGGGGTGATGATGGACCGGTATCTCACCTACCCGGTATCCAGCCCAGTGGGCGATGGCCGGCAGGTAGCGGTACAGCTCCCCGTAGAGATAGGGCAGGACGTCGTCGACCACCTCGCGCCGGTAGGCCTTGAGCCCGCAGTTGAAGTCGTGGAGGTGGATACCCGAAACCGTGGAGGTGACCCAATTGAAGAGCTTAGAGGGCAGCCGCTTACCGATCGGGTCCCGGCGCTCCTTCTTCCAGCCGGAGACCAGGTCGAGTCCACCCTCGAGCGCGGCCAGCAGGTTGGGAATTTCCCGGGGATCGTCCTGCAGGTCTGCGTCCATGGTGATGACGATTTCCCCCCGCGCCTCCAGGAAGCCGGCGGAGAGGGCCGCCGCCTTCTGGTAGTTCCGGCGAAATCGGATGGCACTCAGGAACGGATAGCGGCCCGCCAGTTCCTCGAGCACCTGAAAGGATCCGTCCGTGCTGCCGTCATCCACCGCGACGACCTCGGCAGTCAGGTCGATCTCGGCGAGGGCGCCGGCGATCGCTTCAAGCAGGGCCGGCAAGCTCTCCACCTCGTTGTAGACCGGGATCACCAGGGAGAGATCTACGGCGGTCCGAACGCCTGAGTCGGCGGTCGCGCCGTCGCTTGCCAATCTCACCGCTCCTCCTCCTTCAGGCCTGACAGCATTCTCTCGAGAGCCCCTCGCAGCGATGCTGATCCGGTCATCTCCACTGCCCCCCGCAAGCGCCGCGACGCCTCCTCCAGACGCCCATCCGCGCGGTACACCTTCACCAGCTGCTGCCAGAATCCGAGGTCGTCAGGGTACTGCCGCAGGCCGCGGAGCAGGTAGGTCTCCGCCTCGCGGTAGCGTCCTATCAGCGCATAGAAGCTGCCCAGATTACCCATCATTCTGCCGTCATTGGGATGTGCCACGGCAGCCTGTTCGAGCAGGACGATCGCCGCGTCGACCCGGCCTGCGTGGTGGTACTCCACCGCCAGCCCGTTAATCAGGTTCACCTCGCCGGGGACCATCTCGAGCGCCCGCTGCCAGTGATCCACCGCCTCTTCGTGGAGGCCTTCGGCGCGGCGCGTCACGGCCAGGCGCTGGTGCGCCAGCGACAGATAGCGGGCCGTCTCGAGGTAGTTCGGGTCAACGATCACAGCGCGCTCCAATCTCGCGGCTGCGTCTTCGTAGCGCCCGCGCTCGAACAGGATCTTGCCATACAGGTATAGGCTCAGCTTGTAGTTGGGGTGGAGAGCCAGGCTGCGCTCCAACGCCGCCGCCGCCAGCACGAATTCCCCGGTGCTGGCGCTGGTGTGCCCCACCATGTAGTGGTAATGATGGTCGTGATAGCGCCACGCCACTGCCTCCTCGAAGAGCTTTCGGGCCTCCGAGCCACGGTCTTTCTTCAAATATAGGGCCTGACCAGCCATGTATGTAAGGTCGCCCAGCAACTGCCGGACGCCGAAATGAGCGCCGGCTGCGATAGCGCCCACGCCGGCGGCCAATATCAGACTGTTTTGCCACCGCCGGTCAAGCGACCACTGCCTTTGCCGTCTCGACGCCAGCGCCAGAATTGCGCCGGCGACGATCCACAAATGGGTTGATGCCACCGGATCCTTAAAGTTGAAGCTGAACAGCGCATGCACCGCAGTGGCGGCGATCGCTCCCAGGCCCCCCAGGCCGAGGAGTCGCGATTCCCGGGACGGATGGTGCCGGAGGTCGCGCTCCCAGCACCACAGCACGGCGCCGAGCATGGCCAGCAGCGCGAGCAGGCCGGGCAGCCCGACCTCTGCCCATACTTCGATGTAGTCGTTGTGTGCATGTTTTGTCACCAGCGGCAGCCTGCGGTCGCCAGTGAGCCCGTAGTAGCGCTCGTGCCGGTCCGGGTTGCGATGCGCCGCCACCTCGATCGGGAAGTTGCCGAACCCAATCCCGAGCACCGGATGGGCCCGCACGAGACTCCAGCTGTCGGCCCAGATTATGCGGCGCTGCAGCAGGGAGAAGTCACCGCGGTCTGAGGCGCTGAGCAGTCGCTCCCAGGTGCGCTCGAACTGGCCCTCGAGAAGACTGGTGGCAGTGCGACCCTGGCCGACTGAAACAGACCGGCCCACCAGCTCGGCGGCCGGACTGAGCAGCGCCAGCACCACCGCGGCGAACGCCAGGTGCCTCAGATGACGCACACCCATCCCCGAGAAGAGGACCATCAGGAGCAGGCCAACGCTCACCGCGAACCACCCGGCGCGGCTCTGGCTGACCACCAGGTAGCTACCCGTCAGCGCCAGGGCCAGAGAGGCGCCAACCCGCCCCAGCCCGGAAGAGGACAGGAAGAGGAGGGCGACCGCCAGGGGAATGATCACGTCGAGGTAGTGGGCGACGAAGTTCAGATTGCCCAGGGTTGCCCCCCACCCCGGGCTGTAGACCATGATATCGGGGATCAGGTGGATGCCGGCGTACTGGAGCAAGCCGGCCGCGGAGATCAGCGCTGCCCCCCCGACCAGCACGGCGAAGAGGCGGCGCAGCTGCAGCGGATCGCCATAGGCGTTGAGGGTGAGGAAAGCCAGCGCCAGGGTGGACAAGCGGAAGGTCGCCGCCTCCAGCCCCCGTCCCGGGTTCGGAGCCCACAACAGCGAGGTCAGCGACACCGCCGCGAACAGCAGGCAAGGCCAGAGCAGCGGGGTCGAACGCAGCTCCAGCTTTCGTGCCAGGGCGGATCGCACCAGCAGCAGGCCACACAGGAACGGCACGCCCGCCATCACGGCCGCCGTCTTGGGGACCCAGTAGCCGGAGAACAGGTCGGAGTAGACCATCGCGACCAGCACGGCCACGGCGGGAATTCCCAACTGGACGCCCCGGTCCAACAGGCGAACCGCCAGACCAACCGTCATCTCCGGCCGCCCTCTCCGAGGCGAACCACCAGCAATCCCAATCCGGCGGACAGGGCATTTAGCTGGACATCCTTCAGCTCGAAGAACCGCTGCGGCAGGACCAGCTGGATCAGCTCGTCCACAATCCCGACAGCCACGGTAAGCCCGAACGCACCGAGGTAGGCCGAGCCGCGTCCCAGGTCGAGACTGAGCGCGCGGTACAGCAGGAAACCGACAAAGCCGTACTCCACGAGGTGGAGACGTTCGGCCGGAAAACGACTGAAGACCGCCAGCAGATACCCATAGGTCAGCGCCACCAGCAGCAGCACCAGGTACGGCAGCCAGGAGGCGGTCCCGACCCGGCGCACTATTCCACCGGCAACCACTATGCCGAGCACGACGATGGCCAGAATACCCAGGTAGCCAATCGAACCCTGGGAGTGCTCACTCAGAGCCGCCCAGATACCGGGCATCAGCGGAATGGTGCAGTAGACTACGGCGACGTAGGCCAGCGCCAGACCCCAGCGGCGGCAGCGCTCGACTCCGAGAAGTCGCAGCCGGGGCCATAGGATGGCTGCCAGGATGACCGCGATCAGCAGGTAGGCGCTCGCATCCGCCGGCGACACCCGAGCCACCAGGCCGCCGAGGTCGACAAGGCCCAGCGCCAATCCCAGCGCAATGTTGGCAGCGTGCCGGCCCACCGCATCCAGCGCCGGCCCGACCCCCAGCAGGATGGAGGCTGTGACCACGGCTCGCCCCGCGTCCGAAGGGGCAAGGTGAAAGGTCACCCATTGGCTCTTGGCCTCCGGGTTACCCTGGTAATAGACCCTGAAGCGCCAGGGATTGTACAGGACCAGCGCGTTCCAGAAGTCGGCCTGGAAGGGACCGTAGGTCGGCGACGCCGACTGTTCCTCGAGTTCGCCTTCCAGGTGGTACACGCCTTTCCCGACCTCGTATTCGATCACATACGCGCCGTGCCGCGGGCCGGTCCAACGCGGCCGAATGGAGTGCTCGGCACCACCGTAGTGGAGGGTATCGCCGTCGGCAGGAGCCAGGATCTGTGGTGCCCCATGGCCGTGCGCCAGCGGATCGGCCGGCAGAGCGGGGTCGACCGCCCTGACGGCTGAGGGCTGCAGATAGGGCCGCCTGTACGAGTAAATGGACCAGTCCCGCAGCAGGCCTCTCAGGCTGTCGGCAACCTCCGGCAACCTGGCGGCCGCATCTTCCAACTCCAGCGGATCTGCCTGCAGATCGAAGAGCTCGTATGAGTCTGTTGGGCCGGAATAGACCAGCTTGAAGCGCTCCGTGCGCACCGCCCGAAAGCGCTGCCGATACTCCAGCGAATCGGCGGTGTACCCTCCAGCAGAGGTCTCGAAGTAGAGGGGGCGGCGAGAGTTACCCGAAGCACCGTCGATCAGCGGGAGCAGCGAACGCCCCTGCTCTCTCCCCCCGGCCGGCAGACCGGCCAGTTCGAGGACCGTGGGCATCACGTCGATGCACTGCACCGGCTCCTCTACGACCCGGCCGGCAGGCAGGACGTCTGGGTACCACATGATCAGCGGGATGCGGATGATCTCGTCGTAGAGCCGTCCCTCCTTAAAGGTCGACACATGGCCGATCAGTCCGTGGTCGAGCAGCTCCTCGCCGTGGTCGGCGGAGACGACGAGCAGCGTCGACCTGCTGCCGGCCTGGTCCGCCAGCAGGCGATAGAGTCGCCCGAAGAACTCCTCATCCATGCGCCGAATGCCGCCGTCGTAGAGTGCTTCTACCCAGGGTCGGTCGCGGTCGGCGAAGTCCATGGTGCCGCGCGGCAGCATCACCTGGCTCTTGACCACCTGCATCTTGTCGCGGGCGATGAAGCGGTGCAGTCCTGCCCAGATGCCGAAGGCTGACTCGAATGCGGCCGGCACGTACATCTGCTCGTAGCGCGACCCGGGTGCATACGGCTGATGCAGGTCGCGGTAATGGTAGTAGAGAAAGTGCGGCCGGTCCTCCCGTCCCTCCCGCTCGAGCCAGCGGAAAAGGATGTCGTCGTCCTGATCTATGAACCGATCCCTGTCCGGATAGCTCCCGAAGCCGAGGTTGCTGAAGTTCGGCAGGTCGGTGAGGAAGAAGATGTCGGGAACCAGATAGCCGGCGGCTGCGAGCCGCTCCGGGAGCGTGACCACGGCCGGGTCCAGCGCCCGTCCCCGCACGTCCACGCCGTGCGCCGGAGCATCCAGTGAGGTCAGAATCGAGATCAGCCCCGGCGTGGTCCAGGCCGACGTGGTGAAAGCCTCGCGAAAGAACACCCCCTCCCTGCTGAAGGCGTCCAGATGGGGTGAAGTATCCCGACTGTGGCCGTAATAGCCGATGTGGTCGGGCCTGAAGGTGTCCACGGTGACTAGGATGATGTTCGGCCGCGTATCGACGCTACCGGCCGCCGCAGGAGCGGTGAAGAAGATCAGGAATAGCAGCGTGGCGCCGACTCGGCACGCGACGGGATCAGTCAAAAGTGCGGTCCCTGGCCTCGATCCAGAGCGTGGTCGCGGCAACCAGGATCGCGCCGGCGGCAATTGCGGTCAGGCCGGCGAACCGATGGTGCAGCAGCATGACTACACCGCCGACTCCGGGCAGCAGCGTCAGGGCCGTCACCGCCACCAGGACGCGTCCGTGCGACCAGCCCAGGTGGCCCAGACGCTGATAGAGATGCTTGCGGTGGGCAAGCAACACGTTTTCCCCGTTCAGAGCCCGACGCACGAGGGTATAGCCGGTGTCGAACAGGAAGTAGGCCAGAAGCAGACCGATCACCCAGACGGGCACCCCCACCTGCTCCCCGTGCAGGGCGGCAACGGCGACCATGAAACCGAGGAACATGGCACCTACATCGCCGGAGAAGATCCGCGCCGGCGGCCGGTTGTAGAGACAGAAGCCGGCGGTAGCCGCCACCAGCACCGCGGTGACGATCCACCAGGAGCTGCCGACGTGGAAAAACAGGTAGGTTATCAGGCAGCCAACTACCAGCGTGTGCACGGCTACCAAGCCGTCCATTCCGTCCATGAAGTTGTAGACGTTGCACAACCCCACCATCAGGAGGCCCGCGCCCACGCCCCCCAACGCACCCAGCCCGATCGTTCCGAGCAGAGGCAGGTGGATCGAATCGAGACCGAAGCCGCCGTACAACCAGGTGGCAGCGGCGAGCACCTGCAACGTCGCCTTCTGTCCAACTCCGAGAGGGGGGCCGACATCGTCGCGCACGAACAGGAGCAGCAGTGCCACTGCAGTGCCGAGGGCAACGAGTTCATCCGTCGGCGGCAGCGGGCCCACTTCCAGGATCGCCAGGGCTGCCAGACCTGTCCAGAAACCGCCCACGATCCCCAACCCGCCCAGGGTCGGCCGGGGCATATCGTGGGAGCTGCGTGCGACCGGGCGATCCAGCGTGCCCAAGGCGCCCGCAAAACGGATCAGGAGCGCATTGACCACCATCGACGTCACCAGAGCCGCGGCCAGTCCCCAGGCCAGATCAGCCACCATCTCCCTCCCCGTAAACCATCCTCAGTCCCTCGGCAAAGCTGATCGGATCGAAGCCAAGGTCAGTCCGTGCCGGCTCGATGTCGAAGACCTTGTCCTCCTGCAATCGCCTGATCTGCTCCGGCGACGGCGCCGACCGGACACCCAGAGCTCCGAGACAGCGGCCCGCGGCCACACCCATGACGACCGGGAAATGAATCCGTCGCGGCCTGGTGCCGACCGCCGCGCCCACGAAATCGACGAGCTCATTGAACGGGACCGCCTCGGGTCCGGCAACCGCGTACGCGCTGCTGCCACTTCCGGGCCGGAAAAGTGCGGTGACGATGGCACGGATGACGTCGCCGACGAACACCGGCTGCTGCAGGTGCTGCCCGCTCCCGAAGACGGGCAGCCAGCGGTGCCGGCGCAGATGGCGGACAAGCCGGCTGATATTGCCGTCGTCGCCGGGGCCATAGATCATCGAGGGCCGCAGCACGGTCACCCTACAGCTTGCCTCTTCGACCAGCCTCTCACCTGCCGCCACTGCCTCCACCGAAGCTGAAGCCACGCTCGACAGGCGCCGCAGGGAGCTGACGAACACCGCCGCCTCGACCTCGGTGGTAAGGGCTTCCACCACTCGCTTGCAAAGCCAGATCGGTGCCACGTGGGCGACGTGGGTTATGCCCTGCAGATAGGACGCCAGCGACCCTCCGAGGTCGGCAACAACCAGGTCCACCCCCAGCCCGCGCAGTTGCTCCACTTCGCTCGAGGGTCGCACGAGGCAACGGACCTCATGTCCTGAGTCCACCAGCGACCGGACCAGAAAGCGACCGGTGTAGCCGGTAGCACCGGTCACCAGGATCATGCCGCGACGTTCTTGGCGTGAAGTTGAGTCTCGTACAGCTGTTCGAGCCTGGCAATCGCATGCTGCTGGGTGAATTCCTGGTCGACGCGCTGGCGGGCAGCGCTTCCAAAAGACCGCCGCAGGTCGGCGTTTGCGAGCAGGCGCGCCGACGCCTGTCGCAGAGCGCTGCCGTCCTCGGCGGTGAACAGTGCGCCGCTCTCTCCATCCCGCAGCAACTCGCAGATTCCCCCCACGTCGGCGGCAACCACCGGCCGCCCGAGGGCCATGGCCTCGAGCAGAACCGTAGGGAGGCCCTCGCGGCGCGAGGGAATGACGACCAACTCGAACTGCTTCAGCCAGGGCCGCACGTCTTCCACATTGCCGGTGAACAGAACGTGGTCGCCCACACCCCGGGCAACCGCCAGATCCTGAAGGGTACCGCGCAGGTAGCCATCACCGAGAACTACCAGATGCAGGTCCGGAAACTCTCGCAGCAATGGTGGGAACGATTCGAGGAGAAAATCGTATCCCTTCTCCTCGGTAAGGCTGCCGATCGCCCCGATCAGGCGCCTGCCTGCGAGAGGTGTTGGCAGCTCCAGCTCCGGTATGCGCATTCTGAAGCTGTCGGTGTCGATGCCGTTGTGAATGACCTGATACTGATCGAACTGGCCGACGCCCCTGCTCAATTGTAGACCTGCCGTGGCCTCGCTGACCGCTACGATGGCATCGGTGTACGACGCTGCCCAGCGCTCCGCCGCCAGCAACAGCAGCCCCCGCGCCGAATTCTCGTGCACCTCCTCGACCTGGCCGTGGTAGGTATGGGCGATGACTGGAACGCCGGCTCGCCACGCCGCGAGGCGCCCCAGAATACCAGCCTTCGAGATGTGGGTATGCACGATATCGTAGTTACCATCGCCTATCTGGCGTGCGATCGCCCGGTAGGCGGCCAGATCCAGGTGTGGGCGGATCGGCCGGACCAGCGTCTCCACGTAGGTCGTCGCGAGACCCCGGCGATGCGCCTCATCCCACAGACTTCCTTCAGCTTCCTCTCCCCGACCGGCAAGCAATTCCACCTGGAACCGCCGGGCGTCGAGCCCAGCAGCGATCTCCAGCACCTGGCGCGGAACCCCGCGGCGGACCAGCCGGGTCACGACGTGGAGAACGCGGATCCGCCTCACTCTGATCCCTCGGCGCTCATTATAGGAGATCCTGGAAGGCCTGGTCTTGTCGGGCTTTGGCGGTGGAAGCTGGCGGAGCCGGATGGTTGCGCCACACGGTGACTGTCAGCCGCTCGAGGCCGCCGCATCGGTCCGCTTCTTGAGCTGCCAGGCGGCGATCTCCTGCTTGAGGCGGCGGAATTCCACTTCGTGGGCTTCTCTCTTGCCTTCTTCCCAACGGGACATGCATTGGAGAAAGTGCTTGTTGGCGTTGAAGTAAAGGTTGTCGGCTTGGTCCACGTCGCTTTCGTCCACCGCTTCCCTCGCCTTCTTCCAGTCGACCAGGGCCATGCGGTAAAGGTACAAACGCTGGACCTCATTGACCTTTCTGAGCGCGGCAAGCGCCTCGTCCGAGGGCTTGCGCTGGTATGCCATGGCCATCGCCTGGAAGGTGTGCTCCGCATGGTAGCGGAGCCGTCGGATGTCACTGGACTCGTTCACCGCCTCGTGGAGATAGTACTGTCCCAACGCCAGCAGCGAGGTGTTGATCTGTCGCTGCATCCTGTCCTGATTCAGCTGAGCCACCGCAGCGCTGTCGCTCGTGTTGGCCAGCGGCTCGAGGGCGTTCCGTCGCAGCGACTTGATCCGCAGGTAGCAATCCATCAACCTAACCTCATGTGCGCGGATCAGTTCCTCCTGCCATTGTGTTGTCAGCCTGCCCCCCCGCACACGTGCCGAATCGACCAGCGCGGTGTAGAGCCTCAGCGACTGCTCGAAGAATGCGGTCATGAATCCCTCGTCGACCGCCGCCCAGCCTCCTTTCGTCATCTGCTCCTTGTAGTAGGCAGCTGCCAACCACTCTAGTCCGTGCTTCTCCATCTTCTTCGCGGCACCCTTCCTCGAGAATCGTGTCCGTTTCGCCTCCTCGAGGAAGAAGTAGGGATTGCTCGTCGGCGCCAATCCGTTTCGCTCCAGCCGGCGGAGGTAGCTCTCGTACCGTTTCAACCCCTTGCTGTTGATCTCGTCCAAATACCTGCGGAAGCTGTCTTCATCGTTGACGAATTGGGCAAAAGAGGCGATCCACTCCAGGTCGAGGGTGTCGGGCGACCGACGAATCTGCTCCAGCAGAATTTGCGTCATCTCCGCCTCGTCCTCTTCGGCCGACGGCACGTCCTTTTTCTTCTCCTTTTTCTCCTGCTGCAGTCGGGGCTGCCGCTTCTTCAACACCTCCCCGTCAGGGCTGGATGCGGTCGCGTTCACCTGCAACCTGCTCGTCGGCTCGGGTGACGAGGCGGCCTTCTCCTCACCACCCTGGGAGGAGAACAGCCCACCAAAAAGGCCGATGACTGCCGCGACGATCAGCAGCAGACCCGACAGCAGCAGAAGCAGGGGGTTTATCTTGATTTTTGCCATGGGAAAGGCCCCGATTTCGCCGCGCGTCGGGTAACCGGCCGCGGCAAGGGTGGGTGCGCCGGGGAAGGGGTGTCCGCGGCCACGCAACGGGCCTCGACCCAAATGTAACTGTCGCTCCAACTGGGAGCAACCGATTCGCTTGACACCTAGCGGGTGAGAGGGTATCTAACGATATGCACCTACTGCCACCCGCTCACGTCCATCTCATCGCCATCTGCGGCACCGCAATGGCGGCGCTGGCGGGGATGCTCGCGGAGAAGGGTTTCCGGGTAACCGGGTCCGACGCCAACGTTTATCCCCCGATGAGCACCCTGCTGGAGAGCCTGGGAATTGATGCCCACAAGGGGTTCGACGCCCGCCATCTCAACCCTTCCCCCGACCTGATCGTCGTCGGCAACGCCGTGTCGCGCGGCAATCCGGAGGTCGAGGCGATGCTCGACCTCCGGATTCCGTACATGTCCCTGCCGGAGGCAGTCCGAGAGCTCTTTCTGCGGGGTCGGCGACCGATCGTCATCACCGGCACCCATGGCAAGACCACGACCACGGCAATGACGGCCCACCTGCTCGATTCGGGCGGCCTGCACCCCTCCTTCCTCATCGCCGGAATGCCGGCCAACTTCCCCCGTTCCTTCGGACTCGGCGCGGGCGAGTTCTACGTCATCGAGGGAGACGAGTACGACAGCGCCTTCTTCGCCAAGACCGCGAAGTTCTTCCACTACATGCCCGAGGTCCTGGTAGTCAACAGCATCGAGTTCGACCATGCCGATATCTACCGCGACCTTGACGAAATCCGTCGGGCCTTCCGCCAGGTCGTCAACATGGTGCCGGGCAACGGACTGCTGCTGGCCTGTTGCGATGACCCCGAGGCGGCCCGGCTGGTGCCCGACTCGCCCGCGCCGGTGGAAACCTTCGGCCTCGAGGCAGGCGCCTACTGGAGAGCCACGGATATCGTCGACGGCGTGGGCACGGGTGGTTGTTCCCCCACCTGCGAGTTCACTGTGTCCAGGCATGGCGAGCCGATCGGCCGGACGACACTGCCCATGCTGGGCCGGTTCAATATCCGCAACGCCCTGGCAGCCATCGCAGCCGCATCCTACGCCGGAGTTCCCTTCCACGACGCCTGCTCCGGGCTCGCCAGCTTTCGCGGCGTGAAGCGACGCCAGGAGATCATCGGCAACATCGACGGCATCCTCCTGATTGATGATTTCGCCCACCATCCGACCGCTGTGGGCGAGACCTTGAGCGGTCTCCGCTCGGCACATGGCGACCGGCGGATCTGGGCGATCTTCGAGCCAGCCAGCGCCACCAATGCCCGGTCCCGTTTCGAGCCGCAATACCTCGAGGCCTTTGCTCCCGCCGATCACGTGGTTGTCGGGCGCGTCCCGCGGCCGGAGCGGTCTCGGGACGACGAACCCTTCTCGGGAAGCCGCCTGGCCGCGAGGTTGTCGAACCGGGGGACACCCGCCCGGCATATCGAAGATCCCCGCGAGCTCCTTGCCCATCTCGCAGAGGAGTTGGAATCGGGCGACCTGGTGATCTTCATGAGCAATGGCAGCTTCGCCGGCCTTCAATCGCGACTACACCAGGCCCTGCAGACAGAACATGGCATGTAAATTGCTTCCCAGCGCGAGATGAGATCGCTGATGATCACTCTGGCGCTATTGACCTTCCCGGGAACATTGTTCGCCCAGGACAGGAATATTCAGCGCCTTGGACAAGAACTGCAGAGTCCGGACCAAGGTATACGCCGGCAGGCCGCAATCGGCCTGGGGCGGGCCAGCCAGCCTCAGAGCGTTCGCCTGCTGCAGCAGGCCCTCGCCAACGAACGATCGGCGGGCATCCGCCTGGAGCTCGTTCGCGCTCTCCGCACCATTGCCTTCCAGCGCTACCCCGGCTACCGCGAAGCACTGCAGGCCCTGGGCAATGCCGCCGACGAGGCATTCGAACCAGATCTTCACGTCCGGCTGCGGGCGACTCAAGCTCTCTGGGAGGCAGGGAAGAAGGATCTGCTGAACCCGGTCCCATTCCTCGACCGCAACCTCGACGACAGCAGCCAGCGCCTGCGCCTAGCCTCGGTAAAGATGTTGCGCACGCTGGGGACCCCGGCCACCGTCACCCCCCTCGGTCGGACGGCGTTGAACAAGAGACAGCCGGAAACGATCAGGCTCAGGGCGATTGCAGCCCTCGGCGCCGTCTCGCTTGCCGAGGGCGGACAGGTTGGCAGGGCGATCGCGGCAACCAACATCGCCGTGGACAACCGCCTAGGGAGAGAGCCGATCGTGCCGGCAACCGCCCCCGAGAAGCGACACGAGCAGCAGATTAGCTTCCTCAGTGCCGTCCTTCAGGATCCGGACAACAGCTCCGCCCTGGCTCTGCGCGCCGTCAAGTCCATCGGGCAGGTGAAAGACAAGTCGAGTGTCCCGATACTAGAGCAAGTCGCTGCGACCCATGGCGATGCCGCCGTGCGCAGTCAGGCACTCCGGGCAATCAGCCACGTGCTTGCCCGCCAGTACGAATAGGACATTCCACACCGGCCTCGCCCGGCAGATGCCTGCGTGTATCGTACCCCACACGCGGACGGATAGGCCAGCACCCGCAGCGCCCGCTGACAGACAGTCCTATCCATTCACATAAACATATTTATTTACTTGTAGTTACACGTAATTTTATCTCTCGGCACGACAGTTGCGACGACCGGGCAGCACTCGGCCAGAATGCACTGGCTGAGATCAAACCCATACTAAGGAGGGTGTCATGAGAGTTGCCCTGTGCGGAGTGCTGCTGGCGTTAGCAACCGGAACGCATGCGGCCAATCCCGGGTCGGTCGTTTTCAGCGAGCTGATGTGGATGGGGAGTACCGGTTCCAGCTCTGACGAGTGGATCGAGTTGCACAACACTGGCGCCATCAGCATCGACCTAAGTCATTGGACGATCGCTCGCAGGTTAGGTGAAGAAATCGAAACAATGGTCGTCATCCCTGAGGGAAACATCGCGGCCGGCGGCGTATTCCTGATCTCGAACTTCAAAGCAAACGACGAACGCTCCCGACTGCACGCGGAACCGCAACTGGTCGATACCGCCGTCTCGTTGCCCAACTCCAGGCTCCAGCTCTTTCTGTACGACGGCGACCCGGCGCTGGGCTCGACCGTAATCGACATAGCCGATGACGGAACGGGATCGCCGATGGGCGGGGACAACAGCCTGAAGCGATCGATGGTGCGGGTGATGCTGCACGGCGACGGCAGCAGTGCCAAGAGCTGGACGACGGCCGAGGAGGCCGCCGGCTGGGATCCCGAGAGTTCAGAACTGGGCACCCCGGGCACCGCCCCAGGAGCGGATGGTACAGGCAGAACCACGACAGCCAGCAGCACGACGCAGGTAGAAGCAGTCGCCTGGGCCGCCGTCAAGGGCGGCGTTTACACCCGCTGAGGTCATTCAAGCCTAATTGTACACGAAATAAAGAAGGGCCCGGAGGCATCATGCCCCCGGGCCCTGTCTATATAAAACAGCGGTGATCTACTGCGAGAACTGGCTCACGTTGGCGATGCCACCCGGCTGAGTGAGAGCGTAAACGATAAGGTTTACACCGAACTGCAGACCTCGCTCGCGCTCGGCGTCAGCATAATTGTCTCCCCAGTACCAACTGATGTTCAAATCGCTGAAAACGACGACGACTCGACCGCGAAGTTCGAGCATCTCGAGGTCGAAGACGTTGCCGCCCGGAGCTCCACCCATCGGCGGACCGTCGGGGAAGTTCCAGAAGCTGGAATACAGGGGATGCGTTTTGGGGATCTTCTGCCACTTCCCGCCATCGCTGCCGAGAACCTCCGGATCCTTCATCAACGCTTTGAACTGGCGGTCGAACGGCGTGCCTTCTACGCCGGGACTCTGACCGGTCAGACCATTGTCGGGATCGCTTTGACGAATGTCATCGGCGTAGAGAAATCCACCAGCCTTAAGGTAGTTGCCAAGGTTCTGTTTCTCCGTCTCGCTGATCTGAAAAATAGCGTCCCACCCGGTCATATAGAGGAAGGGAGCGCTCAGGATCCGCGTGTCGCTCAACTCAACCGTGGTGCCCTGAATCTTGGCCTTGATCTTGGTGTGATCCCGCATGAAGCGCATCAACTCTTCGGCCGCGGTTGGGAACCGATCGCGGTTTTTGTCCGCGACGTCATAGTCGATGATGGTCATGTTGAAGAACCCACGTATCGCCTTCTTGTCTTCCGGGTCCTGGATGATCACCGCCTGGTAGCGGCCAATGTCGAGGTCCTCGACATTCAGCAGTTCCTGGCGGAGGCTCATGGTCTCCTGAACCGGGCTGGCGGTCTCCGAGAGACTCACCATCTCGACCTGGTCGAAGCTCAACTCCTCTGCCTTGGCGCCGCTGAAGGCCCCGAGGGTCGCCGTTCCGGGCAGCACAGCCCCCAGGAGGTCGCTACCGACCGCGCTCACGTCGGCGATAGCCGAGATGTCGGTCGGCAGGTCGGGCGGCGACAGCGATGCAAGCATCTCCATCTGCACTTCGGAGATCTCCGGCCGTTTTGCCAGGTCGAAGTTCTTCTGCAGTATCGGTGGCGGCGCCTGGAAGCGGATCATCCGCTGCTCTTCCTCTTCGATACCGGCCCCGAACAGGTAGTAATAGCCGAACACGCCACCATGGCCGATCAGGGCGATCGCGAATGCAGTGGCCATACCCATGCGCTGCCCCGTGGTCGCCTTGTAGAGTGCAAACAGGAGCAATCCGAGGGCGGACACGGCAAACGCATAGGCAATCCACTCGGACACAACAAAGCCCACGTGAATAAGCAGAGCAAGCCCGAATACGGAATACAGTAGCTTTTTTTCTTCGGTCACGACTTCGTTCGCCTTCGTTTAGGTGAAGGGTATACTCTCCAGCCCTAGCGCTCCATTGCCGTCGCCGGGACTTTCCAACGGTCTTAGTCGCCCCTCTGCGGCTCGGTCGCGATTACTTGATCGACGACACCCACCTGCCGGGCGATGTCCATGATCTGGACGATCTGCCCGTGGGTTGACCGCTCGTCACCCTGGATGATTATCATCGTGGTGTTGTCCAGAATCTCGCGCTTGGTCTGGATTTCATCCTTAAGCGTCGCGAACGTGACCGTCTTGTGATTCAACTTCATGTTACCGTCCTGGTCCACCACGATGAAAAGGTTCTCCTTCTCCGGCGCCTGTGCTTCTTCGGCCTCGGGAAGCTTGATGTCCAGACCTGGCGTGATGGCGAACACGGCCGTCACCATGAAGAAAATCAGCAACTGGAACACGACGTCGATCATCGGCGTCAGATCGAGCGTCGGTTCGTCTTTTTTTGTCTGAGCTGCCATTTCTTAACTAGTGCCTCCAGGTAAGAGGGAGTGTCTGGCTCCCAATTTAGGCCGTCTGCCCACCCTGCCAGCGACGCAATAGCGCGTCTACGAAGCCATGACCATACGCTTCGAACTGGATGGATTTTCCGGATGCCCGCGTGCTGAAGTAGCTGTAGATGGCCAGCGAAGGCACCGCTATCACCAGACCGGTAACGGTCGTGATCAGCGCTTCAGAAATACCGGCTGCGACGATCGTCGGTTCACCAAGTCCCTTCTCGGCGATACCCTCGAACGCGTTTATCATACCATTTACCGTACCCAGCAGTCCCAGCAGCACTACCGAGGTGGAGACGAAGCTGATGACCGAGAGGTACCGCTCAAGATAACCCATGGCGGCGCGTTCGACCGTGCCGTTCATCTCGACCCGCATCTCCTCCATGGAACGCAGCTCACGCGAGAGGTGCTCGAAACGCTCGATGCCCTCGGCGAAGACCTCCCCTTCCAGCTTGCCCAGTTCACCGCAGTACTCGCGCAGTTGCTCGAAAGAAGTGCCCGAGTCGATGCGGCTGGTGATGTCGTTTGTCACCCCGGCCAACTCGCTTTCAGACCGCATCCTCGCGTAGGTGAAGACCCGCTCGAGAAAGAAGGCTAGCGCCATGATCGACCACAGGCCCAGTGGCCACATGAAAGGTCCGCCGTCACGAAAAAATTCTAACATGGTCCAATATCCCTCCTTGTTGGGATTGGCAGTTTTCTCTGCATTCGTCGTAGATCTGTGAGAATGGCGTTACAGCACTCTCGCCTCAGTCATGACTTCCAGCTGCTGTTTGGCGAAATCGACCTGAATCTGATACTTAGTTTCCTTATCGTATTTCTCGACGATCCCCTGGAAGATATCACCGGCTTTGCGGTATTCCTCCTCAGCCATGTACGAAGCCCCGATGTTGACCGCGGCGTTCACCGCCTGGTCGCTCTGCGGATACTTCTCCTGGACGTCGAGGAAAATCGCTCTGGCCTCCGTGTATTGCTGGGTGTCGAACAGCTGTTCGCCCTGCGCGTAAAGGTTGTAGGCATCGATCTCGGCCAGGTGGCCGAGCAGCACGCGCGCCTTGCGCCGCAGCCCCTTGTCCTGCTGCGTGGTGAGCTTTTCTTCAGGGAACACTTCCAGGAACTTCTCGTAGTTGGCGGTTGCCTGATCGTACTCCTTAAGACCGTAGTAGTAGTCGCCCAGCGTAAACTGGCTGCGCGGACCGTAACGACCATCGTGGTGCTTCTCGACGATCTGCTCGAATACCGGAATCGCCTCATCCGTGCGTTCCAGGTTAATCAGACACCAGGCCTTATTGTAGAGCGCATCGTCGACGAACTTGGACCGCGGATACCGTCCGACCACCTTGTCGTAAAGCGACATGGCATCGACGTAGTTCCTGTCCTTCTCCGCACCCGTTTTGCCACGGATGTTGAAGATCGCATCGCCGGCGCGGTAGAGCGCCTCGTCAGCGAACTGCGACTTCGGATAACGGCCGGCCAGATTCTCGAAAACCTTTCCAGCGTCGCGCCACTTGCCGAGGCGATACCGTGCCCAGGCGTCGTAGTAGTAAGCGTAGACCGCGCGCTCGTCATCGGGGTACTGAGTGTAGTAGGTCTCGAAAGACTTCGAGGTGATCGGCAGAGCATTCAGATCGTTGTCGGAAAGGCGCTGGTAACAGACGCCGATCTGGAACAGGGCATTCTTTGCCCAACCGATCTGCGGGTAATTGTCGATTATTGACGTGTAGACCTCGATGGCCCTGGGGAAATCCTCCGATCGAAAGTAGCTGTTGCCCTGGATGAAGAGTGCATTCGAGATGCTCTCGACATCGATCGCCATGTCGATCAGGCGCTGAGTAGCTTCGATACTCTTCTGGAACTGGTCAAGTCGGAAATAGGCGCTGGCGAGACGGATCAGCACCCGCTGCTTCTCCTCCTCCGACTCCATGCTGGCGAGCAGTTCCTCATAGATCGTGATGGCCTCCTTCGGATCCTGCTTCTCAGCCATCGAGATCAACTGAAGTCGCGCCGAGCGCGCCAGGCTCTCGTCGCCCGTGGCAATGACGTCGTTGAGCAGCTTCTGCGCCTGCGCATCTTCACCCTGTGCCGAGTAGGAGAGCGCCATCGAGAACTCGATCTTGTACTGCATCGCCTCGGGAAGGGCGCCATCGAGCAGAATCTGATAGTCCG